>JAEZDC010000066.1 GCA_023429825.1 Bacteroidota bacterium | reverse complement strand
GATATTTATTTATATCTGGGCTGGTCCGCACCACTTGTTATATACCGCATTACCAGATTGGGCGCAAAGCTTAGGTGTTGTGTTCAGCGTGATGCTGATCGCACCGAGCTGGGGTGGTATGCTGAATGGATTGTTCACGTTAAGAGGTGCATGGGATAAAGTAAAAGAAGATCCGATTCTTAAGTTCATGGTAGTTGCGATCACTTGTTATGGTATGGCAACTTTTGAAGGACCGATGATGAGTTTGAAAAATGTGAATGCGATCTCACACTTTACTGACTGGACAATTGCCCACGTACACGTTGGTGCACTTGGCTGGAATGGTTTCTTAACGTTTGGTGTGTTGTACTGGATCATTCCGAAAATATTTAATACACAATTATACTCTAAGAAGCTTGCTACAAATCACTTCTGGATCGGCACGATTGGTATTGTGCTGTATGCAGTGCCTCTGTATTGGGCAGGATTTGCGCAGGCGACTATGTGGAAGACATTCACTGAAGAAGGTACTTTGAAATTCCAGTTCCTTGAAACGGTTACGAACGTTATCCCGATGTATGTAACAAGAAGTCTTGGTGGTACACTGTATTTAGTAGGTGTGTTCATGATGATCTATAACATCTATAAAACAGTCGCGAAAAGTAAACTTGTTGCCAATGAAGCTGCTGAAGCTGCACCATTACCAAAGGTGATCGTTGCACATGGTAAAGAACACTGGCATAGATGGATTGAAAGAAGACCAGTGCAGTTGTTAGTGTTTAGTTTGATTGCTGTTGCCATTGGTGGTATTCTCGAGATCGTTCCTACTTTCTTAGTGAAGAGCAACATTCCAACTATTGCAGCGGTGAAGCCTTATACTCCGCTAGAGTTACAGGGTAGAGATATTTATGTAAGAGAAGGTTGTTATACCTGTCACTCCCAAATGGTACGTCCTTTCAGAGATGAAGTAGCAAGGTATGGTGAGTATAGTAAAGCAGGTGAGTTTGTGTACGATCATCCGTTCCAGTGGGGAAGTAAAAGAACAGGGCCGGACTTAGCAAGGATTGGTGGTAAGTATCCTGATAGCTGGCACTACAATCATATGATGGATCCAAGGATCATCAGCCCCGGTTCGATAATGCCAAACTATCCATGGTTACTGGATAATAAGATTGATACAGCAGTTACAGGAGCGAAGATCAGGGCAATGCAAACGTTAGGTGTTCCTTATCCTGAAGGATATGATGCAAAAGCAAACGCAGACCTGATGCAACAGGCTAATAAGATCAAAACAAACCTAAAAAGGGATAAGATCGAGACTGCTGCAGATGCTGAGATAGTTGCATTGATCGCTTACCTGCAGAGAGTGGGTACAGATATCAAAGGTGAAAAGAAGCAAGTGGCAGAACTAAAATAATATAACAAGCAGACTAATACAACAAGAAAATGAAATTCATAAACTATTTAGAATCGATCACAGGTGTAGATGTATACGCGATGGGATCATTCATGATATTCTTCACCTTCTTTATAGTAATGACGCTATGGGCATGGAAGGCTGATAAAAAAATGATTGACGAAATAAACAGGTTACCACTCGATAATTGATAACCCTTAAACAAAACACTATGAATAGTCTTTTGAGAAATAAAAACATTTGGTTAAAAGGGGTGGCGATTGCGTCTGCCGCAATTGCTCCTGGTGTAGCGTTTGCAGCTGGTCCTCCCAAGCCATCGGCGTTAGATAATCCGCTGGCAGTTATTCTGCTTGTTGTGATCGTTGGATTGTTGTTAGTGATCGGGTTACTAGCTCACGTGGTTTTGGGAGCAGCTCAAATGTATATGCAGCGTTGGAAAGAAGCGAATAGGAATAATCAGTCAGTTCCTTTGAAAGCAGTGTCGGTGATTGCTTTGACATTGATAAGTTGTAGCGTGTTTGCGGCGGATGCTCCTGCAGAAACAAAGGAGGTAGTTGTAAATACGATTAGCGGTTTATCTAAAGTAGCTTTTTATTCATTGATGACTGTAATAGGAGTGGAGCTGATCATCATATTTGGTTTGCTTTATTTCCTGCAAAGATTACTTGCTAAAGAAAAACAACTTTCTGTCATTGCTGGCATTGAACCATTGGTTGTAAAAGATAATAAGCTGAAGATATGGTGGATGAAGATCAACAGCTTTAAGTCAATGAAAGAAGAATCCGACATTGAGCTAGATCACAACTACGATGGAATAAAAGAACTCGACAATCGCCTTCCGCCATGGTGGTTATATAGCTTTTATATCTGTATCATCTTCGCAGGAATTTATTTATGGAGATATCATGTAAGTAAAACGGCTCCGTTAAGTACTGAAGAATACGCAATTCAAATGCAAAAAGCTGAAGAAGAGAAAGAAGCTTATTTGGCTAAAGCCGGTAACCTAGTAGATGAAAATACAGTGAAGATGTTAGAGGCTGATGGTGTTGCGGCAGGCCAGGTGATCTTCTCTCAAAAATGTGCTCCATGCCATGCATCTGACGGTGGTGGCACTGTAGGACCGAACCTGGTAGATGACTATTGGTTGCATGGCGGATCTATCAACAGTGTGTTCAAGACCATCAAGTATGGTGTGCCTGAGAAAGGAATGTTGGCATGGAAAGATCAACTTTCACCGAAAGAGATCGCACAGGTAGCAAGTTTCATTAAATCTATTAAAGGAGCAAAGGTAGCCGCAGCGAAAGAGCCACAAGGCGAATTATATAAAGATGATGCTTCTCCTAATGCAGCAGATTCTACAAAGAAGATCGCTGCATTGCATTAATAGCAGAGATTAGAGATGAAAACAACCAACACACATACAACAACCGATTTCAGAGATCGCATTGCAACGGTAGACGAGCAAGGTAACCGCAAATGGGTCTATGCTGCAAAGCCTAAAGGTAAATTGTATTCTATACGTACATGGTTAAGTTATATCTACTTTGTATTGTTCTTTGGGCTTCCATTTATTAAGGTAAACGACAGGCCTTTGTTTCTCTTCAATGTAACAGAGCCTAAGTTCATCATCTTCGGAAAAGTTTTCTGGCCCCAGGATTTTTTCATCTTCGGTTTGGCAATGATCGCTTTTATCCTGTTCATTGTTTTATTCACTGCAGCTTTCGGAAGATTGTTTTGCGGATGGATATGTCCGCACACCAACTTCATGGAAATGATGTTCAGGAAAGTGGAGTATTGGATCGTTGGTTCAGCAAACGAGCAAAAACGTTTAGCGAAAGCACACTGGAATAGCGAAAAGATTTTGAAGATCGGGAGTAAACACATTGTGTTCTTCATCCTGGCATTTATCGTGAGTAACTACTTCCTTGCCTATATAATAGGTGTAGATGAATTAGAGAGGATCATTACAGAGCCTGTTTCGCAACATTTTGTTGGCTTCGCTTCGTTACTTGCTTTCAGTGGTGTTTTCTATGGCGTGTTTGCATTTTTCAGGGAGCAGGCTTGTACGGTTGTTTGTCCCTACGGAAGACTGCAAAGTGTATTAATGGATAAGAACTCTGTGATCGTTGCGTACGATTACCAGAGAGGCGAGCCGAGAGGAAATTTTAAAAAGAAGACAGAAGAGCCATTAGGCGATTGTATCGATTGTTTTCAATGCGTGACTGTTTGTCCTACAGGAATTGATATCAGGAATGGTTTGCAGATGGAATGTGTGGGTTGCACAGCTTGTATCGATGCATGTGATGCCGTGATGGAAAAGATAAATAAGGCAACTGGCCTTATTCGTTACGCCTCTGAAAATACAATTGAAAAGGGTGAAAAGCTTCGTTACACAACGAGAATGAAATTGTATACAGGTTTATGTTCTCTAGTGTTAATTGCACTTTCCGTTATTCTTATTACAAGAAAAGATATTGATGCCACGGTGATGAGAACGCCAGGTATTTTGTACCAGGAAAGGGGCATTGATAGCGTAAGTAATCTGTATAACATTAAAATGGTTAACAAGACAAACAAACCTATTCCTCTTACAATCAAAGTGGAAAATGAAGCAGGCAAAGTTGAACTGATAGGTAATAAATACATACCTGTTGCCAAAGAAGGGCAAGGGACAGGATCATTCTTCGTGGTGTTGCCTAAGAAGATGATCACTGAAAGAAAAACAAAATTGAAGCTGGCATTATATGAAGGTGATAAGAAGATCGCTGTTGTTAAAACAAACTTCTTAGGGCCAATAAATTAATTATTGAACAAGCTGTAGAATATAAATGATACTTCTGTTGCGTCGCACACTTCAGCAGAAACAATTCTACTCAGCACAAAACACGTACTATGAGTTGGGGTAACAAACTGGTTTTTGTTTTTATCGGCTTCGCAATGTTGATAGGTACATTAGTGTACAAAGCAATGACCACAAAATTTGAACTGGTTACAAAAGATTATTACAAAGAAGAGCTTCGCTACCAGGATAAGATTGACGGCGCTGCCAATGCTTCTGCTGCAGGTAACATTACGTTGGTGCAGGAGAATGGAGTAGTGAAGATCCAACTTCCACAAAGCCTGCAAGCTAAAACTGTTGAAGGAGAAGCATGGTTCTATTGCAAAACAAAAGCAGCTAATGATAAAAGAGTTCCATTGAAAATGGAGAATGGTGCAATGGTATTCGGTGAATCTGAATTTGCAAAAGATAATTATGAACTGAAGCTTCAGTTCACGGCAGACACTAAGCAGTATTACTACAGAGAATATATATCAGTTAAATAATGACATTGGAGTTCATCATAACAGGTTTTGGACTGGGGCTTATCTCCAGCTTTCACTGTATTGGCATGTGTGGACCATTGGCATTGGCTTTACCTATTCACAAACAATCACCTGCTAATAAAGTTTTAGGGGTGTTGTTATATAACTTGGGAAGAGTTTTTAGTTATTCATTATTGGGATTATTGTTTGGCTTTATTGGAAGGCAAGTATACTTAGGAGGATTTCAGCAGGTATTCTCTATTGTTCTCGGGAGTATCATTCTGCTGTATTTTATTTTATCTACCATACAAAAGCGTTCTGCCACATTCAGGTTTGGAATGAAGTATTACAATAGTATACAGAATTTGACTACAAGATTTTTATCTAAATCAGCGTTACATAACTTATTCATCACCGGTGTAGCCAATGGCTTTTTGCCATGTGGAATGGTATACCTAGCAATAGCAGGTGCTGCAGCATCTACCAATATATTAGATGGTGTTGGTTTCATGGCTGCGTTCGGCTTCGGCACTTTACCGTTAATGATGATGCTTTCATTTGCGGGATTATTTATAAGTGTACCGGTAAGAAGTACGATAAGAAAACTTACACCTTATGTAGCAGCATCTGTGGCAGTACTGCTGATATTACGTGGATTGAACTTAGGTATCCCATATTTAAGCCCGCATATTGCACCTGCAGGATCAATTGAGTGTCATTAACCAGATAAAATAAAAATCCCGGCTATTTACCGGGATTCTCTTATGCGTTGGCATTTTTTTCTTCTTTAGATTTTTCACCTGCGGGTTTTAATCTGAATCTGATCTTTTCATTTTCTTTATCAAGTTCGGCGATAAGTGTATCACCTTCCTTCACGTTCAGATTGAGGATCTCTTCAGCCAATGGATCTTCCAGGTATTTCTGTATTGCCCTATGCAAAGGTCTAGCACCAAACTGTACATCGTAGCCTTTCTCAGCGATGAAATCTTTTGCATCATCATTTATTTCTAAAGTGAATCCAAGCGCACTCAGGCGTTTGAATACTCCCTTCATCAATATGTCAATGATAACAAAGATGTTTTCTTTAGAGAGTGAGTTGAAGATGATCACATCATCGATTCTATTCAAAAATTCCGGAGAGAATGTACGTTTCAAAGCTTTTTCGATCACTGCTTTGTTCTGCTCATCTTGTGTGGCCAGGCGATTAGCAGTTGCAAAACCTACACCTTCACCAAAATCTTTTAACTGGCGAACGCCAATATTAGATGTCATGATGATGAGTGTATTCTTGAAATCCACTTTTCTCCCTAAGCCATCGGTCAACTGTCCATCATCCAATACCTGTAACAAAATGTTGTAAATATCCGGATGCGCTTTTTCAATCTCGTCCAATAATATTACGCTATAAGGTTTACGACGAACTTTCTCCGTGAGTTGACCACCTTCTTCATAGCCCACGTAACCCGGAGGCGCACCTATCAATCTCGATACGGTGAATTTTTCCATGTATTCACTCATGTCAATCCTGATGAGTGCCTCTTCAGAATCGAACATATATCTTGCTAATGCTCTTGCCAACTCTGTTTTACCAACACCAGTTGGACCGAGGAAGATAAAAGTACCTATTGGCTTCTTCGGATCTTTCAGGCCAACACGATTACGCTGAATAGCCTTTACCACTTTCTGGATAGCTTCATCCTGTCCTACAACCATTCCCCGCATCTCCTCGCTCATCTTGCGCAGTTTATCACTTTCCGCCTGCACCATTCGCTTCACAGGAATGCCGGTCATCATACTTACCACTTCAGCAATGGCTTCCTCATCTATCGGGTAACGCTTATGTTTACTTTCTTCTTCCCACTGCGCTTTTGCTTTTTCGAGCTCTTCGCCTAAACGCTTTTCTGTATCTCTTAAAGAGGCAGCTTCTTCAAAACGCTGGCTCTTTACTACTTTATTTTTCTCCTGCTTTACATCTTCGATCTTCTTTTCAAGATCTAAAATGTTTTGCGGCACATTGATATTCTTCAAATGCACTCTTGCACCTACTTCATCCATTACATCGATCGCTTTATCAGGAAGCAAACGATCAGTCATATAACGATCACTCAGCTTTACGCAAGCTTCTATCGCGTCTTCTGAATAAGACACGTTGTGATAGTCTTCATACTTGCTTTGAATGTTACTGAGTATCTGAACGGTCTCTTCCACACTTGGCGGATCAACGATCACTTTCTGGAAACGGCGGTCTAAAGCGCCATCTTTTTCGATATGCATTCTGTACTCATCCAAAGTAGAGGCACCGATGCACTGGAGCTCACCTCTAGCCAAAGCGGGTTTAAATATGTTAGATGCATCGAGAGAGCCGGAAGCTCCACCAGCACCAACTATTGTATGTATCTCATCAATAAAAAGAATCACATCCCTGTTCTTCTCGAGCTCGTTCATAATGGCTTTCATTCTTTCCTCGAACTGGCCACGGTATTTTGTACCTGCCACCAAAGCAGCGAGGTCAAGACTGATCACTCTTTTATCAAAAAGTACTCTTGATACCTTTCGCTGAACGATCCTCAAAGCCAAACCTTCCACAATAGCAGTTTTACCCACACCTGGCTCACCTATGAGGATAGGGTTATTCTTTTTTCTTCTGGAAAGAATCTGGGAAACCCTTTCGATTTCTTCTTCTCTACCAACAATAGGGTCTAAAGTCCCCATTTCTGCAAGCTTGGTAATATCCCGGCCAAAATTGTCGAGCACAGGGGTTTTACTTTTCGCTGCGCCTTTACCCTTTGATTGCGATGAATAACTTTTCTTTTCATCTTCAAAATCATTGTCATCGTCATCGGTAAATTCACTTCTGGGGTCATTGCTTTTTACCATACCAAGTTCATTTCTGAAAACATCGTAGTCCACGTCAAACTGATTTAAGATTTGAGTTGCAATATTTTCCTTGTTCTTAAGGATGGAAAGCATCAGATGTTCTGTTTCTACAAGGGGACTTTTCATCGCCTTTGCTTCAAGTACAGTTACCCTGATCACTTTCTCGGCCTGCTTAGTAAGCGGCAGACTGTTTATGTTAGCAATATTCTTTCCAGTTTTATCCTTCACGGCAAGTTCTACTTCTTTACGCAATTCGTAAAGATCTATGTTGAGTTGTTTGAGCACTTTGATGGCCGTGTTCTCGCCTTCCCTGATGAGGCCCAGTAAAAGGTGTTCTGTTCCTATAAAATCATTTCCCAGCCGTAACGCTTCCTCCCTGCTAAACGAAATGATCTCTTTCACCTGGGCGGAAAAATTATTATCCATATTAATATTTAGTAGTTGTACAATAATAACGAATATTTTTGAGCCATCGATTTGTGCAATATGCACAGAGTGTTAATGTTCAAAGAATAAGAATGGAAGTCAAATATGAGACCAAAGAGAAATTCACTGTAGTTACTCCGAATGAAACACATTTGTCTGCTAATATGACAGAAGAACTTACCTATTCCTGCAGTCAATATCTTGAACAACAGACAAAAAATGTAGTGTTGAATTTGCAGGAAGTGAATTCGCTAGACGACGAAGCTGCATCGTCTATCACTTCTTTGCAACAAAATTTTTACGAAAGGAATGCTTCGTTTGTTGTGTGCGGGATGAGCAAAGAACTTGAGCAAAAGTTCGATGAATTAGAGCTGCTTGATTTTCTGAATTTCACTCCTACAGAAAGTGAGGCATGGGATATTGTGCAAATGGAAGAGATCGAAAGAGAATTGTTGGACAGCGATGACATCACTTTTGAAAGCGAATAATGCACATTGTTGATAAAGATTACTGCCGCTTACAGGAAAGCTTTTTAATTTACCACTTAAACTAACGGCTATATGAATATCAAGTTTCGCCTAACGGTGATGAGCTTCCTGCAGTTTTTTGTATGGGGAGCATGGCTGATAACTATCGCAACATATTTCTTTAACAGCCCGATGGCTTCGGTAGAGAATGCCGGGGCAAAGTTCGGGGCGATCTTTTCAACGCTTGCGCTTTCATCTTTGTTCATGCCGGCACTTACCGGGATCATCGCTGATAAATGGATAGATGCAGAGAAGCTATATGGGGTTTTGCACATTTTTTATGGAATTGTTTTGTTCTTCGTTCCGCAGGTGACAGATGCCGACACATTGTACTATGTAATTTTTGCGGCAATGATCTGCTATATGCCAACTATCTCTTTATCAAATTCTATCGCTTATACGATATTAAAAAGAGAAGGCTTTGATGTAGTTAAAGTATTTCCACCGATACGGGTTTGGGGAACTGTGGGATTTATTGCGGCGATGTGGATAACCAATCTTACAGAAAGTAATAAGAATGCCAACCAATTTCTGATTGGAGCGAGTGCTGCTATAGCCTTAGGTTTATTTGCTTTCACCTTACCTAAATGCCCGCCTCAAAAATCTATTTCGAAGAATGCGGGTATGGTTGAACAACTAGGTTTAAAAGCGTTCACCTTATTTGGAAAATATAAAATGGCCCTGTTCTTCATTTTCTCTATGTTACTAGGAGGAGCGTTGCAGTTAACCAACATGTATGGCGATACTTTCCTGGATGACTTTAAGAAGATGCCTGAATATGGAGCAGAATCTTTTGTAGTGAAATATTCAACTATTATCATGTCCATTTCCCAGATATCGGAAACGCTTTTCATCCTCACAATCCCATTTTTTTTAAAGCGATTTGGCATCAAAAAGGTCATGTTATTTTCTATGATCGCATGGGTATTGAGATTTGGTTTGTTTGCTTATGGAGATCCCGCAGAAGGTTTGTGGATGATCATTCTTTCATGTATTGTATATGGAATGGCATTCGATTTCTTTAACATATCGGGTTCTTTATTTGTTGAAACCACTACAGATTCCAGTATCAGGTCTAGTGCACAAGGATTGTTTATGATGATGACCAATGGAGCAGGGGCTTTCCTGGGAAGTATGATCAGTGGAAAAGTGATCGATGCTTATTATACTTTACCGAATGGTGATAGAGACTGGCATAGCATATGGTTAGCATTTGCTGCATATGCTTTAGTTGTTGCCATATTGTTCAAGATACTATTTCGACATAAACATGATCCAAAAGCTGTGGAGAATGTTAGTCATTAAAATGAAGCCGGGTTTACTCCGGCTTCTTTGCTTGTGGTCTTTCAAAGTATAAATACATTTCACTTCCACGTGGATCGTCTTTTCGTTCATTCCATTCTTTTAAAGCAAGCTTCTCATAATGCATATAAGTTGGTTTGCTTAGGTAAGCGGGGATCAACAACAGCATCAGTTTAAGCTTATCACTTAAATTTTTATTCCACTTGGTTTTGATCTGCCAATATTTAGAATACGGATATTGTATGTATGTTGATTTGAGCAGTTGCTTTCTGGCTGCCAAGATCTTTTGCTTATGTGCTTCATCTATTGCAAAGCAAGGATCAGTGATCTTCTTAACAAAGCGGGGTGAAGATTTAGAGATCCAGTTAAGTGCTCCGTAGTATTGATTGGCATAAAACTGCTTTTTAAGTGCATATCCTTTTTGTGCAAAATAACTAGTGAGTTGAGAAGAAGTTAGTCTTCTTAAATGACCGTCATCTTCAAAGAAGAAGCGACTTCCTTTTTCATCTTCTATACCGTTCTTATGTAATAAACAGAGTTTGTATTCAAAACTTTCCGGGTTACCGCAAGGAAGTATGTGCAATTGATAACTTCCTGGCTTCACATAAGAATCAATATCATTTATGGTTTGTTCAATATCGGTAACATGTTCTAAAACATGATGACTGAAAACAAAATCAAAGAAATGACTGTATTCACTCATCTTATCTACAGTGAAAAAAGTACACCCAGGATATTTCTTAGAAGCGTTATAAATTGCTAAAGGGCTTACATCTACTCCAAATATCTTCCATCCCGGTAATGACGTTTGTAATAGGTTTGTGAATACACCATTACCGCATCCAAAGTCGAGAAGGGTTCCTGTATTCGGCAAATTCAAGGATTGCAGTACATCCAGCATTTTGCGTTTTTGATTTTCGGGCCATTCTTCCATATAGCCCTGTTCGTAACGATGATCGTAGTATTTAATTACCAGATCAAGATGCTGGTGATCGTAGAATTGGGTAGCAAATTGAAAGTTTTGTAAGGTCTGTTGCATGGGTTTGGGGTTGATGATAAGTATGTAGTATCTCAACTAAACTACAACCTTTAGTGGGAAGTAAATGGTTTTACAGCTTAGAATTACATTGGTTAAACATGACTCACGATTACCATCATGCGTGTTTATATTTATCAACCATAATACAATTTTCTATTGTTATAATTGTTTATACAGAAAGGCCAGTTATAATGCGAATGGTAGGGCTCCGGGAAAGGTTCAACTTTGGCCTTGGGTCGCCTCTTGTTTTAAATGTAGCCGATACAAGGCCGGAATATCTCCCTGTTATCCCAGGAATTTCAGTAAACCAGGTATAAGCCAATGACGTAGCGACTGAACTGTAGGGTGAGTTCAAATTCGAATCCATGACGAAGGAAGTACGTCGCTGGTATCGTAGGAGGGGTCAGCAAACCATTTTTTAGGTGCCACTACAATTTTACTTTCATTCAAACTCAGCCATGCGGCCCACCATGCAAAACTGCTGTTAGGGATAAGAAAGTGTTTACAAGCTGTCATTAGTTGTAAGTAGTCTGCAAACTTTTTTCCGGCATGGTGATGATCTACCAGCGTAACAGCTTTTTCTATCTTAAGATTATCGCGGCACCATTCTACATCATCCGAGAAAATAAAATAATGGGGATTGTTGATCTTACTGTTCAATAGATTCATTCCGTCGGTGTAATACTGTAAACCAACAAAGCCGTGCGTACTTGCGGAGCCGGAATGATTGACAAAATCACCTCTTCTTACGTTCAAACAAATGGAATCAGTTGACAGTATCTGTTGTTTCAAGTCATTATTGTCCCTAACAGTAAAAGGAGCGAAAGAAAAATCTTTTCTTATATCGGCTTCAATGGACTTAAAATACTTTTCGCTTTGCCAGTATCCATTCAAATACACACTGGATGGTAGTTTTTCAAAGTTTTTGTTATATGCGAAACTCAGCTCTTTATAATAGCTCTGTATGCCGATCGTCCTCCTGATAATGCGATTGATGAGATCAATATTGCTTTTCTGGGTTAAAGACCTGATCTCAGCGTCGTTTGCAGGCGGAAAAGAAATATTCGGAAATATATCGAGATCATAATCTCTGAATACAACATTGTGTAATGTTCGGTCGAGTAAGAAGTTTAGATCGCATTTTAATGATGTCTGGTACTTTACTGCCAGTGCTTTGCCAGCCGCATATTGAAACATTTGGTTCCCTAACCCGCCTTGCAGTTTTACTATTACCATTTTTACAGTTTAGCAACAGCGATCATTTCCTTTAATGTAGATTCCATGTCGTACTCGTATTTCCATCCGGGATAGTGTTGCATGAATTTATTTACATCACTTACATACCAGATGTGATCTCCTATCCTTGCATTATCACTCACCGTATAATTTACTTTGCCTCCGCCTAATCTTGCAATCATATCAATCGCTTCGAGGATAGAGATATTACTGTGCCTGCTTCCACCAATATTATAAACTTCTGCCACCCTTGGCTGATTATAAAAAAGCCAGAATGCGTTTACCAGGTCTTTACTGTGAATATTATCTCTTACCTGTTTGCCTTTATAACCGAAGATGGTATACGGCTTATTGTTCACAGCACATAAAACGAGATAAGATAAAAAGCCATGCAGTTCAGCACCCGAATGAGCAGGCCCTGTTAAACAACCACCCCTGAAAATAGCAGTCTTCATTCCAAAATATCTTCCATATTCCTGCACCAATACATCGGCAGCTACTTTACTGGCGCCAAATAAACTATGCTTGCATTGATCGATACTCATTGACTCATTGATACCGTCCTTCGCATAATGATGGGAGGGGTCCACTTCCCACCTGGTTTCAGTTTCTATTAAAGGAAGATAGTTTGGCAGATCGCCATACACTTTATTTGTACTGGTGAAAATGAAAACAGCTTCATTGCAATACAGCCTGGTGGCTTCTAAAAGATTGAGGGTGCCATTTGCATTTACCGAAAAATCGGTGAAAGGTTCTTTCGCTGCCCAATCATGAGAGGGTTGTGCAGCTGTATGAATGATCAACGAAATGTTATCTCCAAATTTTTCAAAGATCGTTTTGATCTCGTCATAATTCCTGATATCGGTGTTGTAGTGTGTATAGTTTTTAAACGCTTCTAATTTCTTCACGTTCTTTTGCGTGGAAGCTCCCGACCCAAAGAAATAAGACCGCATGTCGTTATCAATTCCAACAACATCGAATCCCTTTTCCAGAAAGAACTTTGAAGACTCACTGCCTATTAAACCTGTAGAACCAGTAACAATAACCACCGACATATTGCTCTTTTAATGTTGGCAAATATAGTTGCTGGCAGGAAAGTACCCTAAATCTAACTATGTATAAGCTTTTGTTATATACCACGCATAGGCTTCCTTGAATAGTGCTGCGAGATATTACACCACTTAGGTGATTGTTCATTAAGATGAGTAATGGGTGTTATTTCTTCCTTGCGAAAAGAAATACTCCATAACAAAGTAGTTCTTCAGACCTCTTATTTCGTTTACTCAATTTTTGTAATACAAGTAAGCAGCAATGAACCCATATCCTGTCAAAAAGATTATACCCACTTGAATAATCTTTGGTTACCCGTTTTATTCTACGGAGTTCCTGCGCTACAAACTCATAATAGTTGCCATTCAGCTTGAGTTCTAATATATCATATCCCATTTCTTTTAAGTGATGCTCATAAAAGAATTTACTTAAACCACTCGCGAAGTGATAGGGTGCAAAATGTGTAACGCTATTAAAAGGTGCCGTTATAATTAAGAAGCCTCCGGGTCTCAATACCCGGTTTAGTTCTCTTATTGCAGCTACAGGATCAGGTACGTGTTCCAGCACTTCAATACACATTACGGCGTCAAAAGATGCATCTTCTACAGGAATAGCTGTAATGTCTGAAACAATATCCAGCTTACTATTATCCCAACTACCCATTTGTAAACCAACATTACCTGTTCCGGTATATTGGCCAAAATCCTGTGAAACATATTGTAAGTGGGAGCAATATTCTTTAAACCGGCATTCACCTGCACCTGCATCTAGAATTCTTGATCCTTTAGGAATTGCTTTCAGGGTTTTTTCGATCCAGTGAATGCGGTCTTGTTCATTTGTTGTACCTACCTTGAACATAATCAACTTTTGAAGTATATATCACCAAATAAGGTGTTTGTAAATTGGGTTGAACGTGCTAAATGTATAAACTTTTCTAAGCTTATCCACTCGTGCGATGCTAATTCCATTGTTTCTCCAATACTATAATTGAATAAGCCAGAGGGTGAAAGTTGGTGAAGTTGTTTGGCACAACCGATCATTGAATCCGTCATTTCAGGCACACAGTATTCAAACGATAAGTAGGGAATGGGGGATGAGAGGCCTTTGAGTACCTGTAATTCAAATCCCTCTACATCTATTTTGCAGAAGCCAGGAAGTCTATGTTTTGCAATGAGTTTATCAAGTGTAGTAACAGGTACTTTGATCTCCCGATTCCATTCACTGCTTTTGAATCGCTGTTTTGTTTTTTGAATGAACTCGGTATTGAAAGAAGAAACGGTTGAGTCAGTTGCAAGATGCATCGTTAGTTCACCGGGTATATCGCTTAAACCAACTGGCTCAACGGTGATCTTATTACCAAATTTTTGCTGTAAAATAATTACACAGGATGGCTGAGGTTCCACTGCAATGACTTCCGCGTTTAATTGCAGGAAAGCTTCAATACGGTTACCTACATTGGCGCCTACATCAAATACGAGATCGCCCTCGTTAATAAATCTTTTATAAAATGAAATCCTTTTAGGAAGCAGTCTTTCTTCTGATTCGCGGTGTTCCTTTTCAGCCTTGGATTTCAATTTAGATTTATATAAACTATAAAAGGGAGTATAACGAAGTAGTTTTGACACAATACCCATATCAATTCTTTTTAAACCAGAAACATCCGCAGCCATAATGTTGTTTTTCCACCAGCACAGGATCGGCATTTTCAATCAAACCACCTTCATCGGGTATCAATGAAAACTCCATCAACTTACAGCCTTCAAATAATTGCAATATTAAGTGATAACTATAAATGCGATGAGCATTGAATTCTATACGTTGTTTTCCAACCGGGGTTACAAACAGAATATCTCCGCTTCTCCTAGTGACCCTTATCAATTCTGAGATAGCTTTTTTGTCGCCTTCTGCATCCAGTGCATCACCGTATCTACCTAATCCTACATGTTCAACAGTGTGCATGCAGGAAATAGAAGGTAAAGTATTATCAGGAAAGGAGAGATTGCAAAGATCCGCAAAACCACCTTCCCAATCAGACAGTTTAATTTCAGCGGGGCGGTAGTCATAGAACTTTACCGGTATAAACGCAGATAGCATTGTTCCAAAGTAAAGTATAGATGAAAAATCTGTATGATACTCCGGTTTTGTTTTAGCAAGAATTCGCGCTGCCCATGCAGGATGATAAGTATAATGTTGATCAAAGGGCGTGGTGCGGATCTTATCCGTTAAACAAGGGTAAGAATCTTTGAGATCAACCCTGAATCGTCCATCATTTTGCTTTTTAAATTGATTGAATTCTTTTATGTATTCAACAAACCTTAGCGATTTTTTGGGAAAGCGGATCAGAATATTTTTTCCTAATTGTATGAACTGATCTTTTAAATACATGCGCTGCAAAGTAAATTAAATCACTTCACCAACAGCAGCCAGCCGGTATATTTTTGCTGATTGATATTTGGTTCAATTAAGTAGTAATATGTTCCAGCGGGAGCATCTTTGCCTTTTATTTTTCCATTCCAGGGTTGGTATACCCCCGAACTTTTATATACAATATTTCCATACCTGTTATACACAGATACCCGGCAATTCGGGTAAGTTTCAAGATAGGGGATAGACCAATTATCATTTATCCCATCTCCATTTGGAGAAAACACATTTGGAATGGCCACGTTCATAGCAACATTCACCTGTACTTCGTCTTTTCCAATACAACCGTTAGTGCCATAGGCGTATAATGTATAAATCGTATTCTTATCAGGATTTGCAGCAGTAATAAGAGAATTACCTGACTGAAGAAAATAATCTGGAGTCCACCTTACAGAATCCGTGGCACCTGAGATAGTTGCTTCCAGTAAAGTTTTTCCTCCAACCAGTATTGTTTTATCTAAACCCGAATTAACCCTGGGTGAAGTTTTTATATTAATGATCTGCTGAACAGCGGCGGAGCATCCTGCATCTGAAACAAATGTATAAGTAAGCAACGAGCTTAACGTATTTACAGATGCAGGAGAATACATACCTGTTGGGCTAACGCCACTTCCTGTGAAAACTCCTATGCCTTGAACATTGTTCGTAACAATAGGCGGCGTGATCTGCAAAGGCTGATCATTATCGCAAACCTCAGGTGCTGATGCAATATGTAGCTGTGGGATCTTATTGACGGTGATGGAAATCGCTCTGCACAAGGTGGTGTCGCAATTATTTTCTGCTCTTATAAAATAAGTTGTTGTCTGTAACGGCTGAATAGAAAAGCTGTTTGTAATAGTAGAATCCATCTTATTAGTTCCACATGCATCAGCATACAGGAGCCACTTTGCTCTTGAACCCAAACTTCCTCCGTTAATTTGAAGAGTAATATTTTCTCCCTCGCAGATATTTGTTTTTGATGCGGTGATTGAAGAAGCTGCAACGGAAATGGTATTCACTTCAACTTTTGCAACAGCCTGGTTGAACCCTACATTGCGAACACATCCATTACTGCCTGTTACGCGTAATAAAGTGTACGTGGTATCTGCCCCCGGATTATTGCTAACTAAAACAGGAGCCCCGGAAGTATAATTATTAATTGAAAATGTATGTGTGCCCTGTGTGAATTGAATATTAAAGGGGCCGGTTCCGCGGGAAGCAGTAAACTTTACTAATCCATCTCCAACATTACAAACCAAGTTCCCTTCAAAAATGCCTTGCGGCGAAGGTTTGATGGTAAGATGAATAGAGTCCTGCCCAAATAAAGAATCCCGTCCGCATCCATTTGCATCTGTTACATTTTTCACTGCTAATACTGTTGAGGCAGCAAAGCTGGCTGGTATAGTAAAAGGTGATCCGCTTAAAACATTATTTAAAGTCCAGTTTTGAGCGCCATCAGTAAGTGTTATCTGAAAAGGATCAGTACCAGCTAAGGCATTTAGAGTAATCGAAACAGGATCTGTTTCACATAGATCGCTAACTGTAAAACTAGCCTGGGGTTTAGGCCTTACGGTTATAGTGGCTGACTGATTAATTGATAATGCTGCTGCACACTGATTATCGTTTCCAATTGCTAATAACTGGAATGTGGTAGTAGCGGTAAGATTATTACTAATTACAAATGGAACCCCGCTTTGAACATTCGTAATATGATATGTATTAGTTCCGTCAGTTAATTCTAATTCGAACGGGCCTATGCCTGAGGTTGCATTAAAGGTTAGCATAGCAGGAAAGCCTTCACAATTGATGCCTCCGATCAAAGTTCCGTTAGGTGGGGTGCTGATCCAATTGTATCTCGTTAGAAAATAATCCTCATTGCCGATACTGCTAATTGCTGTCACACCAGATGACGGGTTAAAATCAGTATTGCTGCCTTGGTAAGATCCGGTGAGATACACTTCTCCATTATCAAGTAACCACACATCCTGGCCTATATCGAGTTTGTTGCTGCCAACATGAAAACCGCATTTGAAAGCTCCGTTAAGATCATACTTGGCTATGAAAATATCTCCCCCTCCATAATTCTTTAAATATTTCACTGAGGATGAAGGATCGATATCAATAGAGTCGCTGAGATAAAAACCGGTAACTACCAATTCATTTCCCTGCACATCGAGTGAGAAAACCTCTTCCCTTGCATGACCTCCGATATTGAAAGCCCATTGATATTGCCCATTACTATTATACTTCGCAACAAAAGCATCAATTCCTCCTACAGCATTTAAATTATTTGTGCCTGGGCCCGTGTTGAAATCTACATTGAAGCCCTGGAAATACCCGCCGATATAGACATTACCGGCCGCATCAACATCTACATCCCAACCGCTCTCAATGCCATCTGTTCCAATATTGAAGGCCCAGTGGTAATTGAATGTTGAATCATATTTGGCCAGGAAGATATCATATGATCCATGCGAGGTTAAATATGCATTCCCGGGTCCCGGATCAAAGTCAATAAAGTCACTTTGAAAGAAACCGGTAACATAAATATTTCCCTGTGCATCCTTAGCCAGTTTCCTTGGTGTTTCATCTGCATTTCCGCCCGAGCCTATGTTAAATGCCCGTACTAAAGCGCCATTGGTGGTATATTTTGCCAGGAACATTTTACCGCCTGTCTGGCTGTTCAATAGAGTGTAAGCGGGAGAAGGATTAAAATCAACTGCTGTTCCACTGAAATACCCCGCTATATAAATATGGCCCTGCCCATCATATAAAACATCTCCTCCCGAATCCTGCAATGAAGATCCACCAATGTTGAATGCCCAACGATAATTACCGTTGGCATCATAGCTGGCAACAAAAATGTCACCGCCATATCCAAGATCCAAACCACCATCGCCATTACTGAACAAGACATTACTGGTGAGTGGATCGGGATTGAAATCAACAAAGTCTCGAAAATATCCTGTGATGTAGATGTTGTTGTTATCGTCCAGTGTAATACCTAAAGCAGCATCAGTGAGATTTCCGCCGATGTTGAAAGCCCAGATAATATTTCCTGCGGGCGTGTACTTGGCTATAAACAGGTCTTCATCTCCAACAGGGCGAAGAATTAATGTATCTACGGGGTGCGGGTCAAAATCAACTGAATCACCGGCAAAACTTCCTATCACATATATGTTACCCTGGGAATCTGTTGCAATGCTTTTGCCTTTATCGTTCGCAGAGGCACCTGCTCCCAAGGCCCAGATGCTTTGCTGTGCGGCAGCACGATGTGCAATAACGATCAATATAAAAATCAGCAGGTGGCGAAGCATGTTTTGCAAAGGTGAGTAAGATAACTAAAATGGGTGCATTGCTGCATATAAAAAGTCCCGCCATTGGCAGGACTTTAACTTACTAACCTCTTCTTCTCTTATAAATGAGATTGTATCTTCTTGTCCAGTACAGATTTAGGCACAGCACCTATCTGCTTGTCTACCACTTTACCACCTTTAATAAAAAGGATCGCAGGAATAGAAGTGATGCCATAGTTCATGCTCACGCTCGGATTATGATCCACGTTCACCTTACCTATTTTCACCTTGCCTTCATATTCTTTGCTCAATTCTTCAATAACCGGCCCGATAGCGCGGCAAGGTCCGCACCACTCAGCCCAAAAATCAATAACGTTCAATTTATCGCTTTCTAAAACTTCATTCTGGAAGTTCGCATCTGTAAACTCTAAAGCCATAATATATATTTTAAGTGTTAATCAGGATGTCAAATTTAAATCCAATCAGTAATACCTGCTTTTTTGACTTTTCCACCAATGTTACTACTGACGAAAGGTGTTCTTTTTCCTGACAGCCAGTCAAAATCTATTGAAAATGAGCAGGTTTGTGTAGCCGGCTGGCAAATATCTGTTCAGCTTCCGTTGCGTCGCACTCTTCAGCGTTCAGAACTTTAGTCAACTTACCCGGCTGTTGATGCAGGTTAGCAGCTATTTGCACTTTTCTCAGCAACTTTGAGCAAAGCCCTTACCATGGCAAAGAAAACCTGGCTGGAGAAATTCAACGTAAACCTGGAGCCGAAAGTCGAGATCACTGATAAAAAGTTCGCCGACATACCCGAAGGCAGCAAAATGCTCATTGCCACGCCAAAGCTGGTGGATGATTATGTAAGACAAATCCCAAAAGGGCAACACACTTCTTTGCAACAAATGCGAAAGGATCTCGCTGCTGAGTTCAATGCTGAATTTACATGCCCGATCACTTCAGGGATTTTCCTGAGGATCGTAAGTGAACTGGCATATGAGCAATACCAGAATGGCACTCCAATTAAAAAGATCACTCCATTCTGGCGAATGATAGATAAGAAGGCGCCGCTGGCGAAGAAGCTATCATTTGGATATGACTTCGTTGAAGAAATGAGAAGGAAAGAAGGGATATACTAATTAATAATTAAAAATTAATAATTAGTAATTAGTCTTCTTGTGCCGCTATAAATAACTCAGGTTCGTTTTTGGAGTTAGTTGCAACAAACTTTCGTACATTAATCTTATTGTATTATCGATATCATCCCTGTGCAGCATTTCTACTGTTGTGTGCATATATCTTAAAGGAATGGAGATAAGCACCGATGGACATCCGTCATTCGCATAGGCAAAACTGTCCGTATCTGTGCCTGTGCTTCGACTTGCGGTGCGTAACTGCACCGGGATATTTTTCTTCTCTGCTATATCCTGTACGAAGTTCAGCAGTTTGTTATGTACGGCTGGTCCATAACAAAGAGACGGGCCTTTGCCACACTCCACATCACCTTCCACCATTTTATTGATCATTGGCGTTTGGGTATCGTGTGTAACATCTGTGATGATCGCAACGTTTGGTTTAATTCTTCTTGCGATCATTTCTGCACCACGCAAGCCTATCTCTTCCTGCACCGCATTCACTACATACAAGGTGTATGGAAGTTTATTTTTATTCTGCGAAAGCAATCTCGCCACTTCAGCGATCATGAAACCACCGATCCGGTTATCCATTGCCCTTCCGATGAAGTGGTTATTAGCCAGTTCATCAAAACCTTCCTGGTAAGTAACTACGGCCCCAATGTGTACGCCGAGATCTTCCAGTTCTTTTTTACTTCTTGCCCCGGTATCCAGCCATAAGTTCTCTACTTTAGGATGCGTTTCTTTTTCGTGGTTGCCGATACGTGTATGGATCGCCGGCCAACCGAATACCGCTTTAACAGGACCTTTTTTTCCATGGATAATCACTCTCATTGAAGGAGCGATCTGGTGATCCACACCACCATTTCTTTTTAAGTAGATCAATCCTTTTTCCGTGATATAATTCACGAACCAGCTTATCTCATCCGCATGTGCCTCTATCACCACTTTAAAATCTTTACCCGGGTTAATTACACCCACTGCAGTGCCATAAGGGTCTACAAAGCTAGTATTTACATAAGGAGTGATATAATTGAGCCATAATCTCTGGCCCGAGCTTTCAAAGCCAACCGGGGATGGGTTGTTGATATAATCCCGGAGAAATGATAATGACTGATCAGTTATTAAGGGTTTTGCTTTAGGAGTTTTAGCCGGAGCTTTTTTTACTTTCGCCATAGTTAGATTTTTATTAGTTCGGTACCGAGTATTCCGCAGATCGCTTTAATGATCATCAATCCATCAATAAAAGCCAGGTAAAAGATCACAGGGCGTTTTCGCTGCAAAGAATAAGCCGATACAATCAGTAAAAGGTATGGAATGGTATTAAATGCAATCCGAACAGTAGGTAAGCCTTTTGATATTGTAAAAATGTAAAAGGAGATAAGGCCAACGATCACCAGCGGAACGATCACCATACTGATGGTTTTATTAATGCCCAACTGTACCGCATATGTTCTAAGGTTATTCCTTTTATCTGTTTCATAATCTTTTATATCGAACATAACGCAGAGCAATGAAATGAACATCCAGTTCTTTAGCCAGAGCCATCCCGATGGGAAAGAGAAAACAGGTGAATCGTAGTTAAGTTGTACCTGGTAAAATATGATCGGGTAAACCGTTACAATTCCACTCCACACAAAACCAAGGATAAATGGTTTCGCCCAGCCGATCCTCCTTAGTTTACGCAAATGCGGAAATGGCAACACCTGGAAAGTATAAGAGATAGCGGCCAAAGGAAAAATCGCTATTAACCCCCATTTGATATTCGTAAGCCGTATAAAAGAATCGAAATATTTGACGAAGAGGTAACCGGCAAGTATAATGCAGATAATTATATTCAGCCAGTGTAATGTTCTTACTAATTTTTCATTTTCACGATAGAAGTCGATCCTGTCATCTGAGTACTTTGTTTTAGGGATCGCCAGCATGTACACATAATTGTAATAGGTAGCCGTTCCTAACAGTACGAGTGTGTAGAATATCTTACCATTGAAAGGTAAGTTGTGCTGGAGATTGGTTTCAACACATAATGCTACCGCACAAAGCCCGATGAAATAATTACTGTAAAAAAATAGTTTAAGCAGTTTGAGGAGGAGATGCATTATCTCAAAAATACAATGTTTGGTGAAGAGACAGTATCGCTTACATTACCAGCTTTGTCTCTTACCCAGAAACGGAAAACAGAGGTATCTACCTTGTTAGGACAACCACCGATAGGCGGATAATCTGCGTTGATCACATTGTAGCGGTAGTTGATCTGGAAATCTGCTTTTATGTTCTTACTGCCGATAAAGGTAGATGGTATAGCGTAGCGTATAGGATTCGGAAAGCTGGTAGGGCAAACCTTTGAAACGCGTTGGATCCAGATACTGTCTGTAACATCGCCTTCTTTGTCCGTAAACTCAAGCGTAAATCTCAGCAGGTTTCCCTGGCTGAGGGTATCATTATTCACCTCTTTAAATTCCAGTGATGGCCTGGTTTGGAATTTATTTTTGTTACAGGCAACAATTATTGATACCAACACTATAACTAATGCAACTATACTTAATAATTTCGCTTTCATCTGTTACGCTTTCGGATTTTCAAATTTAGCCAAAACAAACCAGTACCAACCAGTGAATTTTGAACTCGTTAACAATATTTTCCATGACGGTCAGTTGTTTGATGAACGGTGCATCGAAGTATTCCGTTTTCAATACAACAATAATAAGGTGTATCGCCAATGGTGTGAGTTGGTGAATAAGGATCTGCAAAGCATACAGTCAGTATCCGACATCCCGTTTTTACCTATCTCTTTTTTCAAAACACACCAGGTAATATCTACCGTATTTGAACCTGTTATTATTTTCGAGAGTAGTGGCACTACTCAAAGCACTACCAGCAGGCATTTTATAAGAGATATCTCGATCTATGAAAAAAGCTTCCTGCAATGCTTTAAAAATTTTTATGGCGAGCCAGAGGACTATTGCATACTGGCATTGCTGCCCTCATACCTGGAAAGAGGCGGGTCGTCTTTGGTATATATGGTAGATAAACTGATCCGGCTTTCCAATCATCCTAAGAGCGGGTTTTATTTGTATGAACATAAGCAGTTGCACGATACCATCGCTGCGATGGAAAAAGAAGGGCAAAAGGTGTTGCTATTTGGAGTAACGTATGCACTCATTGATTTTGCAGAAGCATACCCGTTACCGTTAAAACATACCATCATCATTGAAACAGGGGGAATGAAGGGAAGGAAAAAAGAACTAACAAGATCGGAAGTACACGAGTTTTTGCAGCAGCAGTTTCACACTACACACATCCACTCTGAGTATGGGATGACGGAGTTACTAAGCCAGGCATATTCGAAGAAAGATGGAATATTTCATTGTCCTGCGTGGATGAAAATACTGGTAAGAGATGAGGATGATCCTATGCATATAAAGCAAAAGGGTAGGGGTGTGATCAATGTGATCGATCTTGCTAATATTTACAGTTGCAGTTTTATCGCAACAGATGATGCAGGTTCTCTGTATGAAGATGGAAGCTTTGAAGTGTTGGGGAGGATTGATAACAGTGATATACGTGGATGCAGCCTGTTATCGTTATAATACTTTCCCTTTAATTCATCCATTCAACCTTACATAGGTAGTTAATAGGATATCGATGGTATATACATGGGATATTCATGGCTTTACCATGGCTTATGGTGGGAGTGACCATGCTGTAATTATGACTTATGTAGGGAGTAAGGAGTACGTAGTTATGAAGTAATTATAAGGGAACCAAAGAGAAGCAGTAATTGTCCATTCGTTTGCGCTCGATTTATGTTTAATTTCTGTTTGGGCGAGAAAAGCCAGCCTGTTATATTTGCAACCCTACGGGAAAACCTGTTAGGCCCAGGTGGCGAACCTGCCTGCCGGCAGGCAGGATTGGTATACATACGCACATGTTTTATGTATATGCTATAAGAGGTGAGTTAAGGAACTATATTTATGTGGGCCTTACGAATGATATAGAACGAAGGATAGAACAGCATAATGATGGAGAGAACAGGTCTACAAAAGCATATAGGCCTTTTAAGTTGATCTTTACAGAATGTTTTGAGACGAGGATAGAAGCCAGAACTAAAGAAAAATACCTGAAGTCAGGTTCTGGAAAGGAGTTTTTGAAGTCATTGTCTCGTTAATGCCCAGGTGGCGAAATTGGTAGACGCACTGTGTTCAGGTCGCAGCGTTCGCAAGGATGTGCTGGTTCGAATCCAGTCCTGGGCACCAAAAGCTTTGATCGGATATCAAAGCTTTTCGTTTTTATGGAACAATCACTTTATAAAAGGCGGAAGCATTGCTTCAGCCTTTTGCCAGTCCTCTTGTGTATCCAGGTTTACGTGATATTTCGGATTGGATAACTGATAGATAATCTTTTTTCCGTACAAAGATCTTTGCTGCCTGATGACCTGAGACCTGGTTATATATACGCTTCCATCCCTATAATAATTGACTGGCAGATCCTGTCTTCTTGGAATGATCACTTCTTCACCGGTTGCAATATGCAGCAGTCCATCTGCACCTGGCTCAAACAGCCAGTGTGCATTAAATTGATGTGGAACAGGTAATACGCTGACCAGTGAGTCCGCATCACTATCAAGGAATGTTTCAATACAAGAATCAATGAATCCGTCCTCTCTAAAAGGAGCAGTAGGTTGCAAGAGGCAAATTGCATCCAAATGAATCCCGTTGTTATCGCACCATTCCAGGGCATGCGATACCACATCAACCGTTTTCGCATCATCAGTTGCCAAATGTGCAGGTCTTACAAAAGGAACGTCTACCGAGTATTTTTTTGCTATCCAAGTTATTGAAGGATCATCTGTACTGATGATCACTTTACTTATATGTTTTGAAGCCAATGCAGATTCAATAGTATAGGCAATAAGCGGTTTGTCGCCTAACACCTTTGAATTCTTCCCGGGTATGCCTTGCGAGCCTTTTCTTGCCGGTATCAGTGCTGCAATCTTCATTGGCATCTCTATCTTTTGACTAATAAGTTATCGTTTTAGTAAACTGGAGTGGGAGTGCAGATAGTAGACCAGCTATTTGTTCACCGGCATTTCCTCCTCCATAAACTGTGGAAGGTTCCGGTCTCTTGTTGACAGATACCTGGCGAACTGCCTCTGCAATTTCGTTACGATCGTAGTTTACATCGATCACATTGTTTCCTCTTTCCCGTTTATTTTGCCTGGTGCCGATATTGACCGCTGGTATACCCAGGTATGCACATTCCCTGATCCCTACACTGGAGTTGCCTATTAAGCAGTCAGCATTTATTAATAACCTGAGGAAGTCCTGCGGTTCCATATTTTTGAAGAACTGCATATTCTTTGGTTGATGATTTTCTCTATACGACCTTATGCCGTTTGAAGTTCCATCGGCACCTGCATCCAGGTTTGGCCAAAAGACCAAGACTGGTTTAGTAGAATCTTCAACCGCATACAAGGTTTCTTCAATGTGCTTCCTGGATTCATTATATTCATTTGTAACAGGGTGTTGCATTACTACAATGTACCCGTTACCCAGATCGGGCTTGCTTCCTACGCCTCCGTATTTCAAATATGGATCGAAGTCCAGCGCCGGATCTTCTTTTACTTTAGATGCAAGGTCTATGGAGGGGCAGCCAGTGTTAAAAATATACTCCGGGTTTTCGCCCAGTTTTATCAATCTTTCCCTTGCGCTTTCAGAGGACACGAAATGGTAGTCGCTTAATTTGCTTATCGAGTGCCTGACCTTTTCATCAATGTTGCCTGTAATTTCACCGCCCTGGATATGTGCAAGCGGAATATTCATATAAGAAGCTGATATTGCTGTAGCCATAGTTTCGAACCTGTCGGCAATCGTTACAACCATATCTGGTTTCAGGTTATTAAATACAGTGGATAATTCCAGGATACCTAAGCCTGTTGTTTTTGCAGCTGCAGTTAAATTCTCGCCTTCCAGTACAGTAAAAACTTTTGCACTTACTGAGAAACCATCTTTTTCAATATAGTTTACTGCAGAGCCGTATCTTTCTAATAATGCAGAAGCTGAAACAACTAACTGCAATTCAAGTTCCGGGTGGTGTTGTATCGCCTCAAGAGCCGTTTTAACTCTGCTGTAACTGGGACGTGCAGTGATAACCACACATATTTTCCGCTTACTCATTCCGTAATATCATTAAACGTTATAAATGAACGGGCAGGAAGATCACTATTCCACTTTTTGCCTATCACCGACCTATATTCACTGGTAGAGATGCCTTTATTAGCCGGCTTCTTACTTTCCAGGTCTTCAATTCGTATGGTATCACCTTTCTTCACATCTTTATTTACTGAAAGGCTATTACCAAATACGGTTTTTAATTCGCTAAAGTTTGCAGAATCGTCCTTGCCATAATTTGCGTTTAAAGAACAATCAATTGCTTTAACACCTCTAACGAGATCTTTGACCTGGTCAATAGTAAGTGATGCTTTTGCATCAGGACCAAACATCTGATGACTGAAAATAACATGAAACTCCAGGATCTCTGCACCTAACGCAACAGAAGCCAAACCTGCAAAGATATCTGCCGAATGATCTGAGTAACCTACGGGTAATGAATAGCGTTGTTTCATTTGCCCAATCAACGAGAGTCCCCATTGCCCGGGTAATGTAGGGTAAGCAGTAGTACATTGTAGCAGAGACAAATGGTTGCCGTAAGGTTTTAAGAAATCGATACATGCATCCAGTTCCTGCCAATCACTCATCCCGGAAGAAATAATGATCGGTTTACCGGTTCTAGCAATCTTTTCAAGCATCAGGAAATTCCTTACCTCTCCTGAACCTACTTTATATCTTTTCACCGCTAACTGTTCTAACCATTCAACAGCTTTGACAGAAAATGGAGAGGCAATGAACTCCATTTCCTTTTCTTCGCAGTGGTGTTTCAGTTCTGCCCATTCTGCCTGGGAGAATTCCATTCTCTTCCAGTAATCATAGCGGGTTTTATCTGCATAGCTGAATTTTACCCTGAATTTTTCAAATTCACTGCTTTCCGCCTCTGCAATATGCATTTGAAATTTAACGGCATGCACCCCTGTGCCTGCTAAAGCATCGATAAAGCTGTGCGCAATTCCAACACTTCCATCATGCGCCTGCCCGATCTCAGCAATTAAGAATGTATTCTTCATATGAAGCAGTTGAAAAGTTCTCCATTATAGCTGTAAAAATATAATGGTGGATAGCAAGATAAGCATAGTGTTATTATTACCTGACGTTTTACTAATTGAGACGGTATTTTGAAAAATGGAAGCAGGAGCAGGTATTTTGACTTTAAGACTACGTATGATTGTTGTCATTTTTTTTAATTAAACCCCTTTCGTGTTTGTTTTACACTTAGCTTATTCTATATTTATAATGTACCAAAACGATTGCCATGAAGAATCAATTATCCAGGTTATTGATATTCCTCTCCCTCGTTGTATTTGTTTCCTGCAGAACCAATAAGGCTGCCGACTCTGAAGATGCTGTGGCCGTTGACGGTCACCCGGGTTGGATCATGCAGGGAAATATCTATGAAGTGAATGTTCGTCAATACACGCCAGAAGGAACTTTCGCGGCTTTTGAGAAACATTTAGACCGCCTCAAAGAGATGGGCGTACAAACGTTATGGTTCATGCCTATACACCCGATAAGTAAGGTAGACCGTAAAGGCGTGATGGGTAGCTATTATGCAGTGGCAGATTATACAGCAGTTAATCCCGAGTTTGGTACAATGGATGACTGGAAAAGTTTGGTTAAGAATGCACATGATAAAGGTTTCAAAGTGATCATTGACTGGGTGCCAAACCACTCAGGTGCAGATAACAGGTGGCTGACAGAACATCCTGAGTTTTATGTAAAGGGGACTGATGGCAAATTCGTTTCACCTTTTGACTGGACAGATGTGCGAAAGCTGAATTATAAAAACCCTGCGTTGGTAGATACCATGATCAATGCGATGAAATTCTGGGTGAAGGAAACTGATATAGATGGATTCAGATGTGATGTTGCAGGAGAGGTGCCGAGAGAATTCTGGACAAAGGCTATCTCAGAATTAAAGAAAGAAAAGAATGTGTTCATGCTGGCAGAAAGCAATGATGCGTGGATGCACGATGTGGGTTTTGATGCATCATATACCTGGGATGCATTTCATATGATGAAGCAAATAGCAAAAGGGGAAAGACCTGCTTTTGCGATAGACAGCATTTTATACAAAGTAGATACGAGTTATGCAACCAATGCCTTGCGCATGTATTTTACCAGCAACCACGATGAGAATAGCTGGAACAAAGCTGACTATGAAACGATGCCCGGCGATGTACATGCGCCATTTGCCGTGCTTACCCATACGATCAAGGGCTCTGTTCCGTTGATATATAGCGGGCAGGAAGAACCTTTTTTAGACAGTGTAAGTTTCTTTTACAAAGACACTATCACTTTTTCTAAATTTAAAAGAGCGCCTTTCTATAAAACCTTGCTTAATTTAAGAAAGAACAACCCGGCTTTAGCTGCCAATGCCTCTTTTACGAAGCTTGAAACGAACATGGATAACAATATCTACGCTTTCATGCGGGAGAAGGATGGAAACAAAGTAGTGGTGGTTTTAAATCTATCTCCAACACCCCAAACATTCAAATTCAAAAATGCTTCAGTGAATGGAGAGCCCCGAAATGTATTTACAGGTAATACAGATCATTTGAGTACCGACAGTCAAAAAAGCTTACCAGATTGGGGCTATGCAGTATACGAATACAAATAGCCCGTTTTGATCCATACCCCCAGGAAACAAAAAGCTCCATCATTTGATGGAGCTTTCTTTTATAAGATGATGAAAGGATCATCGAATACGTCATCATCTTTCCTGAATACTTTTTTGATAAACCGATAAAAATGTTTCAGCATTTGTACCTCCGCATTTTTAATTGATGGTAATTGTGACAGACAGCAAACGAAGAACCCCATCTTTTGGATGAGGTTCTTATATCCTTTATGAGATTCTTTCGAACACTCATCTATCTTAATAATCCATTCCGCCCATTCCACCTGGCATACCGCCCGGCATTCCTGCAGCTGCAGTCTTAGGCTCTGGTTTATCAGCTACTACACACTCAGTAGTTAACAACATACCTGCGATAGAAGCTGCATTTTCCAAAGCTACACGGCTAACTTTAGTTGGATCGATGATTCCTGCAGAGAACATCTTCTCGTAAGTTTCTGTTCTTGCATTGAAACCGAAATCACCTTTTCCTTCTTTGATCTTCTGAACAACGATAGAACCATCGATTCCGCTGTTAGCAGAGATCTGGCGAACAGGCTCTTCCAATGCTCTTCTTACGATCTTGATACCAGTTGTTTCATCTATGTTGGCACCTTCCAGTGTTTCGATCGCTTCGATCGCACGGATGAAAGCAGTACCACCACCAGGAACGATTCCTTCTTCAACAGCAGCTCTTGTTGCGTGTAAAGCATCGTCAACACGATCTTTCTTCTCTTTCATTTCAACCTCAGTAGCAGCACCAACATTCAATACAGCAACACCACCGCTTAATTTAGCCAGACGCTCCTGTAACTTCTCTCTATCGTAATCTGATGTAGTTGATTCAATCTGCGCTTTGATCTGGTTCACTCTTGCAGTGATATCTTCTTTAGCTCCACGACCATTTACAACGATCGTGTTGTCTTTATCGATAACCACTCTTTCAGCTCTACCTAAGTAATCTAAAGTAGCGTTATCTAATTTGTAACCCTGCTCTTCGCTGATCACGATACCTTTTGTCAATACAGCGATATCCTGCAACATTTCTTTTCTCCTGTCGCCAAAGCCAGGTGCTTTAACAGCAGCCACTTTCAATGTACCGCGGAGCTTATTCACTACCAATGTTGCCAGAGCTTCACCTTCCAGGTCTTCAGATATGATCAACAAAGGAGCACCTTGCTGCGCAACTTTTTCAAGAATAGGAAGAATGTCCTTCATGGTACTGATCTTTTTATCGTAGATCAGGATGTAAGGATTCTGTAATTCCGCTTCCATTTTTTCGCTGTTGGTAACGAAGTATGGAGAGATATAACCTCTGTCGAACTGCATACCTTCAACCACTTCAACAGTAGTTTCAGTACCTTTTGCTTCTTCAACAGTGATAACGCCATCTTTACCCACTTTAGCAAACGCTTCAGCGATCAGTTTACCGATCACTTCGTCGTTGTTAGCAGAGATACCGGCCACCTGTTGGATCTTATTGCTATCAACGCCCACAGTCTGAGATTGAGATTTAAGATTCTCAACAACTTTAGCAACAGCTTTGTCGATACCTCTTTTCAGGTCCATCGGGTTCGCACCTGCTGCTACGTTCTTCAATCCTTCACCAATGATAGATTGAGCGAGAACAGTTGCAGTTGTAGTACCATCACCTGCAATGTCTGCAGTTTTAGATGCTACTTCTTTCACCATTTGCGCACCCATGTTCTCGATAGCATCTTCCAGTTCTATTTCTTTAGCAACGGTAACACCATCTTTAGTTACAGAAGGTGCACCAAATTTCTTTTCAATAACTACGTTACGACCCTTAGGTCCGAGTGTTACTTTCACTGCGTTAGCAAGTGTGTCAACACCTTTCTTCATCTTATTTCTTGCATCGATGTCGAAGAAGAGTTGTTTAGCCATATAAAAACAATTTTGAATTTTGAATTTTTAATTTTGAATGCAACTTCATCACTTTATTTAGCTTTAGTTGCGTCGCTCCGAACATTCGGGACTTGTATTGTTTATTCGCTATGGAGCAATTAAACAATTGCAAGGATGTCGCTTTCTCTCATGATCAGGTAGTCAGCGCCTTCAATGCTGATCTCTGTTCCTGCATATTTACCGTACAGAACAGTGTCACCTTCTTTTACAGTAACCGGCTCATCTTTTTTGCCAGGACCTGCTGCGATCACAGTACCTCTTTGTGGTTTTTCTTTAGCTGTGTCAGGGATGATGATTCCGCCTGCAGTTTTCTCTTCTGCCGCGGCTGGTTTTACGATAACCCTGTCGTGTAGAGGAGTTACTTTAACATTCTCAGCCATACGTTTGGTTTTTTATTATTGTTTTTAGAATAAGTGATTGACAAGGCAGGGCTTATCAAATTTGTGACCACCTGCCTGTTTCAAGTCAAAATTTCAGTTGAGGGATACTTTTGACGGAAAACCTTTGTCAGAAATGGCGGCAAAGATGCAGGAAGTTTGGGAAACGGGGGTGTCAAAATTTCACCCTGACAGGGCTTTTTGTAAAACATGTTGCAGATTTCAAGAGAAAGAAGTATCTTTTGGTTCCTAAACCTTTAACTCTTATGGACTTAAATGACCTAAACCCAAATCAACAAAAGAAGGTGCAAGAAATGGTTGATGCAAATGCATTCAAGCAAAAAGTACTTCAGCACATCCTTGAATCGGAGAATATCCAGAAATATTTGAATCAGTTCTCAGATAGCAGTAGAGAATCCTTCGTGCAATCCTATTGCAATTTAAAGTGTAGTTGGTATGAATATGGGCCAATATGGGAAAAACATAATGAAAGCGATGATTTGCGATGGCTTAATCTTGCCAAAGATCAAATTGAAGCCATACTACAAAAAAAGCTTTTTGATGCTCAATGTAAATGGAGGGCAGAACTTATTACATTGCCGGGTGTTGAGATCTGTTATGATTTCCATACCATCAGTGCAGATATATTCAATTGTTCCTTCATAGAACCAATTACAAAGGACGAGATAGATCTTTATGTCAATTTTTTGAATAATAACGAGTATGCTTTAAATGAAGACGCTATTTATTTGTTGTGGCAGGATTATAATCAAATCAAGCAAAGCTACAATGGTGAGGATGCGTTTGGAGAAATACCAGAATGGTACGAATATCATAATAATCACACCGGAAATACAATTTTATTACAGCTTCCGGACATTCGGGGTGAAAAAGAAGGGTTTTATCTCCGTGCAGCGAGAGATGAACATTCAAAGCATCATTCCCAAACTGAGCATGTGAAACTTAAGCCTTCGATTAGCACTTACGATGAAGAGCAGGTTGCTGAATTTGTAAATCTTTTTGAGGACAAAGAGACCAAGCGGTGGTATAAAGCTTATTCTGCTAGGTTTGGCGGTGGATCTATTTGTATAGACGATCCAGTAGAAGAGTACGTTGATGAGTTGGTGTCAATAAATGAACCCATTCCCGTAGAAAGCCATTATGATCTAAAGGAAGCTATTCAAATCGCTATGAAGAATTTCCGAAGAAAAAAAGTCGCTGAGACTTTACCTATCGCCTATGAACAATATTTAATGAATTTAGAATTAGGCATCGGATATGATAAAAAAGAAGATGAGTTTTCGTTCAGAAACTTTTTCGCCCAGGAAATTTTAAAAGGGCGAGTTTTAAAAGGCGAACCTGAAGATTTTAATTTCTAAATTCCTAAGCCATATAAACCATCCAAACCCATTCCACGTAACTGTCAGTAAATCGTCAGTTATTAGATGGCTTCGCAAAGCTTCAAAGCTTTTATTGATCACCTCTTTATTCGCGGGGTTTTATCTATGCTAACTGGAATTCTCCAAGGCTGGCCCACCAGGCGCAACCGGCATATTATGCTGCATGATCGTTGGTAAGTAACTGGTAGCTAAAAAATAGGGATAAAAGCTTGTGGTGCTTCGCAGGCTTTTTTTGTGTTGATGATGAATCTATTATCCATCACATGGATGAATGAACAGTCGCAATGAAAAGATAACGTACAAGAGTGCGACGCAACAGTTGCAGCCATGCAATACTGCTGCTGGTATCCAAATAGATTCAAGTCCCTATCTTCGCAGCCCTTTAAAGCTCTTTTGGAATGATAAGCAGAAGAAATATACGAGTGAAAGTAATGCAGGTGTTGTATGCTTTGGAAACGATGGAAGATTCTAAGATCGATCCGGTAAAACAGTTAAAAAAAGACCTGGATGCTTCAAAAGAACTGTTTGTTTTTCTTGTACATAATTTATTGGAAATAGCTCGGTTTGCCGAGAAGCATGCGGCACAAAGAGCGTCTAAAAATCTTACCACTGTTGAAGACAGGAATGTAAATATCAAGCTGACCGGTAACCAGTTTGTGTGGAAGATCCTGGAAAGTGAAGCCTGGAAGAAAGAGGTTGATATTTTTAATCCCGGCAGGATCGATAGTGATGCCGTAGTAAAGAAATTGTTCCTGGAGCTTTCAGAAAGTGCTGAATATAAGACATACATAGCTACTCAATCAAGAGAAAAACAATCAGAAAGAGATATTCTTAAATTCATCTTCAATAACCTGATGTTGCCATCGGAAGCATTTACTGGAATGATAGAAGAACATTTCAATAATTGGGATGATGATGCAGATATGTTACATCAACTGGTGAATAATTACCTGCAAAAGCCAGGCAGTTATGATCTGAAAGAAATGCTTACTGATGAGAAGTGGAAGTTTGCAAGAAATCTTCTTACTACAGTTATTGAAAAAAGAGATCATGTGAATGACCTGATCAAACCTAAGCTGAAGAACTGGGATGCTGACAGGATCGCCGTGCTGGATATGATGCTGATGCAGATGGGTGTTTGCGAGTTTTTATATTTCGAGACCATTCCACCAAAGGTTACTATTAACGAATATATTGATATAGCCAAGGAATACAGCACCCAGCAAAGCGGGCAATTCATTAATGGCGTACTCGATAATATTCATAAAGAACTGATGGCCGAAGGGAAGATCCAGAAGATAGATTTCAACAAGCAAAAAGCTTAATTACATTTGCCGCATGAAGCAGTTTTTATTTTTAGTGTTTGCAGCGAGTTTTATTCTCTCATGTAATAGTGAACAAAAATCACAGCCTTTAGACCAGGCCGCTATTGATAAGGTTATGGCTGACTCAGGGAACTATACGAGTATTCAATGGCTTGATTCTACAGTAAACTTTGGAGTGGTTGAAGAGAATGCAAAGGTAAATGTGAAGTTCAGGTATAAGAATACGGGAAACAAACCTTTATTGATCGCTGATGTGATCCCTACCTGTGGTTGTACCGTACCTGAGTTTAAAAAAGAATTTGTGCAGCCGGGAAACGAAGGCGAGATCACGGCACAGTTCAACAGTATGAACCAACATACACCTGTGAGTAAAACCATTACTGTAAGAGCGAACACCATCGATAAACAAGAACATTTTCTTACGTTTACCGGCGAAATCAAAAAAAGTAATCAATAAAACAAATAAAACCCCAAATAGATGACACAGTTAAATTTCATTCTTCTTTTCATGGGCAATCCTAACGGCCAGGCAGGCGGTGGTGCAGGTACTTTAAACCTCATCATGCTGGGTGCGATCATTCTTGTTTTCTGGTTATTCATGATCCGTCCGCAGGCGAAAAAGGCGAAAGAGCAAAAGAAGTTCATTGAGAATATGCAGAAGGGAGATAAGATCGTAACGATCGCCGGTATACATGGGGTGATCCATAAGATCAATGAAGATGGAACGTTACAATTAGAAGTAAACCCCGGAAGTTATATTAAGATCGAAAAATCTGCGATCAGCCAGGAGTGGACTGCAGCGATCAATAAAGCTGCGGCTGCAAAAGCTTAATCGAATAAAAGAAATTGTTGAAGGTCCTGATCGTAATGATCGGGACTTTTTGTTTTACTTTTAGTTATGCTTAAGGTTGGATTAACAGGTGGAATTGGCAGCGGAAAATCTGTAGTAGCAGGAATTTTCAACGTGTTGGGTATACCTGTGTTTGATGCGGATGCTTCAGCGAAAGCGATGATGGAAACAGATGCTGTATTGATGCAGCAGATCAAGGATGCGTTTGGAGAAGAGGCTTATACAGATAATAAGCTGAACAGGAAATACCTGGCTTCAAAAGTTTTTAATGATCCCTATCAATTAGAAAAACTGAATGCAATCGTTCATCCAGCAGCCATACAAGCCGGATGGGATTGGGCGGCAAAACAAACTTCTCCTTACATTATTAAAGAAGCTGCGTTGATATTCGAGGCAGGAAGTGCTACAGGGTTGGATCATATCATAGGAGTGACAGCACCAAAACATCTACGAATTAAAAGAGTGATGGACAGAAGCGGTCTGAGCAGGGACGAAGTGATCAGCAGGATGAACAGGCAGGTGGATGATGTTATCAAAATGCGATTGTGTGATCATGTGATCGTAAACGATGAGCAACAGATGCTGATGCCACAGGTGTTGAAGTTGCATGAGCTGTTTTGGAAAAAGCAAATTCATTATCATGATAGATAAAGTTTCACTCTTACAGAAATTCGAGTTGTTCGATGAACACTGGAGCCCAAAGATCGTTGGTGAACTGAACGGACAGCAGGTGAAACTGGTAAAATTCAAAGGGGAATTTGTATGGCATCATCATGAACATGAAGATGAATTGTTCCTTGTAGTAAAGGGAAAATTCGACATGCATTACCGGGAGAAAGTGATTACTATTGGCGAAGGAGAGTTCGTCATCGTACCACGAATGACCGAACATAAACCTGTTGCGGATGAAGAAGTATGGGTGATGTTGTTTGAGCCGGCAACCACTTTGAATACCGGCAACACAGAAAATGAGCTCACTAAAAAAGAATTGCAAACAATATGATCGCACAAACCCCGCAACCGCCTTACTACGCTGTAATATTTACTTCCATGAGAACAGATGGCGATAATGGCTATTCAGAAATGGGAGATAAAATGTTCGAATTGGCAAAGCAGCAACCTGGCTATTTAGGTTATGAGAGTGCAAGGGAAGGGCTAGGCATCACCGTTTCTTACTGGGAGAGTTTAGAGGCGATTAAGAGCTGGAAGAATGTTGCTGAACACCTGGAAGCGCAATCTAAAGGGATAAGGCAATGGTACAGCGCATACAAAACACGAATTTGTTTAGTGGAAAGAGATTATGGTTTTGAAAAAGAAATGAAATGAAAAAGTGGGGAATCATAACAGCTTTAGTACTTGTCTTTTTAATCGTGGCTTACTGGCTGATCTTTCTATTTGCTGTTCCGAAGATGAGTGAAGCATTTATTCCGTATCAATGGAAGCAGGTACCATTGGGAAAGAAAAGAAGTGTTGTGTTAGATTATCTCGGCACCCCAAAAGATACCACTGCTGTCACCGACGAATGGAGGAAAAGCATCACACAGGAAAAAACTTATGTGTTAACGATCCAGTATAATAAGGATACGATCGCAGAAAAGTATAAGCTGGCTTATCGCTTCGAATTTTTATGGATGAAGCATGAAGTGCTTTTGCAAAAAGAAAAACTAGAGTGATCATTTCATGATCTTGTAACACCATCTTTTCAACTTTCCTTCAAAATCAAACGGGGTGGTGGCTTTAGTTATGTCCCTGATCTCGCTGGCCTTGATATTTTCTTTTTCTATTACAAACCTGCTGAAATTGGTGCTGAAGTAAATCATACCATCTTTTGTAACTGCATTCAGCAGATCATTCAATAATTCTACATGATCCCGCTGAATATCCAGGTCATCTTTCATCCGCTTGCTGTTGCTGAAAGTGGGAGGGTCTATCACCACCAGGTCGAAACTATCAGGTTGTAGTGTTTTAAGGTATTGCTTTACATCTGCATGAATGAACTGGTATTTATTTACATCTTTAAACCTGTTAATAGCGAAGTTGTCTTCAGCCCATTTGAGATAAGTTTTCGAAAGATCGACGGATGTAACCGTTGATGCTTCTCCTGAAGCTGCATACACAGAAAAAGAGCCGGTGTAACAAAACAAATTCAAGACTCTCTTGCTTTCGCTTTCCTCTTTCACCATTTGACGGGTAGTGCGATGATCCAGGAACAAACCTGTGTCAAGATAATCAGTAAGATTTACCAGAAACTTCAAGCCATTCTCTTCTACAGTAAAAAATTCTTCAGCCACATTCAGCTTTTCATATTGCTGACCCCGATGATGCATTTTCTTTCTTTGCCTTCCATACATTCTTCCAACCGGAACAGAGAGCACTTCAGCAATCACCTCTTTACATTCCTCCAGCCATTGTTCATGAACTTCATCATCCATTCCGTGACGACGGAGGTATTCAGCTAAATAGATCTTGTCTTCGTATAATTCAATTACAAAAGGAAATTCGGGTAGGTCGTGATCGTATACACGAAAACAAGTGATGTTTTGCCTTTTGGCAAGTTTGCTTTTGTGCTTATACACTTTGAGCAAACGGTTTTCGAACATCTGGAGTTTATCGTTCATAGTTCTCGCAGAAAACGCGGAATCCGCGGAAAGGAAAAGTATTTAATAAGTTTCCCCGCCAGGGGTAACTGAAGTTTCTGCGGGAGATCATTTCAGTTTATTCAATGCATCTTTTATCCTCGCAAAGCCTTTTTCAATATTATCCATGCTATTGGCAAACGAAAGTCTTATGCAATCCGGTTGGCCAAAAGCCCTGCCTGTAACAGTAGATACATTTGCAACATTCAAAAGATACATGCAAAGGTCGTCTGCATTTTCAATCTTATGCTCGCCGTTACTTTTCCCGAAGTAGTATTTCACATCAGGGAATACATAAAAAGCACCTTCAGGTTCAAAGCAGGTAAGTTCTTTTAATTCTTTGATAAAAGCCAGTACTGCAGCTCTTCTTCTTTTGAACTCCTCGACCATTTCCATCGTCGGACGAAGATCTTCCCGCAAAGCTGTGATCGCAGCTCTTTGTGTAACCGAATTCGTTCCGCTGGTAAACTGCCCCTGTAATTTTTCACACGCTTTAGTGATCGTTGCATTGGCTGCTAAGAAGCCCAAACGATAACCTGTCATCGCAAAACCCTTACTCAAACCATTAATGATGATCACTCTTTCTTTAAGGTCATCGAATTGAGCAAGGCTCACATGCTCCCCTACATAATTGATGTATTCATAGATCTCATCGCTTAATATCAAAATGTTTTCATGCTTCCTGAATACATCCGCAAGGCCTGCCAATTCTTCTTTACTATACACCGCACCCGAAGGATTACATGGGCTCGAGAAAATAAATAGTTTGGTTGCAGGGGTGATCGCTTCTTGTAATTGTTGTGGCGTGATCTTATAATGATTCTCTACAGAGGTATGTACCAGCTTCACATTTCCATCTGCCAGTTTAACTATCTCAGAATAGGTTACCCAATAGGGCGTAGGAATGATCACTTCATCACCCTGATCCACCACAGCGAGAATGGCATTCGCCAAACTTTGTTTTGCACCTGCACTCACCAGAATATTTTCTGGCTTATAATCGAGATGGTTATCCCTTTTGAATTTATAGCATATCGCTTCCCTAAGATCTAAATAGCCGGCAACAGGAGGATAATGGCTCCAGTTATTTTCAATTGCATCTATTGCAGCTTTTTTGATATGCCACGGAGTATCGAAATCAGGCTCGCCTAAACTCAGGTCAATAATGTCAATTCCTTTTGCTCTTAATTCACGACCCAGCTTTGCCATTTTCAAAGTTTCCGGCTCATTGAATTTTTCTAACCTCGAGGACAATTTCATATGCAAGCGGTATAAACAACAAATGTAGGATTTGTGCTTATAACGGTATAGATTTTTATGAGCCAGAAAGCAGTATCGTTATTTAGCTTTCGTTGCGTCGCACTCTTCAAGGTTCTGTTCATTATTCAGCTGGCTTGCTGCGGTACGTTACTTCAGCAAAAGTCTGCGACGCAACAGCAGGTGAATGAAGTGTTGTAGCTGGTAACAAAAAAAAATCCCGCCATTACTAGCGGGATATTCAAATTGCTCTAACGCTAATTAATTATGTACAACTTTTTGTAAACCTAGTGCTACACTTCCTGTACCGGTTAAGAAACCTTTTGCAAACACTGTATATATTTTTCCAGAGTCAAATTGTAAAGGCTGTAAAACTATTCCTGTGATCACTGTACTGGTGCCCGCAGCTGTCACACCAGGTTGATAAGTGCCTGCATCAACTTCAATGAAAGTCGCATAAGATGTAGTAGCACTCACATCATTAAAGTTTCTACCGGAAAATGTAGCTGAGCTGGTACCTGAGCCGGTGAACTTCACATCAATTGCAGGTAAATTAGGACTCAAATGCAGAAAACGAACTTTTGCTTTTCCGGCTGCAGGTCGGGTTGTATCATCTTTCGTCGTTGTTCCTTTTGCTTTAGTAGCCGAATCAACAAGGTATACAGTATAGCTACTACCTGCCTGCAGGTCCATGTTTGTGTTAATGTAGTAAGTCGTAGTGCCTGCAGGACCTACTTTAATATTATTGGTTCCTGCTGATACTACCTGGTAACCTGTATTACCCGGATAGGCCAGAGTGGGCACTAACACTTTACCATTTGCACTCACTTCAACTGCAGAGGAATTTGGTGAGGCATTCACTACCATGAGTTGTGCGGTAGCGCTGGTGTTATCATCATCTTTACTACATGCAGTAATGATGGCCGCAGAAAATAAAGCTGCACTCAGTGCAAAGATCTTGTTCATAGTGAAAGCATTTGTGTGCCTAGCAAAAGCAAGTTTTATACCAGCTTAGCGTATCGTGTAATCGATTTTAAATTCGGAAAGATTGGGTTTGCGGGATCGTTTTCTTTGTAGCTCAACTTGATAGATCGTTTCTCCCAACAACTTCATAAATGGATAACCGGTTGTTTCAAAGTCGTATTTGTCATCATTAAAAAGGCCGTCACTATTGCAGAGAATAGTGGCTGATAGCATAAACTCAATGTTATTTTTGAAGTCCACGATATAAGCGATATCAGTTAAGAAGCCATATGCCCAACCAGCTTTACTGAATACACGTACGTCTTCATTTTGCATAATACTTCTTGGTAAGAATTTAGCAAAGTTGTCATAAAATTCAGCGGTGTCATAAGTGGGATCTTTACTTTCTTTTGGTAATGCGCTCATCCAATGCAATAAAAATTTCCTGTCAGCCTGGGAATGATTGAAACGTTGGGATGGTTTTATATGGTCATGAAAGATCACCGACCGAAGCATGTTATGCAGATCGAGCAATGCGACGTTGTTCTTCAATGAAAAATCGAATGGTTCATTCACGAGTTTTCCTGACCGATAAAATCCTTTGCCCAGCTTAATAGTTCTTTCGCTGAAATTGAGTTTGCTGTATCGTGCAGGCTGACTGTATAATAATTTACCGTTACTATCATAGAAACTTACCGGGTTTGTGTTTCGATGTTGTTCATCTGTCATGTTTACAGCTAACCGGTGGCGAATGATGGAATGATCGAGACCCTTTTGTTGGACTTTGTGGTTGATGTACTCCTGTCCTAAGAATTCGTATAAGCGATTGAACGCTTCGTTATCACTCACTAAAAAAATTTCCTTGATGTACCTTGCAATTGTTGCTTTGGATGTATGCGGAACTTTTGACTGGCCAACATAACTACTATCGGTTTGCATGTAGCTATTCATGTTAATGCCGTAGCTGTTCAACTCATTTAGTTTTTCCAAGGCCAGGAAAGCACCCGGCATTTTAACAGTGCTTGCAGGATAGAAATACTTGTTGGGATCTGTATTAAAAGTATGATCGGTAAAAACCGGTTTGTTGTTTTTATCCCGATCGATCTTTGTGTATATGATCTGTATGTTGAGGCTATCCTTTGCAGATATAAATTTTTGCAATTCCGGATTAGAACGAAGTAAATTGTCAAATGAGTGATCTTTTGTTTGAGATTCTTTCGTTGGTTTACAGGCCACTGTAAATAAGATAAGGATAAGTAGTAAGGTTCTCATTTGCTTTCAAACCTATTAAAATTTCTCAATTCTTTTAGCGTATAGGCGGATTGCTGTAACTACATTTGCTGGCTATGCCACATGAAGCGATCTCGGTTTTCGATATGTTTAAAATAGGCGTGGGTCCTTCCAGCTCGCATACGCTGGGCCCGTGGAGAGCAGCTTTACGTTGCATCGAAACAATCCGTTCCAAGGCTTCTGTGAATGATGTGGCTTCAGTTACTGTTTTATTATATGGCTCATTGGCTAAGACCGGTAAGGGCCATGGAACAGATATCGCTGTGTTGTTAGGATTATGTAGCGAAGATCCTGTAACCATCGATGTGAACTCGATCACCCCTAAGATCAATACTATTCAAACGACCAGGAAACTTCATTTAGGAGGAGAGACAGATATCGATTTCAATATTGATCAGCAACTGCAATTCCTATATAACGAAACACTTCCTTTTCATCCCAATGGTTTGTCGTTTTTGATCTCATTGAAGAATGGTGAAAGCTGGAGTGAAACATTTTATTCCATTGGCGGTGGTTTTGTTATTAAGGAAGGAGAGAATAATAACAGCAAGCAACAGGTACAGTTACCCTTTCCTGTAAATACCGGTGATGATCTTTTGCATTGGTGCATGAAGACAGGCCTTTCTATTTCTGAGGTAGTGATGGAAAATGAAAATTCATGGCGGAGTGAGGAAGAAACAAGAAAAGGTGTGCTCAATATATGGCATACGATGAGAGATTGCATCTATCGTGGTTGTCATACAAAAGGAGAATTGCCCGGTGGATTGAACGTAAGAAGAAGGGCATTTGATCTGAATAAAAAACTCATCAGCAACAGGCCTTACAATGATTACGATTCGTGGGTGCAGGCGATCAAACAAGGTGGAGAAAATTTCCAGTATATTTTAGATTGGGTGAGTTGTTTTGCTTTGGCAGTGAATGAGGAGAATGCATCATTCGGACGTGTAGTGACCGCACCCACGAATGGCGCTGCCGGTGTCATCCCCGCGGTACTGCATTACTTCATCATCTTTCAGAATGGTGGAGATGAGGATAAGATCATTCGATTTATGTTGACCGCTTCAGAGATTGGTTCCATATTTAAAAAAGGCGCGACTATTTCTGCAGCAATGGGTGGATGCCAGGCAGAGATCGGTGTGAGTTCGGCGATGGCTGCGGCAGGTTTGACTGAAAGTTTGGGGGGTACGCAAAAACAGGTGATGATGGCGGCGGAGATCGCTATGGAACACCACCTGGGTATGACCTGTGATCCTATTGGTGGATTAGTGCAGGTACCATGCATTGAAAGAAATACAATGGGTGCGATCAAAGCGATCACAGCATCTCAACTTGCGTTGCAAAGCACACCTGATTATGCGAAGGTGAGTTTAGATAAAGTGATCAAGACCATGTGGGATACTGCACTTGATATGAACAGTAAATACAAGGAAACTGCTGATGGTGGTTTAGCAGTGCATATACCGATCAGTTTGAGTGAGTGCTAACTACCTTATTTTATTATCCGGATCTTTCGAAAGATTGTGGACCGAATAGATAATTACTTTCTTATCAATTTCTCAAAAACAATCACGAAAGGAAATTTTTCTAAACGAACATCTCTTAAAATTTGCTCAGGATCTTCATCAATAAAGCTGTAGTGAGATGGATGGAGGCTTAAATCAACATACCGCTTAGATAAAGCTTCAAGAAAACGTTCACCGAGACCAATTGATCTCGACTCATAGTAAGTATATGCATCCAAAGCTTCCTCATGAGCTTTCCTGGTTATGACAAGTTCGAATGACATTAACTCTTACGGGATGAACGAATAATTTGCAGAGATTCTTCGACTGAAAAAGCTTCAGTTGGATTTTGCTGATAGTTATTTCTTCTTTTATGGAATTCCTCAATTGTCTGGGGGCTATAAGAGGAGCCTTCGATCTCTTGCTCAAGCATTACATAAATAGCTTTCAACTTTCTTTCGTCAGCTATATCAATATATTCATGCAGTTTATTTCTTAATGCATCCTCCATATCTTGAGTTTCATGTAAGTTAGTTCAAAAATATAATGCATAAAGCTTAAGATTGTTTAACGGATGCTTCTTCATACGCTGCAGTCAATCCTCTTTCAATTCCCCCACCTTTCCATTCTGTTACACCAGGTATTGCAGTATTCTTGATGAACTCTTCTTTTGTTTTCCCGGCTTTGAATTCTGTTTCGGCGAACGTGAGTAGCTTGTTGAGATAATCTTTGAAAGCTTTTAGGTCTTCTTTGGTGCCGGTGATCTTTTCAGGATCATATGCATGACCAAAAACGAAAATGGTATCATCACTAAAAGTACTTACCGCTTTTTCTAAAACGTTTTGCCAGTTCCTGATAGAAGCACCTGATGAACGATCGATCACCGGGTGGCGGCGATTGAACATGAGATCACCCATGTGTGCGATGTTAGCATTTTCAAAATGGATGATGGAATCTCCATTGGTGTGTGCCGGCCCGAAGTAATACATGCGAATGCGTTCTTTACCCAGTTTCTTTTTCCATGAATCAGTGTAAGTGACGTCAGGGAATAATTGTTTGTCGACCGTCTTTTGTGTTTCAGCTACCCGCTTTTGATTGGCCAGTGAATTTTCATGCGCTACTACATGTTCTACTAAACCCTTAAAAGAAATATTACCGCCACTGTGATCGCCATGATGATGTGTGTTGATCAGATACTTGAAAGGCTTTTCACTTCTTTTCTTCAACTCATCTATCAGGTGTTGAGATTGTTCAGGGAATGCTGAATCCACTACTGCAATCCCTTTTTTATCGAGGAGGAAGGCGATGGTACCGCCTCTTTCTGTGAACACACCAACGTTGTTTCTCAGCATAGTGATCTTCCATGCTGGTTGTTGAAAGAAAGCTGCGAGTGCTTCTTTTTGAAAAAGGAGTGAAGCGCCTGCTAAAATGGATGTTTGTTTGAGAAAGTTTCGGCGGTGCATGGTACAGGTTTTAGAAAGGGAAGATACAAATTGCCATGGCTTTGAAGCCGTGCGATGTACTTACAAAAATGGTTGTTGTATTTACAGAAGTGGTTTTGAAGCCTTACGAAGTAGTTATAGGGTTGTAAGAACTGGATTTGGATCTTAGGGAAGTGGTTTTTGTATTTATAGAAGTGGATATCTGGTTTACAGAAGTGGCCTTCTGGCTCAGGGAAGTGGCCTTCTGGCTCAGGGATGTGGATTTCGGGCTCAGAAAAGATGATTTCTGGTTCATTTTTTTACCTCCGGAGTGGATTGAACGATGTTTGGTCGATTCGGAAGGGAGTTTTATTAATAGTGGCGAGCATTCCGGGATTGGGGTTGAAAGCAGTTGCAAATTGCAAATAGATGCGGCCAAGTTGTAAACTTCGCCGAGACAGCACCTACGGAGCTAGGGAAGACCGCGGAATCTGTGTCTATAAAGAGAAACTGCTCTGGAGTTGAATCCTCCGCTTGAAAGTGAATCTATGCTGCCAAAAGTTCCGAATGTACAAGTGAGTGACACAACAGGCGATGCCATGAAATACAAAAGCCTGCTAATTAATATTCCATCTTCCTTAAGGTGGGTGCTTTTATCCAGGTGATGATGGATATTAAAATGGTCATGCTGCCGCCGAATATTACAGATGGGATCACACCTAAATATCTTGCAGCAACACCGCTTTCAAATTGTCCCAGTTCATTGCTGCTGTTGATGAACATGGAATTGACGCTCATTACACGGCCACGCATGTTGTCGGGTGTTTTGAGTTGAAGAATGGTGCCTCTTATCACTACGCTGAAACCATCGAGTATTCCACTGAGCAATAATGCGGCGAAGGAAAGCCAGAACCATTTTGATAGAGCGAAGATGATGATGCATGCACCGAAGCCACCGATGGCGAGCATCAATATCATTCCTTGCTTTCGTCTTAATGGAAATATCGTTAGAAGTATCACGCTTAAGATGGCACCCATATCTGTTGCCGCATTCAATAGACCAAAACCTCTTGAGCCTACATGTAAGATGTCTGTTGCGAATACGGGTAGCATGGCAACTGCTCCACCAAACAACACTGCGAACAGGTCAAGGGTTAAAGCTCCGAGTACTTCTTTAGTTCTCATTACAAAGTGTAAACCTTCGGTGATACTTTTCCATGTTTTCTTTTCTCCTGCTTCATTCAATGCAGGTTTGGGCTTGAGCATCGTCATGTAAATAAAAGAGAAAGTAACTAACGAAACGATGACGATGAGTGTTCCGGTATTGCCAAAGCCATCGATGAGAAAACCACCCAGTGCATGCCCGGTTACTGATGCAGTTAACCATGTGCCCTGGTTCCATGTAGTTGCGTTGGAAAGAATAGGCTTGGGTACGATGGCTGCGAGTATGGTATGAAAGACCGGTCCTGTAAATGCACGGATGATGCCGGTGCAAAACACGATGAAGTAAATGCAGTAAGAAAGCTGTGTATTGGAGAGATGGCTGGAAGTAAAGTTGGTAGATAAGGCAAGCAGTATCACTGCACATGATAGATAAAAGGTCATTCCTTTTAAAAGCAGTTTGCGTTTTTCGCTGAGGTCGATCACATGTCCTGCGTATAATGCGAACGAAAGTGCCGGTATTACTTCGCTCAAGCCGATGAGCCCGATGGCAAATGGATCTTTGGTGAGTTGATACACCCACCAGCCTACCAATGTACCCATCATGCGAAGGCCCATGATGAAAAGGAAACGTCCCATGAGGAGGTTACGAAATTCAATGATCCTCACTGAGGCAAAAGGATCATGCTTTGAAGTATCACTCATTTGTTGCGGTTAAGGCAAGGTAACATAGTGCTGTCCACCCTCATAATCTTTATCCAGTGCGTCTAAGATCACCTGCATGTGTTTTTCGTTGCCAAGAAAATCTGCATTGCTTGCATCAACAAAGATCGTTTTAATGTTATGTTGTTTGATGTAGCTGGTATAGGTTTCCTGTAAGTTGAAAAGATAATCGTCGGGAATGTTCTGCTCGTACGACCTGTTACGCTTTTTGATATTCGCCTGCAGTTTGTGAACAGGCGCATGCAGGTAAATGAGTATCTCAGGAAAAACGAGTTGCTGGTGAATGATCTCGAACAATTTTTGGTATAAGCGAAATTCTTCCTCGGGTAAAGTAACCTTTGCAAATAGTAAGCATTTAGTAAAAAGGTAATCGGATACCGTTATGCTTTGGAACAGATCTTTAGTGTGGATCATTTCTTTTAGCTGCTTATATCTTTCAGCCATGAAAAACAGCTCTAACGGAAAAGCGTATTGTTCAGGGTTCTGGTAAAATTTTGGAAGAAAGGGATTGTCGGCAAACTCTTCTAATATCAATCTAGCATTGAAATGCTTTGCCAGCAAATGTGCCAGCGTTGTTTTTCCTGCACCAATATTCCCCTCGATCGTTATGAAGTGATAATTCATTGCCGCCAAAATTAAACGGCTGCATAGTGCGGGTGATCATATTTTTTTCACATCGAGTTTATCCGGGCACTCCTTGAGCAATTCTGTGATTGTTTTGTTGAAAACTGGATGCAGTATGTTGCCTGCAATCTCAGCTAAAGGTGTAAGAGCGAAGTTTCGAAGGTGTAAAGCCGGGTGAGGGATGGTGAGTGAATCTGTCTGTATGATGAGATGATCCATTAGCAAAATATCTATATCTATCACCCTCGGACCGAATTTTTCCTGTCTTATTCTTCCTAGTTTTTGTTCGATAGAAAGCAACTCGTTCATTAATTGTTGGGGGTGGAGTTGTGTTTGTAAGACAATAACCTGGTTGATGAAGGCAGGTTGATCTGTTAAGCCCCAGGCTTCTGTTTCGTATAGAGAAGAAGTTGCAGATACATTGCCGATATTATTTAAAAGCCCAATACCATTTTGCAGGTTTTGATACCGGTCACCGATATTTCCTCCCAATAAAAGATAAGCGATATGCAAAAGATGAAGTTTATCACTTCAAACATAGAACATTCGCTCTTAAAAGAAAAAGCAACTCAATTGAGTTGCTTTTTCTGCTTATAATTGGTTTTTCTTTGTTTCTTCTTTGGAGACCTCCCGTTCTTCCTGTGACGCCGGATGATCTGAATGCCTTCTTAATTCTTCGGGATCTTTCTTAGATGGAGACACGTTGTCGGCCATGTTAGCTGCATTCATGCTATCCGGTGATGCATTCATCATACCGATCATCAATTTATTTTTCAACCCGCTGATGATACGTTTCTCACCCTTCATCATCGCCTCATAACCATTCTTTGCTACTTCAGCCGGGTCGTCGAGGTCTTTCTGGTATTCCTTGGTATGTTCCATATCTGCTTTGTGGAAAAAATCGGTGTCTGTTCTACCCGGCATTAAGCAGGTCATGGTTACCTCGGTATCTTTTAATTCATAACTAAGTGCTTCTGAAAATGAAAGCACAAAAGCTTTACTAGCTGCATAGACTGCAAAATATGGCGCTGGTGTTTTAGATACTACTGAAGCAACCTGCAGGATTCTTCCTTCGTTGCGGGAAACCATATCATCAAGGAATAACTTAGTGAGAGTGATTACGGACACTACATTCAAGTGAACAATATCTAAATGGCGTTGCAGATCCACCTCTGTGAATTTACCAACCTGACCCTGTCCTGCATCGTTTACTAATGCATTTACCTGTATTCCCATCGCTTTCACTTCGTCATATACTTCCTGTGCTGCTCCATCTTTAAAAAGATCTTTTGCGATCGGTGTTACTTCCACTCCCAGCTGCTTGAATTCATCAGTTACTTCCTGAAGCCGGTCTTCATGCCTTGCTACCAGTATCAAACTATAACCGTCTTTGGCAAAAAGTTTTGCAAGTTCATAACCTATCCCGCTGGTTCCACCTGTTATCAATGCATATTTATTCCGATTCTCTGTATTCATTTCTGGCATAATACACAATTTTAAAATGGACAGATATAGCCGGAAAAAATGTGCCAGTGATTACAGATGACAGAGGGAGTGGAAGCGTAACGGCGGTAGTTTTTGATGGCTTAAAGTTTGTTCGTTCTATATAAATGATTCGATATGCCAGGAACAGAAATGTCAGGACACAATAAGGCAACTAACCCTGAAGGCAATGTTGCTTCAAGACAAACAGCAGGTAATGAACATACGGATGGAGTTAGCGAAGACAGAACACCTGAACAAGAGCGTTTGTTAAAGAAAGAAGATAACCAGGATCATGGTTCTAATGAAGAACCGGATGCAAGAAGAACTGCATCGTACAGTGGTTCTAAAAAGGAAAATGGATAAGTTGAGAGCGGGGTCAGATATTAGATGTTGGTATAGATGAAGACGTGCTGACACCTAATATCTGACGTCACTTGAGATTTTCAATATCATGTTGTGTGTTCTCATGCGAAGTTCTGATCACATCATTCATAAACCGGATAAGGTTTTCTACGGTTATCTTTTCTTCAAATAGATGTTCATTAACGAGTATAGCAGGCACGTTACGGATGCCTTTTTTTAGTGCATCCAGCAGGTCACCTCTTACCTGCCAGCCGTAAGTTCCATTTACCAGTTGATCCAGTATTTTCTTATTGACAAGATCAAGTTCCTTTGCATATTTCTTTAAACTGATGAGGCCGAGATTCTTCCTGTTCTCAAATAAGAGATTATGCATCTCCCAGACCTTTCCTTCCTGTGATGCAGCTACTACAGCCTCTGCAGCCTTCATTGCTTTCTGATGTTTGTTGGTGAGAGGAAAATGTCGAATATTGAGCCGCACTTTTTCTTTGTTTGATTCATAGACAGATTTTATTACCTCGTTTGCTGATGCGCAAGCCTGGCTTTCGTAATCCACATAAAAAGTAATAGTTATAGGGGCTTTTATATTTCCAACAAATACATCTTCCGGTTCAATTACTTCTTTTATTGCTGCCATATTATTTTGTTTACAAGAAAAATGCCTCACATAGTGAGGCACTCTCGTTTACTTTACTTTTTCCGGTATATCATTTCGGAATACTACTACTCCATCAAAAACATCTACCAAAACCGGGTGAGTTTTATCTACTTCACCTGCAAGAATCTTTTTACTTAACTGGTTAACGATCTCTTTTTGGATAAGTCGCTTTAATGGTCTTGCACCAAATTGGGGATCGTATCCATTATCAGCCAGGTAATCTAATAGATAATCGCTGAACTGAAGTTCTATACCACTCTGGCTCACCATATTCTTCAATTGTTGCAATTGAATGTTGATAATACCTTTGATCTCCCGTTTCAATAATGGCTGGAACATGATCACCTCATCAACCCTATTCAGGAACTCAGGACGAATGGTTTGACGAAGCAAGTTCATCACTTCAACTTTTGTATTGTCTACCACTTCATCCAAATTCTTTTCACTTACATCTTCAAATCTTTCCTGGATGATATGGCTACCGATATTGCTCGTCATGATGATGATCGTATTCTTAAAATTCACTACACGTCCTTTGTTATCTGTTAGCCTGCCATCATCCAATACCTGTAATAAAACGTTCCATACATCGGGGTGTGCCTTCTCGATCTCATCAAGCAATACTACGCTGTAAGGTTTTCTTCTTACAGCTTCAGTTAGCTGGCCACCTTCATCATAGCCCACATAGCCCGGAGGTGCTCCCACTAACCTTGATACCGTATGTTTTTCCTGGTATTCACTCATGTCTATCCGCGTCATCATGGTTTCGTCATCAAACAAAAATTCTGCGAGTGCTTTAGCCAGTTCTGTTTTACCTACACCGGTAGTTCCAAGGAAGATGAATGAGCCAATTGGCTTCTTAGGATCGCTTAACCCTGCACGACTTCTCCTGATCGCATCAGCAACAGCAGTGATCGCTTCATGTTGCCCTACGACTCTTTCATGCAAATGATCTTCAAGGTGCAGGAGTTTTTCTTTTTCACTTTGCATCATCCGGGTTACAGGAATGCCTGTTGCTTTCGCCACATTCTCAGCAATGTCTTCTGCATCCACCTCTTCCTTCAATAAACGCTTTTCACTGATCTCGTCGAGTTCTTTTGAAAGATCCGAGATGATCTTTTCCTGTTCTTTTACTTTGCCGTAACGTATCTCGGCAACCTTACCATAGTCACCTTCTCTTTCCGCCCGTTCAGCAGCCAGTTTTAAATTTTCTATTTCCGCTTTGGCATTCTGCACTTTCTCAACTAATTCTTTTTCCTGCTGCCATTTCGCTTTGTATGTATCCCTTTCCACCATCAGGTTGCTGATGATGGTATTTAACTCTTTTAGTTTTTCTTCATCCTCTTCTCTTTTGATGGCTTCTCTTTCAATCTCTAATTGACGAATCCTTCTTTCCAATTCATCCAGTTCTTCCGGCATTGAATTCATTTCCAACCGAAGTTTTGCTGCACTTTCGTCGATAAGATCAATTGCTTTATCCGGTAAGAAACGATCACTGATGTAACGAGATGAAAGTTCAACTGCAGCAATGATCGCTTCGTCTTTGATACGAACGTGGTGATGACTTTCATACCTGTCTTTCAATCCGCGAAGTATGGAAATCGCATCTTCAACAGAAGGTTCATCAACCATTACTTTCTGGAAGCGACGTTCTAAAGCTTTATCCTTCTCAAAATATTTTTGATATTCATTCAAGGTAGTTGCCCCGATCGCTCTTAATTCGCCACGGGCGAGTGCAGGCTTCAAAATATTTGCTGCGTCCATTGCACCTTCACCACCACCGGCACCAACCAGTGTGTGTATCTCATCTATAAAGAGGATGATCTCGCCGTCACTTTTTGCCACTTCATTGATCACGGCTTTCAAACGTTCTTCAAACTCGCCTTTATATTTTGCACCGGCAATCAATTGTCCCATATCCAGGGCAAAAATGATCTTACTTTTTAGATTCTCAGGTACATCACCATTCACAATCCTTATGGCAAGACCTTCAGCAATTGCAGTCTTACCTACACCGGGCTCACCTACCAGGATGGGATTATTCTTAGAACGACGAGAGAGAATATGCAATGTTCTCCTGATCTCCTCGTCACGACCGATCACAGGATCAAGTTTGCCCTGCCGTGCTAACTCAATTAAGTTCTTTGAGTATTTCTGCAGCGCATTGTACTGTTGCGATTGAGTTTGAGAATTTACAGTCGATCCTTTGCGCAGATCTTTTACTGCAGCGATCAAACCTTTTTCTGTGAGGCCTGCATCTTTCAACAGTTTGGCAACATCATCATTACCTTGTAATAACCCAAGCAACAAATGTTCAGGGTTCACGAACTCATCACCGAATGTTTTAATTACTGCATTAGAACGCAACAATGCATTGTTCATTTCTCGACTAATCGTTTGAGCAGCTTCACCGGAGGTTTTGGGAAGTTTATTGATCGCTTCATCCAGTTTTCCTTCCACCCATTGCACATTCACATTGTTTTTCTTTAAAAGAAATTCAACAGGAGAGTCATCATCAGACAACAAAGCCTTTAGCAAATGATTGGTTTCAATATTGGGATTACCAGCATTGAAAGCCAGTTGCTGTGCAGCCTGGATGGTTTCCTGTGCTTTGATCGTATAGTTATTAAGATTCATAGTTGTATTCTTTGACCTGACTGTATTCTTCAAACGATAATCCAAGATGAAAAATCAGCATCTATGTCAGTTAAGATCAAAGAATTCTGCATCAAAGTCAGTGCCGCCCGGGTTTTTATGCAATATTTTCAGGTAAGGCCGATTGGTAAATGTCAAGAAGCCGCTGGTAATAGGATTCGGTGGAGTAAAATTTTTGGTAGATGGTACCCAGCTTTTGTGATAGCTGCTTTTGATCCTGGTGTAATACGTTTTCGATTTTGCTGATCCATTTTGCTTTATCGAAATTGTTAACGAAGCATTCACCCAATTCATCTTTTATTTGATGTGCCACTTCCCCGGTTTCAAAGGAGATGAATGGTAAACCCGCAGCTAGGTATTCTATTAACACCAGCGGGCCACTCTCGGAAACTGCTGTGTGAATTGCCAGGTTAAAAGCCGGAAGTAGTTGCTGGATATCCGTTACCCCATGATGTATAGTAATGTTCTCCTGCAGGTTTTGCGATTGAATTTTAGTGTTGATCATATCATAATAGCCCTTATCTGCTAACTGCCCTACGATAGTAAGATGGCAGTTTTGTTTCTTTCTTAAATGATCTGTAACATCAATTGCAAATTCAATATTCTTTACTCTCCTGAAATTAGAAGTCAGTAATATCCGGAGTGTGTTATCAAGCTTATTCTCCCGCATTTTTGATTCGACACTTATGACGTTGGGCAATAAGAAAACTTTGCTTGCTGGCATCTGGAGTTTAGTTACTGCCCATTCGTATATCTTCCTGGAAACAGCTATCAGAATGGTTTTTGGATAGATGAGTTTCTGGTGCCATCTAACGCTTGGGTCGATCTCTATATTACCAAAGTGTTCATGAAAGAAGATGGGTTTTCGTACACTAAAAAGCTTTAGTGAAAGTATGAGGTATCGCAAGTTGAAAGATGAATGTACATGTATGAGATCAAAGCCCCTGCAGATCTTGGCCAACCGGTACATTGTGAAAAGATCCCATTTATTTTTTCGATGTAGACAAATAACCGGTATGTCTTTTCCAAGCTGTTGTTCAAGCGGGCCGTTACGCAAGATGGTAAGTACAGTAACGTTGCGTTGATGAGCATGCAAAATATTGCTGATGGTGACCAGTACTTTTTCTGCGCCGCCGGGTTCCAGTGTATCTATGACCTGTAGTATCTTAAAAGATGAACGCATTGGATTATAATCACCAATGTTAGGTATTTAATGTAGTATGGCAAAGAACAGCAGCAATGAAAAAGGCAGCTTTTGCTGCCCTTTGATTATTCTTTTTTCACTAATACAATTTTACCGCGATCTGCTTTGTAAATGTCTTCATAGAACTTTGCCAGTTCAATAAAATCTGAAGGAGGATATGTTCCGCTATACCTTTCCATCAAACGCAACACATCTATTTTATCACCGGTTACAGTGAAGCTGATCATGTACTTACCAAATTTGTTATTGAACGTTACGTTTTTTGGAATTGCTTCAGGCTGGTAGCCCTGAGGGATAGAAATTGTAATAGTATCCACATCTCTAAATGCCGAAGTGAATTCTATCGGATATTTTCTTGGTTTGTCAATACTTAGTTTAGTGCCGCTCTTGCTGAAAAGATTAGGCTGAACGAATAATCTTTTGCCGGTGATAGCTGCATAAGAAGGCGCAGTGATCTTTAAATATTCATCTATCGCAGGTATTCTAAACTTATGTTCTTTGTAATCGGATTTTTCCACTTTGTAGGTGGGGAGGTTTATCTCTGAGTTCAGGTATTTTTCTCTTTGCTCAGCGTTGAAAGAATGGATCAGCGCATGTTGCAGCTCCTGTTGTTCGCCCGTGAACCTTGTGTTTATTTCTGCAGTAAGATTACCCTCGGCATCAATAACCGCATTTACTTTTCTTAACTGCTGATTATCGTTGACTGTATATGTCGGAGTTTTTACTACAACCCCACCTTCATCGGTAATCATTAGAGCCTTACGATTTCCAGTGAATGAACCCATAAAGCCGGGACTTTGTGTTTGACTGGTGCACTCCAGCCAAAGCGTATCTTTCCCATCAGGAACACACATGATGGCATGATTGAAATATGGCGAAGGAAAATCTTCCCATAATCCTTTTCTGCCTTCTCCTGCAGTGATCAGAACGTAGTTAGATTTTATTCCTGCTGCCTTCAGCATTGATACCATGTAGTTAGATAAAGCTTTACAATCACCATAACGTTTACTGGCAACATAGGTGGCTTCAAAGGGTTGCCATCCTCCGATACCTAATTGTATGCTGATGTATCTCGTGTTCTGCTGAAGATAATTGTAAATGGCCTTTATCTTTTCTTCTTTACTGCTGAGGCCTGCAGTTATCCGTTGAATGTCTGCTACGATAGCTTCCGGCAGTACATCTTTCCCCTGGTTTAATGTAGAAATGAACTGGCCGAGATTCTGCCATGAATTCATATTGCCTCTATATCTTGCTATTTCAAAATCGGAAGGCGATATGTATACACTGGTTGTTATCTCTGAAAATGGCGGTTGCAGCACTTCGTTAAATATGGCTTTCTGATTCGTTAGCTGCCAGCTATATTTCCCTGGAGATAACTGGGGTGTACCCGGATAGTTGAACTGCTTATAACGGAGCGTATAATTTTCAGGAAATTCTATAATATAACTACTGTTTTGCACTGCAAATTTTTCTCCTTCTGCAGGCACCCAGGGAGGTAAAAAGAAAACTCCATCATATTCCTGTTCATCTTCATATTCGATCGTAAAAGGATAAAGCTTGTAATAAAAGCTATGTTGTTTTACCCGGTTGTCGCTTATCAGGCTGATCTCGTCATTATACGCAAGATCGGAAAGGTCTTTCTTCTTTACTGATTTTAGTTCCTTACCATTCGCATCGTATAAATGACCGGAGATATCATATAATGAGTGAAGCTTATCATATGAGTTATAATAACCGTTGTACCTTTCACCAGCTTCATTTAATATCGTGATGGCGTATTTGTGTTTGATGATCGCTCTTGAAGGTGATTTGATGATCACCCGCAATTCCTCGAATCGCTTTACCGCATTTGCATTTTCTTTTAACGAATCCGGGATCAGGTTTACCGAATAATTCTGCGCTTTTGCACAAATAGAAAAGCATAAAAATAATATTAATGAATAACGCATGTTAGCTTATTGAATTTTCTTTAATACTACCTGTTCACTATGTTTTTTAACGATCATAGCAAAGAAGTCACGGAGCGTTTCATAATCTTCTTTAGCAAAAATTGCTTTATTCAGAAGTATCCTGGAGCGAAACTGTATTTTATCTCCGGCATTAGAAATGATATATTCAAACATTCCTTCATCGTCATTCAACTTCACACGTGCAGATTTAGGAAGTTCATCAATCTTATATCCTTTCGGCACTTCCATATTC
>JAEZDC010000053.1 GCA_023429825.1 Bacteroidota bacterium | reverse complement strand
TCTCCAAACTGGCTGAAAATATCTTCCATATTCATACCGCCACCACCACCGAATCCGCCACCCATACCTGGTGAAAATGCCTGGTGCCCATAACGATCGTACCTCGCTTTTTTATCCGCATCGCTCAGTACTTCGTATGCCTCTGCAGCCTCTTTGAATTTTTCCTCTGCTTCTTTGTCTCCGGGGTTACGGTCAGGATGGTATTGCATCGCCACCTTGCGATAAGCCTTCTTGATCTCATCCGCAGATGCCGATTTACTCACTCCCAATATTTCGTAATAATCTCTCTTCGCCATTGTTTTTGTTCCAACCATAGACCTAACTACAGTTTTGTTTATGTTTTTGTTTCAGCTATCAGCTACAACCTTTGAACTACCGCCTAATGACTACAGCCTAAAGCCTATTTTCCAACCACCACCTTCGCAAACCTGATGATCTTTTCATTGAGGTAATATCCCTTCTGCACTTCATCTATCACCTTTCCTTTCAGATCTTCGCTAGGCGCAGGTATCTCAGTAATGGCTTCATGCTTCTCTACATCAAATTCTTCATGCACACTCTTCATTTCTTTCACACCCTTTGATTGAAGTGAGGCTCTCATTTTGTTGAACACCAGCAACACTCCTTCTTTCACCTGGTTAATATCTGTTGTATTCTGAATTTGTTTTTCAGCCCTGTCACAGTCATCCAACACATCCAATAAAGAAACGATAACATCTTTACCGGCTGTTTGAATAAGTTCCAGTCTTTCTTTAGCAGTTCTCCTGCGGAAATTGTCAAACTCCGCCATCAGCCTGATATACTTATCCTTTTGCTCCTGTAACTGCGCTTCAAGTTGTTCAACTTTATCCTCTTCTGCCACAGGTTCATTCAAATGAGTAGTACCAGCTGCATTTTCGTCAGCATTAATGCCCATATTTTCACTCATTTCAGCAGTTTCTGTCGAATTGTTATCAATATCCTGGTTCTTTTCTTTCTCTTTCATACGCTTATTGTTACCTGGTTAAAGGCGTCAAAATTAAAGCCACGCAAAGAAAAGGGAATTTTTGTCAGTCAGGAGACAGAAAACACAGAGTGACCCTACTTAGAATGATGCATGATGATCTGAAAGCACAAGTGTGCGACGCAAGAAAAGATGCCATGAAAAACGAAGTTGGCTACATAATTACGTATTCACCCTTATTGTTCACCGAGATCAAAGGCAATTTCTTCTTTTCTTCAAAGAAATCATATACCTCCTTGATCTTCACTGCGAACTTCTGGTAGCCCTGGTCGGCTTTTGTGGTTCTTGCCAGGTAATCCAGGCTCTTGGGGTTGTTGAAGCGTATAGGAAAAATATGAACAGGGATAAAATCCTGGCCTTGTGCCTTAGCATGAGAAGCTAATAAATACACTTCTTCGATTTGCTCGTCTTTTATAGGAATACAACCTACCGTTACACAACTGCCGTGAATGAATATCTCACCACCAGGCGAAACAGAATCACTCAAAAGTGCATCTGACGCATTTGGATAATTAATACCTAAGGATAAATGATAATTGCTTCTGGGGTTAAATACATTGATGTAATAAAATCCCTCGGGTACCTGGTAGTCTCCTTCCATTCTCTTCGGACCTAAACTTCCACTCAACGCACATACCTTATAAGTTTTGAAAAGTTTGTACGGCTCATTGCTGTTATTCCGAACCCATACTTCAAACTGGCTGTCGTATTTAAAACTGCGGAAGTATATCTGCTTAGGAGGCCATTGCAAATTTGCTTTTTCAAATTGCTTTTGCAAAGTATCTTCCTTCTTCGTTACAGCAGAAGCAACTCTCGGGTAACTTTTCTGCACTTCAATAAACGATACCTGCGGCTGGGCATACACCACGCTGATGATCAAAACCGAACAAGCTAACAGCAAAACCTTTTTCATTCTTCTCTCGTATTAGGCAATCCGAAAATAGATAAACTCTTACTCCAACGGTTTTAATGTGGATTAAAGTGTACTGAAATCCTCTGTATACACAGAGGATTAACAGTTGTTTATAAGTTGCCTCTTTCAGCCTGCTCTCTTTCAATGGCCTCGAACAACGCCTTGAAATTTCCTTTGCCGAAGCTCTTGGCGCCTTTTCTCTGAATGATCTCGAAGAACAAGGTTGGCCTGTCTTCTACCGGCTTGGTAAATAACTGTAAGAGATAACCCTCTTCATCTCTATCAACTAATATTCCTAATTCTTTCAGAGGCTCAATGTCTTCGTCAATTTTACCCACACGGTCAAAAAGATCATCATAATAAGTTGTAGGGACTTTCAAAAATTCTACGCCACGACTCATCAGGTCTTTTACCGTTTTTACAATATCATTCGTTGCCATCGCTACGTGTTGCACTCCTTCCCCATCGTAAAACTCAAGGTATTCTTCTACCTGGCTTTTCTTCTTGCCTTCTGCCGGTTCATTGATCGGGAACTTCACAAAACCATTCCCACTGCTCATCACCTTGCTCATCAATGCAGAATATTCAGTGGAAATATCTTCATCATCAAACGAAAGAATATTCCTAAAGCCCATCACTTCCTCATAAAACTTCACCCATGGATTCATCTGGTTCCAGCCAACATTCCCAACGCAATGATCCACATACAATAAACCTGTGTCAGGCGGGTTATAAGTACTCTCCCATTTTCTAAAGCCAGGCATGAATGCACCAGTGTAATTTTTTCGTTCGATGAATAAATGAACGGTATCGCCATAAGTATGTATCCCACTCATTACGACTTCGCCAAACTCGTCTTCCATTTTCGTTGGCTCCATATAACTTCTTGCGCCACGCTTTGTAGTTTCTTCCCATGCTGATGTCGCGTCTTGCACACGCAACGATAAATTCTTCACTCCATCACCGTGCTTGTAAATATGATCTGCTATAGGGTTACCACTTCTAAGCGGAGTAGTAAACATGAAAGTGAGTTTGTTCTGCCTCACCACGTAACTCGCCCTGTCTTTCATCCCTGTCTCTGGTCCTGCATAAGCAATGCTTTGAAAACCAAAGGCAGTCTTGTAAAAATGAGCAGCCTGCTTGGCATTGCCCACATAGAATTCTACGTAATCAGTTCCTTCTAATGGTAAAAAATCTTCAGCGGTCTGTTGACGAACTTTAGCAGCAGCTAACGTTTCCATATGCTTGAGTTTGAAATTTTGAATTGTTGTTTTGTTTACCAGCGATTGTAACTCCGGTTTGCCATCGTTGCGTCGCACTCTTGTACAGTTAGTTCTGTATGCAACTTATTTTCGATCCATTGCCAAAGTCTCCATCAGCAGGAAGAAATGCTGCCGGGTATCGGAGAACAGTTTATGTGGATAGTCAGGTATCATGCGGATGCACAAATTTAGATTTTTCTGATATAATGTTCAGTTATAAATTGTTCCCAGAAGTTTACAATGTTGAAGTCCCGAGTTTCCTGGAGTGACGCAAAAGACAATGACATGAAATACTACAGCTGGTATCATAATTAACTCAACACTAAAATTCTTTGACTATAAATTTGCCGCATGTGGATGAAAGATGAAACGAAACCTTTAAAGGAAGTGGAGACGGATACCCTCACAGCAACAGAAGCTCCGTACAGTCTTGTTGTATGGAATGATGAGGTGAATACTTTTGATTGGGTGATTGAAACACTCATTGAGATATGCCATCATACACAGGAGCAGGCAGAGCAATGTGCATTGCTGATACACTTCCAGGGAAAATATGCTGTAAAGCAAGGAGAATACGATACACTTAAGCCAATGTGCGATGCGATCACTGAACGCGGTATCGGCGCTACGATTGAAGTGATGGCTGAATAGATCGTTTCTTATTCCTTATTCCTTATTCCTTATTCCTTATTTCTTATTCCTTATTCCTTATTCCTTATTCCTTATTTCTTATTCCTTATTTCTCATTCCTTATTTCTCATTCCTTATTTCTCATTCCTTATTTCTCATTCCTTATTTCTCATTCCTTATTTTTATTCCTTATTTTTTATTCCTTATTCTTATTTATAATCCCTCCGCTTGCCATTATATATCCTCGACGATAAGATCATTTTCCCGCCAGTTGATGAAGCGCTGGAAGATGGGCTATTGGCGATCGGCGGAGACCTGGGTGTTGAGAGAGTTCTACTGGCTTATCGCAACGGCATCTTTCCATGGTTCAGTGGAGACATACCGTTGTGGTGGAGTCCGGATCCACGATGCGTGTTGTTTCCTTCAGAAGTGAAGATCAGTCACAGCATGAAACAATTACTGAACAAGAATGCTTTTGATTTCTCCATGAATAAAGCGTTTAAAGAAGTGATGATGAATTGCCAGCAGGTAAAACGTAAAGATGAAGATGGTACATGGATCACAGAAGAGTTTATAAAGACTTACACGCACCTGCATAAGTCCGGTTACGCAGAAAGTGCTGAGGTTTGGAAAGACGGCGAACTTGTAGGCGGTTTATACGGCGTGATGATGGGAAAGGTTTTCTGTGGAGAGAGTATGTTCAGCAAAGTGAGCAACGCCAGTAAATATGCACTTATCAGGTGTGCTGAGCAACTACAACAAAGAGGGATTCAATTGATCGACTGCCAGGTGCACACACCACACCTTGAAAGCCTGGGTGCAAAAATGATCGAGCGTAAAACGTTTCTGCAATACCTGGAGCAAGATGCACTTTAAGATGAATATGTATCTTATTGCAACTCCCTCATCAACATAATATATCTCACATAAAGATGTGCTTTTACCTGGTTATCGTTCATATACCTTAAGCATTTGTTAGATTTGCCCTGCTGCTGATGAGACTATTCTGCATTATACCCCTCTTGTTTTTTTGCCATGTTGTGCAGGCACAGCAGGGATTTGCGTTTACACGGATCACTACGGCGGATGGTTTAGGGCTTGCAAATAACGTAGTAAGAAGCTTATACCAGGATGATAAAGGTTTCATTTGGGTAGGCACAGACAACGGCCTGCAAAGGTTCGATGGAAGCAAGTTCATCAAGTTCAATCCTGATTATCAAACGGGGGCCGATAGATTGCCTGTAACATCTGTTGCACAGATCATTCCTTTTGAAGGGAAGTTGATGTTATCAATGCTCAGCATACGTGAATTCGGATTATTCGACCCTTCCACTTTTGCATATAAAAAGATAGCACTTCAAACGTCTGGCGCTTTACCGCCAAGAGCAGAGTTTCATCTCTGGAAAGATAGCCACGGTGAGATCTATATGAATGTGCTGAGATATGGAATATTACGCTACGATAAAACTAAAAATGTATTCGCCGATTTTCATCTCTTTAAATTTCCAAAAGATTGGAAACCGAATCTTTCAGCAGTATACGAGGACGTACAAAAGCAGCAGCTCTGGTTTGGCACAGACAGCGGCCTGCTGATCTACGATAGAAAGACAAAGACTTCCTGGACCAGGTATAACAATCCTAAAAAACTTCCTCTACTCAACAACACAAAAATAAACGAGCGTATCACGCAGGTATATATCGATCAGCAACGCCGTACCTGGATATTTAGCTGGCCTACATGGGGAAAAGGTGGTCAATACCGTTTTTGTTATGATAGTACGGGAACAAGATTCCTGCATGCAGATACAGTCGGGTTACAGGAAGGCTTAAGTGGATACGCAGAATATAACGACCTGTACGAAACCAAAGATGGAAACTTATGGGTGTATGGCGGCGGAGCGTTATATAGTTATGATAAGAACACGAAACGATTCTACTACAACAAAGCGAAAGAAGGATTGTATGACATAGGCATCGATTATGATTATGTATACCAGGTAATGCAGGATAAAGATGGCGGTGTCTGGATAGCTACAGACAAAGGCTTGTACTTCACATCTTATGGCAACAGTAACTACAACCTGGTAAATCTCATCTTCAAGCCTGCAACCTCTATTACCGATATCCTTGAACTACCTAATGGTGAAATATGGTTTTCATCATGGGGCGGCGGAATTGTTTCAATCGATAAAAATCTTAAACGCATAGACAATTTCGTATACCACCACAAACCACCTGCAAATTGGAAACCTTCAGTAGGAGAAGCTGAAAAATTAACATGGAGTCTGTGCCGTCAATCATCAACAGGAAATATTTTGATCGGTTGCAATGGTGGTGCTTTATTGATCCATGATCCTGTAAAAAAAACAACGCAATACACCATTCCACCTGAATGTAACAATAGTACTATCCGCTATATCGCTGACGATAAAAAAGGAAATATATGGCTGGGCACACAAGGTGGCAGACTGATTAGGTGGAGTAATGATAAGTATACGGTAGTGCATGATATCGGCACTATCATCTATAAAATATTCTTCGACAAGCAAGGATGGTTGTGGTTAGCCACGCATGAAAAAGGATTGATCGCTATTGATCCTGCCTCCGGCAAAGTGATACAAACCTATACAGCAAATAATAAAAACAATGCTTTATTCTCCAACACAGGAGGAGATATTGAACAACTGAACGACAGCATTATCGTGTATGGGGCAGGTGCATTGAATTTCATAAATAAGAAAACAGGAAAAATAAGAATACTAAGTTTCGAAGATGGTCTCCCATCCAACACCGTAGAAAGAGTTAGAATGGATAAGACTGGTTTCTTGTGGATCATTACTTCGAATGGACTGTGTAGGTACAATCCCCAGAACGATCGCGTTACACCTTATAGCCGCAAGGACGGCATCGTATTAGCAGAGCAAACAAAAGCAGCAGATTTTGAAACACAGGATGGATACATTGTTTTTGGTGGCAGTAATGCAGTGTTGATGTTTCATCCTAAAGTATTCAGCAATAATCAACCGCCACCGGATGTTACGATAACAGATTTCAAACTGTTTAACCAGTTCATTCCCGTTGATTCATTGATAAAGCATCCCGAGATCAGGTTAAAGCATAATCAGAATTCTATCTCGCTGTACTTTGCTTCATTGAGCTTCATGCAGAGAGATAAGCTCACCTACTATTACAAAATGGAAGGTATCGACAACGACTGGGTGAAAGCTGATCGCTTTTATTTTGTGAATTATTCATTGCTAACGCCGGGTCATTATACATTCAAAGTTTACTGCGAGAACATAGAGGGCATGCGTTCTAGGAACATTACCGAAATACATATCCATATCAAACCGCCTTTCTGGCAAACATGGTGGTTCTCTACTTCACTTCTTTTTGTTCTTGCACTTTTAGCATATGTAGTGCATGACTTGAGAGTAAAGCGATTGCTTGCTGTTGAAAAACTTCGTAATCGCGTTGCAAGAGATCTGCATGATGATATGGGAAGTACCCTCAGCACCATTAACATTCTTTCTGCTATGGCAAAAACAAAGATGCAGAGTGATGTGGTAAAAACAACGGAGTACCTCGGTAAGATCAGCGACAATAGCCAGAGAATGATGGAAGCGATGGATGATATTGTCTGGAGTATCAAACCCAGCAATGACAATATGCAGAAAGTGGCTGCCAGGATGAGAGAGTTTGCGACAAGTGTACTGGAAGCAAAAGATATTGAGCTGGACTTTTCAGTGGATGAAGATGTATATGATCTTAAACTGAACATGGAAGCAAGAAGGGATTTCTTCCTTGTATTTAAAGAAGCGGTGAACAATGCAGCTAAATATTCCCGGGCTGAAAAAGTTTGGATCAGGATTACAGTGGAGAACAGGAAACTGAACATGCTCATTAAAGACAATGGTGTTGGCTTTGATGTAGCTAACGCAGATAATGGAAATGGATTGGGCAATATGCGAAAAAGAGCAGATGGATTAAATGGAACGATAAACTTAAGATCGAAGCAGGGAGAAGGAACAGAAGTGAATGTGAATGTTCCGATAATCAAATGACCTAACCCCCTTTAAAAAACAAATGAATCGTTTTCTCAGCCAGAAATTCAGGTTTTATTCTTTTATATGCATGGCCTTGCTGCTGTTTGTGCACGGATATAATTTACAGGAGCCATACCTCGCTCCCTTTAGCCTGGTGAAAGAACGTATGACCTTCACCACCTTCATCGAATACCTTTTTTCAAATGGGTTGTTACGTTTTCGCATCCCGTTGTTATTCATTATCTCAGGTTACATTTTTGCGCTGCAGGATCACAAACCATATGGTGAAAGAATAAAAAAAAGAGCCCGCACACTAATAGCTCCATACTTTATCTGGAGTGCTTTCGGAATTCTTGTGACTATTTTATTTGAACAGTTTGCCGTTACATCACAAGCGGTTCAGCAGGCGCACCTCGACCAATTAGGTAACCCTACTCCCTACTCACAAATGCACTGGAGCCAGTTACTGGACAGGTGGGCTATCCATCCTATTGCATTTCAACTTTGGTTCATCAGGAGTTTATTCGTGTACAATTTGCTCTATCCCGTTTTCAGGTGGATCGTTACTAAATATCCGGCTGTTTGGTTTGCAATAGCCTTCCTGCTGTGGCTTACGATTTTCAATATATTGTTCTTTGAGGGGCAGGGCCTTTTCTTTTTTACTTTAGGTATATGGCTGCAGAAAAAGAATTTCAGGATAGATAGAAAACCTAAATGGTTCAGCTACTATCTCAGTTGGCTATTCTTTGTTGGACTGTGCATCATCAAAACATTCATGGCGTTTGAATTTGAAGAATATTCTTTAACAACAGTTCATATCATCAGCATCTTACATGTTGTTTCTGTTATAGCCGGGGTGATCGCTGTATGGTATTCATGCGACCCCATTGTGAAATGGTGCATGAACAAAAACTGGTTCTTATGGATCGCTGCGTTTTCATTCGTGATATATGGATTGCATATACCATTACTGGCTTATGTAACAAGATTGTTTTATATGTACATTAATGACTGGCCTAACTACAGGCTCATCACATACATATTTGCCCCTGTATTAGTATTGGCAGTTTGCATTGGTTTTGGGGCGCTGCTGAGAGCTACGCTGCCAAAGGTATACAGGCTCGCCACTGGCGGAAGAGGTTTTTAATACACCCATTTTTACCAGCAAACTACAACCTGTAATCTGCAATCTGTCATCTAGTATCCAGCATCCAGCATCTCTCATCTCTCCCCTCTTTAACATGAATATGTGATAGGTACACATACCTATCTGTGGTACTTTTGATAAACAAACTAAGCTATGATCAAAGTGCTGTTGTATGAAGATAATCCGCAATTGAGAGAAGGCCTTTCTATGCTCATCAGCGGTTCAGAAGGTTTTGAAGTATTGGGCGCTTTCAAAAATTGCGAAACTGTAGTAGACGATATCGCAGCTTTTAAACCTGATGTGATATTGATGGATATTGATATGCCGGGAGTAAATGGTATAGAGGGTTTAAAAAAGATCAGGGAAGTGAACACAGAAGTAAAAATACTCATGCTCACTGTTTTTGATGATAATAAGAATATTTTCCAGGCGATCAGCAACGGAGCCAACGGCTATATTCTTAAGAAAACACAGCCTGCTAAATTACTCGAATACATTGCCGAAGCACAAACAGGCGGGGCTCCAATGACGGCATCCGTAGCCACACAGGTATTAAAGATGTTCTCAAAAATGAACAATGAGAAAGGTGAAGATTACAACCTTTCTGAGAGGGAAAAACAAGTATTGCAATTATTGGTAGACGGATACAGCTATAAGATGATCGCAGCAGAAATGTTTATTGCCATCGACACCGTGAGAAGCCATATTAAAAAGATATACGAAAAGTTACACGTAAACAGTAAAAGCGAGGCAGTGGCCAAGGCGTTCAAGGACAAAATTGTTTAAGAAAGCATTGGTCGTTTTTTCATGGTTTGGGATCACTGTAAAGGTGATCCCTTTTCAATAAAAAAACCGTCTGTTCAGACGGCTTTTTAAGGGTTATTGGTTTTTCATCTTTCTCGTTTATTCTTCTTTCGGGCATCATGCACTTTTTTAGCCCCGTATCCTACACCTGCTGCAAGTAATAAAGACAGTCCTCCATCAATAGGAACATCAGGATCACCACCAGGATTGGGTTGTGCATTTACCACCGCAGGTACAATAATGGTCATTAGTAAAATAGCCGTCCTGCATATATAGAATCTTTTGATTTTCATGATCTGCGATTGTTATTGGATAATGATTGACTGTACCGCCTTGGTTCCTGCACCTTTTAGTTCTAAGAAATAAGTTCCCGTTGCCACTTTGGGCAATCGAAGCTGCGCCGCAGCCGAGCCCCCCGAATGTTGAATGGACTTTGTTAGTATAAGCTGCCCGGATGAGTTATATAAAGCTATCTGGTATGGCCCTTTCGATATGTTCTCTAATTGAACGATCATATTTTTTGGCCTTACAGGATTAGGATAAACACGCACACCACTCACCTGTCTTCCGATCTTCACGTTCACTGTCTGCGTGTACTCGGTTTTGCCGTTGATATCTATGCTTTTTACCCTGTAATAATTATTTCCCTGGACAGGATTTATATCCAGCCAGTTATAATCTGGCCCACCGTTGGCAGCGACACTCACAGCTTTAATAAAGTTGTTGCCATCCAAACTCTCTTCTACAGCATACGATACAATATTACTTTCATTACTAACCTTCCATTCAACCTGTACGTTCCCGCCTCCTTTTTCATACGCTTTGATATCATTGAAGTTGACCGGTAATGTATTGGAAGGTCTGAAAAGGATCCTGAACCGATGTTCGTTTTGTGAACCCATGTCACCGGTAATGCTGAACGCATATTGATTGGCTCCGGATAAATCAATGGGAGTTACCGTATTGAGATACAGATCCTGGATGAACGCTTCGATTCCCTGGCTAAAATTCTTTGGCTCCACCGTGAACTGGTAATTCCCCTGGGCCACATTCCATAGCCTCAAAAAAATAGTATCGTTCGACGAAATCGTTGGCCTTTGCTCAATACTTATATTTTTACCGCCTCTGAAAATACTCAGGTTTTCGCTGAAGTTGATCATCTTTATTGCATCCTTACTGTTAACAGTTGCTTCTCCTCCTGCTAAATATTTTACACGTACGCCATCTGCCAGTAAGACGCTGGCATCTGTTTGCTTGATTCCGAGGCTTATTAGCATTTCCTCCATACCGGAAGTTTCTCTGAACACATTATATGAGGCTGATGATGCAGACTTCATACTTTCATAAAAGAAAAGTTGTTTTTGAGTAGGTATCCAGAATGCGGAACCTTGCTGGATGTATCGTGCATTGTTATCTGCAAGCGGAGACCCTCCGCTGGGAGTCTGCTGATAAGTGGGGGTTTCATCAATCCTTTCTACCGTGCGATAAGCTCCTGTACTACCCAGGTTAGCATCCCAAACATAAAAACGGTCAAGGAAACCAGGGTCGCCATAGGTAGGAGTATAAGTCGGCACAAAATTACTCTGTCTTACGGCTTCAAAATCTACGTTAGAAGGATAAGGGTTTCTCACCAATGTATACTCTACGCCTCCCACTCCTATCGCACCAACAGCATTCATACCAGCAATATTATTAGAAGCCAGTGTGCCTTTTACACGCAAGACAGTGTTACTTGCCGCAGTAGCTGTATTGGTTAGGTAGTTTGCATTACGGTCACCTCTTATATACAGGAAATATGCGCCTGCATTATCAGTAACTGTTACACCCGTAGTATTTGCTGGCTTCACCAGGTCTGTTCCATCAAAGAATTTGATAGAGGCATTGGTACTCGTGATAGTAGAGTTATTATCGTATCCGTTGTCGCCATTTCCTTCTCCATTTGTGATATGAGTTCCATAACCTGCAGCATAAGCCCCTTGTCCTTCCTGCCAACTTGCATTAATAGATTGACCCGTGCCTGGCATTAACGGCACCCCAAGAAGCCTCCAGGCCTTTCTTGGAGTGGTACCTCCAATATATCTTTCAATAGTTACATTCTCAACACCTGTTAAAGTTCCCTGCACTTCGGCCACTCGGGCAGTACCTATTGCGGAAGACTTTAAAATAACTGGTCGATCTTTAAAATCAGCAATCCCACCAATATCTACATGCAAAGTTGAACCTGCTTCAAAAGAAGCTTGACCTGTGGTTGCATCCAGGGACAACGTATTCGAACCGGTTCCTAATTGCCCGTTTACGATTAAGAAATTGGTTACTTCCACACTGCCACTCAGGATAACGGGTTCTGAGTTAAGAATATGGAGGTTAGCTACCGTGGGTGGTAAACCGTCACCCGTGCTTTGAGAACCGCTACCCTGGTAAGTGTAGTTGGCCGATGTACTGAAATTTCTGGTGTTTGTTCGAATCTCACCCACGTCACCTGTAAGGCTGATGCCATCCGCATCGCGGATATTAAGGGCGGCACCGGGGTTGAGCGTAAAAGTGCCGCCCCTCACAATTTTATTACTCGGAATAAAGGTCCCGTTTACAGTTATCGTTCCGGCCACATTCATATTATCATTGAGTATTATGACCTTGTTTTCGGCAGTGGTGAGATTTAAATTATACTGTAATCCCGAAAAAGCTCCCCAGGTGATCAATGTAGTTGCTGTTCCTGTTAGATTGATAGTAGCAGTACCATTAGCTGTTAACGCAGCAATCGTTCCGTTATTGGTAATATCACCGCCAATATTGTAAGTAGGTGTCCCTGATCCATTGGTAGTGATCCATGTGCCTCCTGTCTCAATTATAATTGCTCCGCCTATATTATGTATAGGGTTTCCGCTGGTTGTTCCTCGTAGCGCTGCATTATTCTTTATGGTCAGATTGCCTGTAACTGTAATCCCATTGGCTCCGGGATTGATACTTGCCGTAAAATTCAATACAAGGTTTGGATAACTTAATGTAGGTCTGAACCCTCCTGCATTATTCATCTGGAAGGTACTGTTGGCGTCAAGTGTTCCGAATGTTAATCCGCCATAAGAAGTATTACTGTGTACCCAGGTAGCTCCACTCTCCATATCCAATACCAGGGTATGATCATAACTTCCTGATGTGATCTGTCCATTTGACTTAATGATCACTTTTGAGCCTGTTCCTGTAACATTCCATATGCCGGACGCTGTCATCAGATGCCCGCCCTGAACGTTGAAGATTTGATTATTAGCAGAGAAATTCGCAGGATGAGTTCCTGTACCATCGGTATTGCTCCACCAACTGTTGAGATCATTTACATTGTGATTACCGCTGGAATAATAATGTGTTTGCGAGTATGCCAACTGAAAGGCGATAACAAGCATACCGAGAAATAGAACTTTCTTCATTAAGCGAGTTTTAGGGTTATAACTATACATCTTCACGATGCGATACCCGAAATTAAACGCTACCCCGAAATTCTATCCTTAAATTATTACTGCTACAACAACGAATAATAAGACACCTGTTGCCCTAACAAAAGAGGCTGCAACTGCAGCCCCTTTTCTCATTTCTTATTCTTCATTTCTTATTCCTCATTTCTTATTTCTTATTTCTCATTTCTTATTCTCATTTCTTACTCCTCATTTCTTATTCCTCATTTCTTATTCCTTATTCTTATTTCTCACTCTCCTCTTCCTTCCTCTTCTTCCTCGCATCATGCACTTTCTTCGCTCCATACCCTACTCCTGCTGCAAGTAATAAAGATAATCCACCATCAATAGGCACATCAGGATTCCCACCCGGATCAGGTGGACCTTGGGCTAATACTATCATGGGTAAAGCAAACATGATCACTGCCATGATCGCCAGTCTTATGTATTGAGTTTTGTTTTGCATTGCCTTTCTGTTTTGTTGTTATTGAATCATGATAGTTTGAGTTGACTTACTCGCTTCACCTTT
>JAEZDC010000025.1 GCA_023429825.1 Bacteroidota bacterium | reverse complement strand
GTTATTTCCCTGCTGTACTGTTCCATTCCATTTATCAGGCGGATCGGAAGCCATTAGCATGCTATCCCCAATAGGAAAAGCTACATGGATCACTTTGTTTGCATGCTCTGCTGATACTTTATCTTTTTCAGGAGAATCCCTGAAGCGCATTAATCCATTGAATTCTCCGCCGAATACTGAGCGATAAAAATTAAATGCCTCTTCTGTATTACCTGGATATATCAGGTAAGGATGAATAGTTGCCATAATGAGATTTATTGATTTGATTGTTGGAGGTGTTCAGGATTCATCCAGAATATTTCCCAGATGTGGCCATCCAGATCAGTAAAGGTTCTGAGAAACATGAAACCATAATCTTCATCTGGCCTGGCTTCTGTTGCTCCTGCTCTAAAAGCAGCATCTATAATTTTATTTACTTCCTCCTTACTTTCTGCAGAAAGCGCAATCAGAACCTGGGAGGTTTTGCTTGCATCAGCAATATGTTTCCCCTTTGGTAAAAATCCTTTGAATTTATCTTCCGTAAGTAACATCGCATAAATGGTGTCGCTGATCACCAGGCATGCCGCAGTATCATCAGTAAACTGCATATTGAAAGTATAACCGAGTTGCTTAAAAAAATCCATGGACCTGTTGAGATCTTTAACTGGTAAGTTCACAAAAATGTTCTTAGTCATAGTATAGTTATTTAGTCAAGTACATTGCAAAACACGCCTTCCTGATTCACGAGCAATATCACCTTTTCAGTAGTGAAGTCTGTTCCTTCCATTCTTAAAACTTTATCGCAATCATGCAAATCGAAATTGATCCTGCTGCCCGGAAAATGTTGCAGCAGCAACCTGATGGCCTGCGCCTGCATATCATTTACAACATTGGTCTTAAAAACTTCTATTGTCATGATCAATAATTCGATACCAAAGTTGCGGTTATGAGGCATCACAGTGCGGGTGCAAAAACGGCATTTTATGGTGTTGATTGCGACAACTAATCTGTTTACATTTGAAGAATCAACATTTCATCAATAACGATTGTCATGAAACATATTTCTATAGTGGTTCCTGTTGGCCATAGCAGCGTAACCAATATCGAAGGCACTCACCAGATATTCACTGAAGTAAACAACCTGTGCATCTCAATGGAGAGAGAACCATTGTTCAAGGTGCAACTAGTGGGTGTGGCTAAAGAGAGCGAACAAAGAAACGGCTTGTTCAAAATACAGCCGGATGCATTGATCCATGATGTAAAGAGAACAGATCTGATCATTGTTCCCGCCATATTCGGCGACGATTCATTTGAAAGAAATAAAGCTTTTGTTCCCTGGATAGTAGATCAATACAATAACGGAGCAGAAATAGCGAGTTTTTGCGTAGGCAGTTTCTTTTTGGCGAGAACAGGATTATTGAATGGAAGGCAATGCGCTACACACTGGAGATATGCCAATGAGTTCAGGCAACTTTTTCCTGATGCTCAATTGATGGATGATCGCATCATTACAGCAGATAGTGGTATCTACACAAGCGGAGGTGCTTATTCATATACAAACCTTGTGATTTACCTGGTAGAAAAGTATGCGGGAAGAGATATCGCTATACTGATCTCAAAAGCATTTATGATCGATATCGACCGGTTCAGTCAATCGCCATTTATTATTTTCCAGGGACAGAAAGCTCATGAAGATGATGCGGTAAAACAGGCACAGGAATTCATTGAAAAGAATTACCAGGATAAGATCACGGTTGACCAGCTAGCACATATGTTAGCTGTGGGTAGAAGGAACTTTGAGAGACGATTTAAAAAAGCTACTGCCAATACTGTTGTTGAGTATATTCAAAGGGTGAAGATCGAGGCCGCCAAAAAAAGCCTTGAAAGCTCCAGGGAGAATGTAAATGAAGTAATGTATAAAGTAGGTTATAATGATACCAAAGCGTTCAGAACTACTTTCAAAAAGATCACGGGCATATCACCATTGGAGTACAGGAATAAGTATAATAAAGCTATAGTGATGAATTAAATTAAATGATCAACTAAATTATATTGATGAAGAAGATATTTGTTTTATTAATAGCTGGAATTTCTCTTTTAGCAAATGCACAAAATGATACAGAGAAAAAATATGTTTTAGTCATTCATGGCGGCGCAGGTACAATTCTGAAAAAGAATATGGCACCTGAAAAAGAAAAGGCCTACCAGGAAGGATTGCAACAGGCATTGGAGGCAGGTGAGAAAATTTTAAAAGGCGGTGGTACGGCACTGGATGCAGTAGAGGCAACGGTGAAAGTTTTAGAAAATAATCCTCTGTTTAACGCTGGAAAAGGGGCTGTCTTTACCAATGAAGGAAAGAATGAATTGGATGCTGCCATCATGGATGGATCTAATTTAAAGGCGGGAGCAGTAGCTTCTCTAACAACAGTTAAAAATCCAATCACCGCTGCGAGAAAGGTGATGGAGAAGAGTGAACATGTGATGATGATCGGTGCGGGTGCAGAAAAATTTGCAGCGCTGAATGGTTGTGAAATAGTTGATCCGGCTTATTTCTATACTGAAGACAGGTGGAATGGTTTATTACGTGCAAGAAAAGCAGACAGTACAAAGTCTCAGCTAGATAATCCAAAGCAACAGGCTTTGAAGCAACTCTCCAATCGGGATGATAAATATGGAACGGTAGGAGCGGTGGCTTTAGATATGCATGGTAATCTCGCAGCAGCAACCAGTACCGGTGGTATGACAAATAAGCGATATGGCAGGGTAGGAGATGTACCTATTATAGGATCGGGAACATACGCTAACAATGCAACATGTGCGATCAGTTGCACGGGCTGGGGTGAATATTTTATCAGGCTGGTTATGGCCAAAAGCATCTCTGATAGAATAGAACTTGCCAAAATGAGTTTGAAAGATGCTGCTTATGAAATGGTTATGGAAAAACTTCCAAAGCTTGGAGGTGATGGTGGTTTGATCGCAGTTGATAAGTTTGGCAACATCACTATGCCTTTCTGCACAGAAGGAATGTATAGAGGTTTCATTAAAAGCAATGGAGAAAAGGAAATAAAGATATACAAAGAATAACCTGGGAATTGAGCTTTCGGCATCTTACCGAAAGCTCAATCTTTTTATACTGTTATATCTTTCTCTTCATCTGAGCTGCTACCTTTTGGCTGCTCTTGTACAATCACATTTTCTTCTTCTTTTCTGCCGAGATCATCCTGCTTACCATCCAGTTCATTCATATCGCCATGTAGCTGACCTTGATCCTGGCGCTGAAAATTGCGGTCTGTTTTATCATATAGGGGTTCAGGTTTATTGGCTTCGTCTCTTACGCCGTCCCGGTTTGGATCAGTATTCCTGTTTTGTTCATTTGTATTCATAGATAACCTTTTAGAAATAATGAACAAGATTTAAGCCACGCCCCTGTTGCTATGTGATTGGAACGATGAAGTGCTTGCGACGCAACGAAGATGCTATGAAATACAGCAGTTTGTATCATGATTAAGGTTAACAAAAAGCCTCAATGTTGTTTTGTACATTTGCGGCAGATATGAAGCAGTTTGATGTCCCCAATATTTATCGCAGCAACCTCATCAGTGCAATAAAATCTAAGCGTAAGCAGCAGGACAAATTGAAGAAGGACTTTACCCCCACGTTGCTCGATTTCGGGTCGGTGCAAATATATCTTGCCCGTCATTTTGGTTTTTGTTACGGCGTTGAGAATGCAATTGAGATTGCTTTCAGAACGATCGATGAAAACCCCGGTAAACGTATTTTTTTATTGAGCGAGATGATACATAACCCGCAGGTGAATGAAGACCTGCAGGAACGCGGGGTGCGATTTTTACAGGATACACATGGTAAGCAAGTGATCTCGTTTGATGAGATCACCGGTGATGATATCGTGCTGATTCCTGCTTTCGGTACTACACTTGAAATTGAATCAATGCTGAAAGGAAAAGGAATCCAGGTTGAAAAATATAACACTACCTGTCCTTTTGTTGAGAAGGTTTGGAATCGTGGTGAACAGCTTGCTAAGAGTGGTTATAGCCTGGTAGTGCATGGTAAACCTAAGCATGAAGAAACAAGGGCAACTTTTTCTCATGCTTCATCTTTCACACCAACAGTTGTGGTGAATGATATGAAAGAAGCGATCGAATTAGCGAAATATATAACAGGAGAAAAAACTGCGGATATTTTTTACACGGAGTTCAAAGGAAGATTCAGCATTGGATTCGATATTAATAAAGACCTGCAACGTTTTGGTGTGATCAATCAAACGACGCAATTAGCCAGCGACACGCAGGCCATCGCAGAATACCTGAAGCAGGTAGTAATGAAGAAATATGATTTGGATGAAACGAATATCAATGAACGGTTTGCTGATACACGAGATACGCTATGTTATGCAACACTTGATAATCAAACCGCGGTTAGTGGCATGTTGAGTACTGATGCGAATCTTGCTATTGTTATCGGAGGATATAATTCATCTAACACTTCGCATTTAGTTGAACTGTGTGAAGAAAAATTACCTACCTATTTTATTTCATCTGCTGAAAAATTATTGAGTAAAGACCAGGTGGTTCATGCTGACTGGAGAACGAAAGAAGAGAAAGTAAGTACAGGTTACCTGCCTCAAACTAAGCCTGTAAAGATCTTAATTACCAGTGGAGCGAGTTGTCCGGATGCTTTAGTGGAAGATGTTATCGAAAGACTGATAAGTTTTTACGATAGCGAGAAAACAGTTGAATCTGTTAAGGCGGCATTTTGCTGAGCACTACTTTGGTGCTTTTTTATACATCCAAAATGCAACTACAAGGAAAATAAGGTTAGGTACCCATGCAGCAAGCATCGGTGGAAAGTTCCCTTTGGTTGAGAAGATGGTTGAGAAGCGATCGAAGATCACAAAAGTTACAGCGGCTGTGATGCCTATTGCAAGGTGCATTCCACTTCCCCCTCTTACTTTACGACTACCGATGACAGCACCTATCAAAGAGAGGATCAATACAGCAAAAGGTGTTGAATCCCTTTTATAATATTCAACTTTAAGATCGTTCAAACCTTCGGCGCCGGTTTCTACCTGCATGTTAATATACCGTCCTAATGCGGGTGTATTCAATTTATCTTTTGCGTATTCGTCGATCCTTAAATCAAAAGGTTTAAAATTAAAATCCAATACTCTTCTATCGGAGAGGCTTACACTTTCTCTCATACCATCGATCCTTCGCTCTACAATATTTTCCACCACCCATTTGTTTAAACCTTTAGTTGTATCCCATTTAAATGTTTCAGCTCTCAGGTTGTATACAGCCTGGTTATCTTTTATGCGATACATAAAAAAGCTGCTGCCTGTTTTAGAAGCTGTATCATAAAAATTCACTCCGGCATATGTGAAAGAGTCAATTCGACGATAAATGTTCGTCGTATTTTTTTGAACCAACGGATTATAAGAAGAGTTCTTATCTATATAGTTGGTTTGAAAATCAGAAAAGATCTCATTTGCTCTTGGTACCACATAGCGTTGCGCAAACCACAATATCGTTGCGAGAAATAATCCTCCAACAATATATGGTCGTAGAAATCGATTGAAGCTTGTACCGCTGGCGAGAATTGCGATCACTTCGCTACGTCCCGCCATCTTTGACGTGAAGAAGATCACTGCTATAAAAACGAATAAAGGAAAAAGCATGGCAGCGATACGTGGAACAAAACCAAAATAATATTTCGTGATGATCTGCCCTGCACTCAACCCGGATTTCACAAAGTCATCGGTCTTTTCACTTACATCGATCACAACCCCGATCACACTGAATAATAGAATACAAAAGAAGAACGACACCAGCATTTTCTTCATTATGTACCAGTCGAGCTTTTTCATGCAATGGAAACAAAGATAAATGGTTAGTGAAAAGTACAAGAGATAAAGGAAACTGATGTTAAAGATTAACAGATTAGATATATATACTAATCATTTAAGAAATTGTAAACTGATCAAACAAATAAAAAAGCCTTCATTTTTTGAAGGCTTTCCGGTTAAGTTTTAGAGGATCAATAAAGCATCTCCATAGCTGAAGAAGCGATATTTTTCTTTTATAGCTGTTTTGTATGCTTCCATAGCAAGATCATACCCGGCAAAAGCGCATACCATGATCATTAAGCTGGTCTTTGGTAAATGAAAATTCGTTACCAGGCTATCGGCTACATTAAAATCATACGGCGGGTGGATAAAATGATTCGTCCAGCCTTCGCTTGGCTTTAGAAGCTTTTGAGCTGTAAAACTGCTTTCCATTGCTCTCATGGTAGTTGTACCGATGGAGCAAATTCTGTTTCCTCTCTGTTTAGCTTTGTTTACGATCTCTGTGCAGGTATCATCTATCCTGTAATATTCAGCATCCATTTTATGTTTGCTGAGGTCCTCCACTTCAATAGGACGGAAAGTACCAAGGCCTGTATGCAAAGTCAATTCTGCAAAACGTACACCGTGGATCTCGCATCGCTTGATCAATTCACGGCTAAAATGTAAGCCTGCGGTTGGAGCTGCTACTGCACCTTCATGTTTAGCATAAACAGTTTGATAACGTTCTTTATCCTCATCATCCGGTTTACGCTTAATGTATTTTGGTAGTGGAGTTTCACCTAAGAATTCCAGCATCTGTTTGAAGCTGTTATCATCACCTTCCCACAAAAATTTAATGGTACGGCCGCGGCTGGTGGTATTATCAATTACTTCTGCAACCAACTCATCATGCTCACCAAAGTATAATTTATTACCTACGCGAATTTTACGTGCAGGGTCAACGATCACATCCCATAAGCGATTTGGTTTATTCAGTTCTCTTAAGAGAAATACCTCGATCTTGGCGCCTGTCTTTTCTTTTCTGCCATACATTCTCGCAGGAAATACTTTGGTATTATTCACCACAAACACATCCTTGTCTTCATAATAATCCAGTATGTCTTTGAAGTGCTTGTGTTCGATCTGGCCATTATGGCGATGAACAACCATCATACGGCTGTCTTCTCGTCTTTTTGTAGGATGCTGGGCAATCAGGTTTAAGGGAAGGTCAAACTTGAACTGTGATAATTTCATGTGTCTATTATGTTTTAAATAGGCCACATGCATTTCGCCGCCGTCTTACGGGACAGCTAGTGACATGTTAAGGCATAATTTGGAGCGGGCAAAGGTAACGGATGAAGGCCTTTTAAAAAAACCTTTTTAAAATCACAAAGAGAATAGCATAAAAAATTAGTTATCAGAACCTAAGGTGCCGAACGGTCAACCCGTTATTGATCAATTGCTTCAGAGAATCAATTCCGATCTTCAAATGGTTTTCGACAAATGAACCCGTAACTTTCTTATCACTTTCTTCAGTTTTTACACCTTCTGGGATCATTGGTGAATCGCTTACCAGGAGAAGAGCGCCGGTAGGGATCTTATTATAGAATCCGACTGTAAAAATGGTAGCGGTTTCCATATCGATCGCATAAGCCCTGATCTTCGTCAGATAATCTTTGAATTCGGTATCATGCTCCCAAACCCTACGGTTGGTAGTATACACTGTACCTGTCCAATAATCAACACCATAATCTCTTATTGTAGTTGATATTGCTTTCTGAAGAGCGAAGGCAGGCATTGCAGGTACTTCTGCGGGGAAATAATCGTTTGATGTACCCTCGCCTCTTATTGCTGCAATAGGAAGAATAATATCACCGATCTTGTTTCTTTTTTTCAATCCACCGCACTTGCCTAAAAATAGAACAGCTTTAGGTTTAATTGCAGAAAGCAGATCCATTACGGTAGCAGCGGTTGGGCTACCCATCCCAAAATTGATAATGGAAATATTATCTGCCGTAGCGCATTGAAATGGTTTATCGATACCTATGATCTCCACTCCATTCCATTCGGCAAACATTTTTACATAATTACTAAAATTGGTGAGCAGGATGTACTCTCCAAAATTCTCTAGTTTTTCACCTGTGTAGCGGGGAAGCCAGTTGGCCACTATTTCGTCTTTCGTCTTCATAGATAATATTTCAAAGAGGGTTCAAAAAAATAAATTCTGCAAATATAAGAAATCACAGGCGTAGAGCAAAGCTTACATTTGAGCTATGGTGAAGGTTGAGTATCCTCCATACGAATTCAAGATCAAAGAAGAAGATGACAAAGAACTCATATTTGATGAGATCAGGAAACGGTGGGTACGACTTACACCGGAAGAGTGGGTACGACAAAATATTATTCAATATCTAATTAAGGTTAAAAAGTATCCATCTTCACTTATGGCGGTTGAAAAAGAAATAAAACTGAATGATCTCAGGAAGCGCTGCGATGTAGTCGTTTACAAAAACGAGAAACCGTGGATGATCATTGAATGTAAAGAGATGAATGAACTATTAAACGAGAATGTTTTGATGCAATGTTTACGATATAATATTCCTTTGGCAGCGCAATATATCGCTATTACCAACGGAAGCTATACACATGTCTGGAGTATTTCACAGCAGCATGAAAAAGAAGAACCGCAGTTCCCTGATTATAACTGATCAGCGTTTTTTCTTCAGATCAAGATAATCTATATAATACACAAATTTCACGCTCACCTCATTACTGTGGGGTACATTAAATGATCGGCGAAAGTTGTCAAAGTATTTGGTATTATCAATTCCATTTACAAATGCATCAGGTCCTAATGCATTCTTCCATGCAACGATCAACCTGCTGCCTAAACGAAAGTCCCAGGTAAAGAACATATCGAGATTAAAAAGATTGAAATTTCTGTCGTACCCACTCATGAATGGTCTCTCGGTCCAGTTGCCATCCTGCAATACATCATAGAAGTTAGTGTAATGAACCTTGCTCCAGTAATGTCTTGCCCTTAAGCTGAGATTCATTCTTGCTTTGAAATTATAAACCCCGCTCAAGAGGTTGGTGAAGTTGAGTATTTGCCTTCGCCCGATTAAAGGATTACCTGTATTATCAAATCCGATCCAGCCAAAATTTCCTTTATCATGATCTCTTCTTACATCCCAATCTAAACTGAATTTATCATTGAAGCGATAACGAAAGCCCATATTCACAAGGAAGAAAGGATCTTTTGGAATTGGTGATTCAGCAAAACCTAAACCGTATCTCCAGTGAAGTTTTTTTCTGCTATCACTGCTTCCAAACAGACCGGTAAATCTCCATGGAGCTTTGCGTAGCCGTCTTCCGGGAGTTCTTAATTCAAAATAATCATAATACCAGATAGGATTGCCACTGCTTTCAATATTCAGATCCCAGAAATTTTTAAAAAGATGAAATAAATTAAGATTCACTCTCAATTCCTGGAATTTGAAAGGCTTGTAAAGATTTACATGATCAACTGTCAGTGTATAGTTTCTTACATTAAAATATTTATTTGGGGTAAACTGCCTGAAAGCAATTTGGGCCCTGCTTAAAAATTCATTGGGAGCTGCTAATATTCCAAGATCATTTGGATCGTACTTTTCTGATTCGATATTATTGATGAGAGCCCATTGCCATTTACCACTCACTTTACTTATCTCGTTATAAGCTTTAAAACCATCATGTGGATCAGCACCTGTTACGTGGCTGTACCTGAAGTTTGTGCGGGTATGATAAATATTCTTCTTATCATACAAAGAGATATCTATTGCACTCACATTCGCATCTCTGCCACTGCCATTGCGGATCACGTTTGTGTTAGTAAAAGCTACAAACGATCTTCCCTGCAATGGCTGGTCTAACACAACAATATTGTAATTAGCTAGCGGCTCCGTTTCCATTGTGATCTTTTCATCTTTGCTGTTTCGGAACTCTGCATGCATCGGGGCCGTAACCGCATTGAATATCCCGATACCCAATTTCTTTTTAGTGCGGCCCGAAAATTTTGTTGCATTATAAAGCTGTGTGATAGCAGGATTTTTAATGATCTCATAATTGCTATCTGCAGCGAGCCTTCTTGCAGCAAAATAACCTGAAGGCATAGCGCCTATTCTTCTCGAATAAAATATTCCTGCTTTATTGAATAGTTCTGTGCCTTCTGTGAAGAAGGGACGATTTTCATTGAATTGTTGTTCGAATGGAGAGAGATTCAACACGACATTATCACTTACTACCTGTCCAAAATCTGGTACTAGTGTCATATCCAGCGTGAACGATTCATTCACTCCATACTTTACATCCATTCCCCCGTTGCGTAAAAAAGTATTGATCGTTCCGTTGTTAGTTGGAACTGTGCTATATCCTGCAGAAACATAGGGAAGAAATGATAAGCGTGTAGGCGGTTGTAGTTGCTGAAGTCCTTTAAGATCGCCAAACTGGTTTACAAAGCCACTCACTTTTGGGTCAACAGGATTCCAGTTGGCGCTTTCATTGGTTCGCCTGGTGAATCTTGTAAACTGTAGCCCCCAGTCCTGCACATCTCTTTTAGCAAAACGAATAGCAGAATAAGGGATCTTTATTTCAATACTCCAGCCATTCTCGGTAAAGGCTACACGGCTATCCCAAACAGCATCCCAATTATAATCATTGCCTAAAGGTGAATAGCGAATGTCGCTTTGCACATTTGCCGCGGTAACGGTAAACTGAAATGCATTTTGATTATCGTTGTATGTATCGAACGCTACACTAAAAAAATCAACATCCTGGAATTGTTCCCTGTCTCTTGATGTGAGACCCTTTCTCACCAGCTTGGGATCATCATACAACATTACTCCTACATAAACTGCTACATCATCATAAGCAACTTTCACATCAGTTTGTACTGCTGACGGTGCCCCGTAATTGGGAGATGTTATAATGAAATCCTTTGCAACAGGTATATTATTCCAGGCAGAATCATTTAAATGCCCGTCGATCTTTGGAGCTTTAGTGATCTTTACTCCTTGTACCGATTTGGTTTGAGCAATAACAACGATACTGCCTAATAAACATGTAACAGTCAGTAAAAATTTATGCATGGCGGCTGGTTGGCGTATCTAAGTAAAAAGTTCTTTGATAGGCCAGCAAATATAGATTGACAAGTGGCAGCAGAAATATTTGAATTGACTTAATCTGAGGTAACAATTAATTACTCAATTTCTTTTTTAAAGTAACCACCTGCTGTTGAAGATCGTTAACGACCGTTGTAAGATGATTCATATCCCATCTTGGCAACGGTTGAGCTTTAGAGAGAACATACACTGCCTTCCACATTTCGAGAACTTCATCGGAGTTGATAGTGTAAGGTTCATAATCCGGGTTGTCGCTCACCAATGTAAGTTTGGCTTTAGCCTTAACATTTTTGACCACTCTTTTATAAACGATGCCTTCGCTTTTGCTGATAACGATATATGCCTGGCTGTTTTTAATATCATCCATGTCATCTATCTTTTCGCCTACTATTACCGAACCACTTGGCGTAGGTAGCATACTATCTCCCATTATTTCAAAAGCACGGTACTGCCCCGGGGCTAGCATTGGAAGTGTAAATGTGTTGAGTTCATCTATGAAATCAGGATCTGCGTAGCCAGCTAAATAACCTGCTGCAGCTTTAACAGGAACAAATTGGATCTCTGCAGCATGAGAAGACGACATTTTCATTTGCCGGCGTCTTTCCAGGTAATTTCCTTTTGCTGCGCTCAGATCTTTTAAAAGAAAATCTTCCATAGAAATTCTAAAGATCCCACAAACAGTCTCTGTTACTTCTAATTTGGGTTCAGCTCTTTCTTCTTCGTACGCACCTAATAAAGATCTTTTAATTCCAAGCTTCACTGAAAACTCTTCCTGTGTCCATCCTTTTTGCTTGCGTAAAAATTTGAGGTTTTTTCCGGCAAATGACATAGCTAATCTGTTTAGCTGCAATATACTAAAGTTTTTAGCTAAACACCAAATTTTGTTGGATAATTTTTTTGCGAAGCCTTTTTGCTCACATTTGTAGAAGATTGAACACCATGGCAAAATCAAAAAGTATAAAGAAGAAGACTACAAAAAGCCGTCAGCCGGTAATTCTTGTTACGAACGATGATGGCATCACATCCCCAGGCATCAGAGCCTTGGTTGAAGCTGTAAAAGACCTCGGTAAAGTAGTAGTAGTGGCACCAGATAAACCTCAAAGCGGGATGGGACATGCGATCACCATCGGTCAACCGCTACGCATGAGCCAGGTAAACGTTTTTGGCGATATAGAAGCCTATCATACCAGCGGAACACCTGTAGATTGCGTAAAGCTGGCGGTCGATAAAATATTGCATCGTAAACCGGATATCTGCCTGAGCGGTGTGAATCATGGTGCCAATCATTCAATCAATGTCATCTACTCCGGAACAATGTCTGCAGCCCTCGAGGCGTCTATTGAAAGTATACCAAGCATCGGTTTCAGCTTATTGGATTTTAGTATAGAAGCAGATTTTGAAGGTTCAAAAAAATATGCAAGACTTCTGGTGGAACAGATCCTGAAAAAGAATTACGACAAGCATCTCTGCTTAAATGTAAACATTCCGGCTGTGCCTGCAGATCATATAAAAGGCTTTAAAGTATGCAGGCAGGCTTATGCAAAATACGAGGAGGATTTTTTGTCGAGAAGTGATCCGCATGGAAAAAAATATTTCTGGCTAACCGGAGAATTCGTAAATTTTGACAAAGGAAAAGATACAGATGTGTGGGCATTGAAAAATAATTATGTGAGCGTAGTGCCTGTACAGTTCGATCTTACCAATTACGAATTGAAAGAAAAATTAGAAAAAAGCCTCATCAGCCCTCATGCTAAAAAAAGATAATCTTAAGCTCGGACTCATTATTGGTCTTATTGCGCCTTTACTTGGCATCATAGGCTTTTATTTTTGGAAATTCTCTTCTGAGAGTTTCATCGATTTCCTAAAGTTTCTCGGCTATCAAAAAAAGATACTCACGAGTGCAGTTACTTTTTCTTTACTAGCCAATGCTATTATGTTTACCATTTACATCAATAGCAGGAAAGACCAGACGGCAAAAGGCATTTTCATAGTAACCTGTATCTACGCCGTATTTGCTATTGTTTTGAAATTGTTGTATTGATTTTGTTACCAGCTTTAGTTCTCGTGGCAGCTTCGTTGCGTCGCACTCTTGTACATTCTTATCTTTACGCATCATCATAGTTCTTCAACACCATGAACTATGAACCATGAACCATGAACTATTATATCATTGCCGGTGAAGCCAGTGGAGACCTGCACGGAAGCAACCTGATCAAGGAAATTAAAAAGCTTGATGCTGCTGCACAATTCCGTTGCTGGGGTGGTGATCTTATGCAGCAGGCCGGAGGAACTATTGTAAAGCATTACAAAGAGCTTGCGTTCATGGGCTTTATAGAAGTGCTCATGAATATCCGGACGATTTTCAAGAATATTGCTTTCTGCAAACAAGATATTTCTGCCAACAAACCAGATGCCCTCATATTGGTTGATTATCCCGGGTTTAACCTTCGCATTGCAGAATGGGCAAAGCAGCAAGGCATCAAAACGATCTTTTATATTTCTCCGCAGGTATGGGCATGGAAAGAGAATAGGGTAAGGAAGATGAAACAAACTATTGACAAAATGCTCGTGATCCTTCCCTTTGAGAAAGATTACTATCAAAACAAATGGAATTGGAATGTAGAATATGTAGGCCATCCTTTAGTGGAAGTGATCAATACCTTCAAAGCAACGGATCACTCCTCTTCCTTCTCTGAAAAGCCCATCATTGCATTATTACCCGGCAGCAGGAAGCAGGAAATATTGAAAAAACTTCCTGTCATGCTGGAAGTGGCTCCCCATTTTCCAGACCACCAGTTCATTATAGCCAAAGCACCTTCTATTGAAGATGACTTTTACAATGAGATAATGAAAACCTATTCGAACGTTTCATTCGTTTCAAACAAAACGTATGCATTGTTATCGCAGGCTACTTCAGCATTGGTGACCAGCGGAACTGCAACTTTAGAAACTGCTTTGTTTGGTGTGCCTGAAGTGGTTTGTTATAAGGGAAGCAACATCAGTTACCAGATTGCCAAACGTGTAATTAAGATCAAATACATTTCTCTAGTTAATCTCATCATGGATAAATTGGTTGTAACAGAACTGATCCAGGATGATCTTACTGTTGAGAATCTTATTGTAGAATTAAAATTGCTTTTAGAAGATACCAGCAAACAACAGCAACTACAACAAGATTATCATTTACTCAGGCAAGTCCTCTCAGATAAAGGCAATGCATCTGCCAATGCTGCTAAAAGCATTTTTCATTTCCTGCGTAGTAGTTAAGCAAAAGCGGCAGGATATAATCTTAACGCTTCATTTCTTACTTTAATATACAAATGAAAGGAGGCGATCATACTTATCATCCCGAAAGTTACCATGGCACTAAATAATACAGGCGGCATTTTTTCAAAATCTCCTAACAGAAAAATCTGCTGGTAGAAAAAGACAAATAGTGAAGTGTGCCACGGCGTAAATTGCAGTAGCAATAATTGCTTAGACTTCTTAGCTCGTTTATTTAAGGATATAAACCTTCTTCCCATAACTGCATTACCTATGATATAAGCAGCCACGAACGATGGACCTAAATATATAATTGGAATATACAAGGCCACTTGCCAAAAGATCATAAATATGCACACAACAAATGTGATTTTAGGCCAGGTAAAAAACAGCTTAATCTCTTTCCACCATTTATTTCTTGCAGCATTTGCCACTTCGTTTTGTTTTTGCTGAACGATCTTCGCAAAGCCGAACATTCCAAAGCTTCTGTATACCTTGTCCAGTGCTTTCGTAAATTCCAAATCAGCATCTGCAGCCATTTCCTCTTCAATTTTGGTTGCGAGATGGTCCACCAACTCCACTTGTAAATCATAATATCTCACGTATTTCTTTTCAGTGAATTCAAATAATTGTTCGATCTGTTGTTTGGTGAGTTCCATAAGATGTTATTTACCAAGTTGAAGATTTAATACCAGTTGCATTTGGTTAACAAACGCTGACAGCTCTTTTAATTTAGTTTTCACCTCTGCTTTTCCCTGTTTTGTGAGACTGTAATACTTCCTAGGCCTATTACCTACATGCTCTACCGAGACATCTACCAACCCATCAGCTTCTAATTTATGCAGTGCAGGATATAGCGCACCTTCAGTTAGTAGCAGATCACCTTCACTCAGATCTTTTACTTTTTTAGTCATTTCGTAACCATACATCTTTTCTTGCTCGCTGAGTAACTTCAAAATAATAGTTGTAAGAGATCCTTTATACAGCTGGCTGGTTTGCTTCATATAGTAAATATACATAAGAAACTTATGCATAGATGAATGATTGGCTTATTGTATATAATACTCTACAAAAGAAACCCTGTTAACATAAGGCTGTAATATTAAAGCATTACATGGCTTCTGTCGCTTCTATTAGTTACAGATGAATATGCACATTAAACAGTATTCAAGGTGTTCCAACCCGCAGTTTAATCAATGCTTATAACTGGCTGAAAACAGCAAGTATTTACACTCAGGATTTTATCCATTTTCAAAGCACAGTTACCACTATTGTATCTAAGCAACAGTATGGAATAATGGTGCAGTGTTTGGAGTTACAGTATTATTCTTAACATAAAACAGTAATTGTTATGGAAGAAAAACGTAATGAAAACCGCAACGAGAATCGTAACGAAAACCGTAACGAGAATCGCAATGAAAACCGTAACGAGAATCGTAACGAGAACAGAAATGAAAATCGTAATGAAACTCGTAACGAAAACAGGAACGAAAACGAAAGAAACCAGGAGCAGGAGCGTGAAAATGAGCAACAGAATGAAAGAAGATAAGCTCTTGTTATTAAATAAAAGAGACGGCTTATTCAGGCCGTCTCTTTTAATTTAAAAACTTGCGAAAAGACGGCAAAACCGTCTCTGATCTATTGACCTGAAGTTTCTTGTCCCGGGCTCCATGGTGTATCCGGTTTATTTTGTGATTCATCTACATGCGTAACTCTATCCGTTTTTTTCCTCAATTCTTCCATTGATTCATCACTTTCAGAAACGGCTTTAGCAATAGGCGTTTGATTATTATCCGGTGTAGGTTGTTGATTAGAGCGTTGCTGGTTATCATTTGTATTTGTACTCATACACTTTTTTTAATAATGGTCGAAAGTTTTATGCCAATTGTATGCTAGGCAACCGGTTTAAGTGCCTGCACGGAGTTTATCATCCATTGATAAAAAAGCGGGAATTGGATCTTCCAGAAATGTTCGCTGTGATGACCTTTTGGATCTATTGCCTGGTTGATCTCAAAATTGTCCCGTTCTTTTAAAACTTCAATTACCTGGTTGATCCGATTGAGCATATTTTCTTCTTCCTTATCACCACAATAAAAATAAAATCGCTGATAGTAATGATGATGATCGATTGCAGAAGCTACTTCCTCTCTTAAAGCTTCCTGCAACCAAAAAGAAGGTGAAAAGATACCTGCTCCCCCAAATACTTCCGGGAAGTACAGTGCTGCATAAAAGGAGATCAATCCACCCATTGAACTGCCTGCAATAAAAGTGTTATCTCTATCGGAAATAGTTCGGAAATGATTATCTATAAATGGTTTCAATGATTGAGTAATAAATTCAATATACTGTCGCCCTTCTCCAGCGCCATATTCCTGATGATCATAGAAATTGAATTCATTTAATCTTTTTTCTCCGCCATTATCAATTCCCACTATAAGACTTTGATGTGCCATTGCAGTCATCATTTCATCAATATGCCATTCCTCTCCAAATGCAGTGGAATTATCAAAAAGGTTTTGCCCATCGTGCATATAGATAACCGGATAACGTTTATCAGTTTGATCATAATCAGCAGGGACATATAGCCAGATTCGCCTGTGCCTGTTAAGCTGGGGGATATAAAAAGCGTCATCAATGATCCTAACGTTGATGACACCATCTTTCAGAACTTCCATTAATTTTTTTCAGATGATTTTTCAACTATCCTGCCAACCATTATAATTTTCCTTTTGATCCAGGAACGTAGGCAAACATCCTGGACCGCATTTCACTGTAGACCTGTTTCATAGACCAGTAAAGATCTTCGAGTTCCTCAGGTTGTTTTCCGGATTTTACTCCTTCCCTGTACTCCCTGCTTATCTGAAGAAAGTATTGATTGAGTTGACTGATGCCCCAACGGTGAATATCTTCAGGCATGAAATGATTTTGAAGAATCATTACAAAAGGTGTACCTCAAATGCCTCTCATTTCCGCCGGGGGTTTCCTATGATTATATGTTTTGGATGCGTGGCAGACTGTATCCTTAACGAAATACTCACATAAACTATTGGCATTGAATTTGAACCACGGCGTTTTTAAATTATTTTTACCCCTAAATGATCCTACGCTGAGGAAAACTTTAAAAATAACAGTAAGGGTTTTATTGGTGTTGCTTGGCTTGATAATACTCGCCCTCATCGCAATTCAAACTCCCCCGGTTCAGAATTGGCTGGTAAAGCAGGCTGCAAAAAGACTTTCCCGAGATCTGAACACTGAAGTATCTGTAAAGAGAGTAAGCATTTCTTTTTTTGATAAACTTGATCTGGAAGGCACATTGATTAAAGATCACCAGAAAGATACCTTGCTTTATGCTGGTAGTTTGAAGGTACGCATTACCGATTGGTTCATCTTTAAAGACAAAGCTGATCTTAAATACATTGGCTTGGAAGATGCCATTATTAAAACCAATAGAACCGATAGTATCTGGAATTACCAGTTCCTGGTGGATTATTTCTCTCCTAAAAAAACAGCTACCACAAAAAAGAAAAGTGGTTTAGCGCTTCATCTTAAAAAGCTTGATTTTAAAAATGTAGTGTACAAGGTGAATGATAAATGGATTGGACAGGATCAAACCATTAAGTTCGGCAGCCTTTTACTCGATGCAAACAATATAGATCTTAATGAGAGCGATATTGATATTTCTGAGATCACATTAGATAAACCTTATTTCCATACGCTTAACTATCCAGGCTTACGACCCAAAACAAAAAGTAAAACTGTTAGTGCTTTTCATTTAAATCCGGGAGGATTAAAAATGAGAATTGCCAGGTTGAATATTACTAATGGAACTTACGCTACAGAAAGACAAAAAGAAAGAGCACCGCTGTCTTATTTTGATGGACTACATATAAGCTTTGGTAAGATCAATGGATCAATCAGCAACTTCAGTTTTATAGGTGACTCCATAAAAGCGAACGTAGATGTGGCAACTAAAGAAAGAAGTGGCTTTGAAGTAAACAAACTAAAAGCAAAATTCCTCTTAACGCCGCAGATCATGGAATTTAAAGAACTGGATCTGCAAACCCCACGTAGCCATTTAAGGGATTACTATGCCATGCATTTTGACGATTTTAATCACGACATGGCGAATTATATTACCAATGTAGTGATGCATGTACGATTCAGGCAAGCGAATATTCACTCAGATGATATTGCTTTTTTTGCACCAGATCTAAGAGACTGGAACAGGGAAATTGCTGTGAGTGGAATTATAAAGGGTACGGTTGATAACCTGGATGCAAAAGGGCTTTATGCAAGAGCGGGGAATTCTGTCGTTTCAGGAAACGTAGCGGTTAAAGGTTTACCTGATGTGAATACGGCATATTTTAGTTTATCCCCTGGGCAGATCACCACCAATTACAATGATCTTGCGTTGTATATTCCTGCACTACGGAATATTAAATCGCCTAATCTTTATAGCCTTGGAACTATTCGGTATAATGGCGTCTTTAATGGTAATTTCAAAAGTTTTAAAACAAAAGGAAATATTGTAACAGATATCGGAACTGTTGCAGCCAATCTATCGATGACCTTCCCTTCCAGGGCGCAACCTACGTACTCCGGAATACTCAATACCAACAGGTTGGATCTTGGAAAATTCTTCAATAGCAAAGATCTGGGCATTGTGAGCTTAAGTGGTAAGGTGAGCGGCAGCGGATTTGATCTTAATACTTTAAGAACAAACTTCGACGGAAGCATTCCTGAGTTTAGTTTTAAAAATTATACCTATCGAAATATCGTCACCAATGGAAGCTTTGCAAAAAAAGTATTTGAAGGTGAGGTTAAGATCGATGATCCAAATCTTGATTTCACCAGTAACATAATTGTTGATTTCAAAGGAGATGTTCCCAGCATTACAATGCTGGGTGACGTAGTGAAAGCTGATCTGATGGCTTTGCAGCTTTCAAAAAAGCAACTGGAACTGGCGGGGTTATTTGATCTCAATTTCGCAGGAACGAATATTGATAATTTCATCGGCTCTGCTAAACTCATCAACGCCTCGTTATTACATGATTCAACAAGGCTGAGCTTCGACTCTCTTGCTTTACAATCAGATTTTGTGAACGGTCAAAAAGTTTTAAGCGTTCAGAGTAATGAGATGGATGTAACTGTGGCAGGGAAATATAGCATTCTTGACTTACCTGCAAGCATCCAATCATACTTGCATAGCTACTATCCATCTTATATCAATCAGCCAAAGATCGTTCCCTTAGATCAGAATTTTAATGTTACTCTAAACACAAGAAACATCAGTGATTTTATCAGGATATTCGAGCCACGGCTTTCCGGTTTTGATAATGCTTTTTTTAAAGGCAGTGTAAATACTACGAGAGCTGATTCAGGCTTTACGATACAGGCAACTGTTCCGGCATTTGTATATGATAAAGTATCGTTCACTGGTGTGGCTATTAATGGAACCGGCGATGTAACGACCTTAAAACTTTTAGGAAATGTTGATGTGATCACCGTTGGTGATAGTTTGTATTTTCCCAATACAGCTTTGAATATTGTTTCTGCCAACGACGTCTCTACTGTTAATATCAAAACGAAAGCAAACAATACGCTCAATGAAGCTGATCTTAACGCACAGGTGACGACTTTAGAAGATGGAGTACGGATCGATTTCAAACCTTCTTCTTTCGTGATCAATGAAGAGAGATGGACACTGGAGAAAGAAGGTGTGCTTTCGCTGAGAAAGAATTTTGTTTTTGCAAGAGATGTAAGATTTACTCAAGGTACGCAGGAAGTCACTTTATCTACAAGGATGCCTGATGGAGGAAATGTGAATGAGTTGGTGATCAACTTAAGGAATATTCATTTGGGTGATATCATGCCATACATTACACGAGAACCACGTTTGGAAGGATTGGCATCAGGGGAGATTATAATGACTGATTTCTTTGACCAGTTTACCGCACATGCCACATTACAGGCACATGAATTTAGATTGGATGATGATTCAATTGGATTGGTAAATATCCTTGCAAACTATTCCAAACGTACTGGCAAACTTGATTATAGCTTTCACTCCGACAATCCAGAATACAATTTAACCTTAAGAGGAGCCTACGATACAAAAGATGCCACCGCGCCACTTGCTTCAAAATTGAAATTGAATAATACACCGATCACTTTCATCAATCGTTTTTTATCTACCATTTTCAGTGATATCACTGGTTATGCAACAGGAGATATTGAATTACACGGCACCATTAACAGGCCGCATATACTTGGAAAAGTGACTTTACGAAACGCGGGGTTCAAAGTAAATTTTACCAGGGTGTATTATTATGTTGACTCAGTAAATCTCGATTTCAGGGAAGACAGGCTCACGTTCGGACAGTTTACAATTCGGGATAAATTTGATAATACAGGTACTGCAAAAGGTATGATTTATCAAAAAGCATTTAAGAACATGCGTTTCGATTTTGATGTGTTCACCAATAAGATGCTGATGTTGGATACTAAAGCAACTGATAACGAGAATTTTTATGGAACAGCAGTAGGGAAGGCAGCGATCAATATCACAGGTCCCGAAAGCAATATCCTTATGAATATTGTAGGTGAGTTGAACGATACATCACATATTTATATTCCAACATCCGATAAACGGGAGAGCGGGGAAGCAGGATTTATTGTATTTAAGAAGATAGGCCAGGAGCAGAATCCTACCGC
>JAEZDC010000130.1 GCA_023429825.1 Bacteroidota bacterium | reverse complement strand
CCAGGAGCAGAATCCTACCGCTGCAACAGGTAGCACAAACCTCGTTGTTGACCTGGACGTAACAGCCAATAATAAAGTAGGGATCGATGTGATCCTGGATGAACTTACAGGTGATGTATTGAAGGCTACAGGAAATGGAAGGTTACGAATTCATGCAGGCACAAATGAAGATGTATCTATCAGGGGACGATACAATATTGAAAGAGGAAGCTACGATTTCAACTTTCAATCTGTTTTAAGAAGACCTTTTGTGATCGTTCCCGGTGAAAATAATTACATCGAATGGAATGGTGATCCTTACAATGCAGAGATACATGTAGATGCCCAATATACAGCCGAGAATGTAAGCCTTGGAGACCTGATGGGTAATAAAAGCATAGACCTTGGTGGAGACGCAAAAACTTACCGCGGAGATGTTTATGTGATCGCATCATTAACTGAGAAGCTAACAAAGCCCAACATCAGGTTCAGGTTTGGATTGCCATCCACTGCTTCATTTTTAAATGATCCTACGTTCAACGAATTTCTGAAAGCGCTGCAGAGCGATCCTAACGAAATGAACAAGCAGGTAACTTATTTGCTTGTATTCGGTTCATTCGCTCCTTACCAGGAAGGAAGAAACCTTGCGCAAAATCTTTACAATTTTACTTATTCCAGTATTTCTGGAGCTATTAATAAAGGATTGGACGTAGTGGTAAGCAACTTGCTTTACAAGGTCTTTAAAATAAGACCAAACAACAGCTTTAGGTTTGATGTGAATGCTTCAGGGTATAATAGCAGTGCTGTTTTCGGAAATAATAATAACCCTTCAGGAAGATTAGATATGATCGCGTTGAATGTGAAATTGGTAAAAAGCTTCCTTAACGATAAGATCGTAGTTAACGTAGGACGGGATTTTGATCTTGCTGTAGCCGGAACCGCAGCAACGTTAGCAAAGACAGATCTTGCCTGGCTGCCTAATGTCAATATTGAGCTTGCGTTAACCCGAAGCAGGAAACTCAAGTTCATTATATTCACCCGAAACAACCTGGGGTTAAATGAAAACAGTACCAGTGTAGTAAGAAGAAATAGAACGGGCGTGAGTTTATCTTTTAGTCACCAGTTCGATCATCTCTTCAGAAAAGAAGAAGAAGAAAAAAAGAAAGAAGTTTCATCTCAATAAAAAAAGGTGTCAGATTCAATGACACCTTTTTTATTATTTTCTGTGATCACTTATTTCTTCATCTCAGCATAATACTGGTGGAAATAAGGTATGGTTTCAATCCCTTTATAAAAGTTATCGATATTGAATTTTTCATTAGGGCTATGAAGATTATCACTATCAAGGCCAAAACCCAGGAACACAGTTTTACAACCTAGTACACTTTCAAATAATGCTGTAATAGGAATACTTCCACCGCCTCTTACAGGTATAGGAGCTTTTCCAAAGGTTGTTTCAATCGCTTTTGCCGCAGCTTTATACTCCGTGCTATCAACAGGTGTCATGTATGGATCACCACCATGATGTTCAGAAGCTTTTACCGTTACATAATCAGGAGCAACTTGATGAAGGTGGTCAATGATCAGTTTGGTCATTTTTGCGCTCTTCTGGTTAGGAACCAACCTCGCAGAGATCTTTGCATAAGCTTTAGACGGCAATACTGTCTTTGCACCCTCACCTGTATATCCACCCCAAATACCATTCAATTCAAGTGTCGGGCGAATACCTGTTCTTTCGTTAGTAGTATAACCTTTCTCACCCCAAAGAACTTTTACTCCAAGATCGTCTTTGTATTCCGCTTCATCATATGGTGCTTTCGCCATTTCCATTCTTTCTTCAGGAGTAGACTGCACTACATCATCATAAAAGTTAGGAATCGTGATATGATTATTTTCATCATGAAGTGATGCGATCATTTTAGCGAGGATCGTGATCGGGTTCGCTACAGCACCACCATACACACCGCTATGCAGATCCCTGTTAGGACCAGTTACTTCAACCTCTATATAAGAAAGTCCGCGTACACCTACATCAATACTTGGTGTTTCCAGGCTCAGCATAGCAGTGTCACTGATAAGAATTACATCAGCCTTCAATTTATCTCTGTGGGTTTGCAAAAATTCACCTAAGTGTTTCGAGCCGATCTCTTCTTCACCTTCTATTAAAAATTTTATGTTCACAGGAAGGCTGTTTGTCTTTGTCATCACTTCAAGCGCTTTCACATGCATGTAGAATTGCCCTTTGTCATCACAAGATCCTCTTGCGAATATCTTCCCATCTTTTATTACCGGCTCAAACGGAGGAGAATCCCATAACTCCAGCGGGTCAGGGGGCTGCACATCGTAGTGACCATACACTAACACAGTTGGTTTAGAAGGGTCAACGATTCGCTCGCCATACACTGCAGGATGTCCCGCCGTCGGCATGATTTCAGCGGTTGTTGCACCCGCTTCCAGTAAGCGATCTCTTACTTTTTCTGCACAGCGTTGCATATCATCTTTGTGTTCACTTCTCGCACTTACACTCGGAATTCTAAGTAACTCAAGCAATTCATCCAGGAAACGATCTTTATGTTGCGCCTGGTAATCTTTCCATGCCTGCATAAATTAATTTTTAGACGGCGAAAATAGAGTAACTATTTGAGATTATTTATGAGCCATGGACCAGTGCTGCTATTTAGCTTCGTTGCGTCGCACTCTTGTACTTCCTCTTCAATATTCAACACGGAATTCGGCTCATTTGCTAAAGTCAACTTTGTTCACTTCTTTTGCCGCCAACCAACAAGCCGTTGTATGAGATTTAGAGCTTTTGCATGTAGCATAAGTATTTTGATTGGTGTTCCGGTCCTGGCCCAGGATACAGAACTTGATCCGCTTACCGTAACATCCTCTATCATACCGGAGAAGATTTCTAAAACAGGGCGAAACGTTTTTACAATTAAAGGTGAGCAGTTTAGTAAGCTACCCGTAAACTCCATTGATGAACTTCTTCGCTTTTTGCCCGGCATTGAAATGCAGATGAGAGGACCGGCAGGTGTACAAAGTGATATCTCTTTAAGAGGAAGCACATTTCAACAGGTGCTGGTGATTTTGGATGGAATGAGACTGAACGACCCCAATACCGGCCATTTCAGCAGCTATATTCCAATTGCTCCTCATGAGATCGAAAGGGTCGAAATTTTAAAAGGCGCTTCCTCATCTATCTATGGAAGTGAAGCAGTCGGCGGAGTGATACATATCATCACAAAAGCCTTTGCAGCAAAAAATAAAGAATCAAAAAAGGCGCTGCAAATGCACGGTATGATGGGCACCCTTGCGCTGGCAAATGCAAGCCTTGGTGGTTTATATCAAAAAAATGGAAATGCAATAGGCGGCGGCTTTCTAAGCAACAATTCACTAGGTCCACGATTTAGGGGAATACGGGGATATTTTCATAATCATACATTGTCTGCCAGTGTAAATCATTTTTTAAATGATAAGTGGAATATCTCTTTCAGAACTGCATACGATTCGCGTGACTTTGCTGCACAAAATTTTTACACCACGTTTGTTTCTGATACGGCAAGAGAGAAAGTTAATAGCTTCTGGAATCAATTTCGGATAGGATATCAAAAGAATAAATCCCGCCTTTCGATATTAGCCGGGTACAAATCTGTAGATGATACTTACCAGTTCAACTCAGCTGGTTTTCCTAATAAGAGCACATCTGAACTAGGACAGGCTGCAGTGATTTTTGAAAGAGGGTTGAATACCAAATTGAACATGGTGACAGGAATGCAGTATCAGAATAAGTCTATCAGTTCAAACGATCGTGGTCAACATTCGCTTGGGCAAACGGGAATATTTGCATCAATGAATTATAAGCCTTCAAAAGGTTTCACGATCAACCCGTCACTAAGAGTAGATTGGATCGAAGGCATCGGGGCTGAACTCATTCCACAGTTAAATCTTTCTTATGAATACAAAAAATGGCAGATGAGAGGGAGTGCAGGAAAAACCATTCGTGATGCTGATTTTACAGAACGATTCAATAATTATAACAGGCCATTGGTAACAAGCGGTCGTATCGGTAACCCCGCTTTAGAAGCTGAGCGTTCTTTGAGCTATGAACTAGGAGCTGATTATTTCGCAAGCAACAGTTTTAAATTCAGCACTACATTCTTCCAGCGATATCATAAAAAATTGATCGATTATGTAGTGACCCCTTATGCAGATATGCCAAGGAAGGATAACCTTTCTCCGACGGGTACCTATGCTTTAGCAAAGAACATCTCAGAAGTTACCACTACAGGTTTGGAAATAGATATCCAGTTCCAGAAAACCATATCAACTACACAATCATTTTGGTCAACATTGGGATTCATTTGGTTGAATGACAACAGTAGTAGTGGCACGCCATCCTTTTATATTTCTTCTCACGCCAAATACTTACTCAACTGGAATACGCAATACAATTACAAATGGTTGGGATTTACACTCAGCGGTATATATAAGCAACGAACGCCACAAACAGCTTCTGCTATTAATGCATCGATCAGTAATGATTATCTTGTAATGAACATAAAAGCAGAAGCTTACCTGATGAAACGAACCTTTATCCTGTTTGCCCAGGTAGATAATATTTTTGGCCTCCGGTACCAGGATCTGTTAGGCGCTCAAATGCCCCAGCGATGGATAATGGGTGGCTTCAGGGTGGATCTTAAGTAAACAAAAAAGGCGTTACGATCTGCAACGCCTTTTTTTTATTGTGTTATTCTTTATAAAGCATTCAACACTTCATTCATATTTCTTACTGAATCTGCACTTTTGTTGAATAATTCCTGCTCTTCGGCAGTTAGTTTGTAATCGACGATCTTTTCCCATCCATTTCTGCCTATTACCACCGGAACGCCTAAACAAATATCGGTCTGACCATATTCACCTTCCAGTGACACACAGCAAGGCATTAATTTCTTTTCATCTCTTACAATGGCTTCCACCAATGCAGCTCCGGCAGCACCAGGTGCATACCATGCTGAAGTTCCTAAAAGCTTGGTAAGCGTAGCTCCACCCACCATAGTATCGTTCACCACCTGTTGCTGTTGTTCATCATTCAAAAAATTGGTAACCGGGGTGCTGTTCCATGTAGCATGTTTTATCAGTGGTATCATAGTAGTATCACCATGTCCGCCAATTACTACTGCATTCAGATCAGAAGCATTACAGCCAAGTCTCTGTGTAAGTTGATATTTGAACCTGCTGCTATCCAGGATGCCACCCATACCGATGATCCTGTTCTTTGGTAAACCACTGCTCTTTAAAGCTAGGTACGTCATCGTGTCCATTGGGTTAGAGATCACAATAATTATAGCATTAGGTGAATGCTTTAAAATATTTTCCGTTACGCCTTTTACAATGCTGGCATTAGTGCCGATCAATTCTTCCCTGGTCATTCCCGGTTTGCGGGGAATACCTGAAGTGATCACCACTACATCACTGCCGGCAGTTTTTGTGTAGTCATTAGTGCTGCCCGTTATCCGGGTATCAAAACCTAAAAGCGCCGCAGTTTGCATAAGGTCCTGGGCTTTACCTTCTGCAAATCCTTCTTTGATATCAAGGATCACCAACTCCGTACAAAGTTCTTTCCTGGCAATATTATCGGCACAGGTTGCACCTACAGCACCGGCACCAACTACAGTTACTTTCATTACGTAAAATATTTATTAATGAACAATTTAATGTGGTTGCAAATGTAAAGCCTGCGCTGAAACCAAACCTGATTTTTATCACAGGGTATTTTTTTGTAACCAGCATCATACCGGATGGCATCTTCCGTTGCGTCGCACTCTTGTACTATACAACAGCGGTCAGCAGTGGACCCGTATTACTTAAATAGATTTTCATTGTGTATAGCTCACCAGGAAAGTTGACCTTTATATCTCAAGCTGATAGCTCAGTCTGAAACCCGGACATCAGAGTTCGGAACGCTGAAGTGAGTGATCTCGCCTTAGGCGAAAGCGATGCCAAAAGCAATGCAGCTGGTAACCAGATAATCTTTACTATGTATCTTTACGAAAATCATTATATGCGAAAGGTAATTTTTGTGCTAGTGTGCGGCCTGTTTGTTTTTGGTAAGTGCAAAAAGAGCACCGGCGTACAAGTTGATTTCGTGCCCTTAACGGTAGGTAGTAACTGGACATACCAGAACAACCCCGGAGGTACTTCTAAACTGACCGTTACTTCAAAAGATACAACCGTAGCTTCTGGCAGATCCTATAAAGTACTAAGCAACTCTACGGGGCCAAATGCTTATTGGGGAAAAAGCGGAAATGAGTATTACCGTTTCAGTGATCTGCAAGGTGCTATACCACAAGGTTTCGAAGAATTATACCTGAAAAGTGATCAGTCTGTAAATGCAACATGGATGATTCCTGTGCAGGTGAACGTGCCCGGGTTGGGCATGCAAACGGTGAATCTTGGGTATAAGATTGTTGAACAAGGGTTGAATAAAACGGTCCAGGGAAATAACTATTCGGATGTGACAAAAGTTAGCTTAACAGCGACACTAAGTATTGCAACAGTTGGTACAGGCGAGTTTTTTTATGCGAAGGGAGTGGGGCTGATCAGCGGAACTATGACTTTCACCGGTACAGGTGCACCAACAACGCAAACAACTGAGCTGGTTTCTTACGAGATCAAGTAACACTGTGCTTTTTGTTACTTATGATATTTTCTAGCGTCCATTCTAATCTTTCCTGGAATGGACGTTGTCTTACAGGGCAATCGTCTTTTACGCAAATAGGGCAGCTGATGGGTAAACAGCCATCAGTATGTACAAACAGCTCAATGGCCTCTCCGAATTCTTTCCGGATCAGTTTGCTTAATTCATCTACTTCGATATGTGCTTCGTGTACATTTAAATACCAGGGAACGGTAAGATGACAATCTACGTGTAAAAGACTTCCATATTTTATTACTCTTAGGTTATGCAGGTCGATCCAATTGGCTCTCCTGTTTGCATTGAGAACCGTTAGCATTTGTTTTAGCAGTTCTATATCTGCTTCATCCATTATACCCGCCAATGACTTACGGATGATGATGTAACCATTATATATGATGAACACACTCATCGCTAAAGCGATCGCTTTGTCGAGCCAATACAGCTTAGTTGTGATCATCAGGATCAATCCTGCAATGATGGCTAACGTGGAATAAGTATCGGTTTGCAGATGTTTACCACTTGCCTGCAAAGCAAGTGACTTATTTTTTGTTCCGATGCGGATACAAACTGTTCCGGCTATGTAGTTGATGATAGCAGTTGCCGCAACCAGGTATAATCCTGTGTCTAATGAACTAACAGGTTTATCATGCACAAATTTTTGTACAGTTTCATAAATGATAAGGAATCCTGCGCCAACGATAAGCGTTCCTTCAACTGCAGCAGAAATAAATTCTGCTTTACCGTGACCATATGGATGCTCCAGGTCTTTAGGCTTGGCAGCAACATATAAGCTGTATAAACCTATAAATCCGGCAACAACGTTAACGATACTTTCCAGTGCATCAGTGAGAATAGCAAGAGAATTAGTAAGATAATAAGCAACAACCTTGGCAATAAAAAGCACGAGGCTAAGGATAGTGACCCATAGCTGAACTTTCAGATTTTGTTTTGATGCTTCCACCGGGAACAAATGTATTAATCCAATGTCTTGAGTTGTTCTAATACTGGCTTTAGTTTTTCATAGGATTGATAACCCCTACCTACCCAATAGAATTCCTGCCGATGAATGGCAACTACAGCAGGGAAGCCGGTTACACCGAGTTGCTGAACGAATTTAAATTCATCGAATGCCGCTGAACGAAACTCGTCGCTTCGGATTTTTTGTATGAATTCCTTCTCATCAATACCGAACTGGTTTGCTAACGCCGTATAGGTATTATCATCTTCCAGGCTCTTTCCATTCACAAATTGCTCCTGTTGCAAAGCGGAAGCAAAGGCAATTGCATCTTGATGATAGAATGTTTTAAAAACGCACAATGCTATGGAAGGCTTTAACGAGGATTGGTACAATGTATTGTCTTCAATTTGCTGCTTATATAGTTCACCAATCTTTGCACCTGAATGTTCTTCAAGCCTTGGTATCGTTTCTAAAATGTACTTACTAAACTGCGGATCGAGAACACCTTCTCTTTCTCCGATGATCATTCCACCACTGAGTACATCAAAATCAAAATCGGTTTTGTATTCTTCACTTAAACGTTTAATTACATTGCTAAAGCCGAAGCACCAGCCGCAAAGTGCGTCATATATATAAACGATCTGTACATTTTTCATTTGATCAGTTCGATCTCGTAAGTAATCTCGCAGTGCTTCTTCAACATGGCAGAAACACCACAATATTTATCATGTGAAAGATGAACTGCTCTTTCCAGCTTATCCAAATTATCAGCAGAAACATCAGCACGATATATCATTTGGATAGATTTGAACACTTTAGGATCTGTATCCGTTTGTTCAGCTTCTGCATCTATTTCGAGCCTGGTATATGGCACTCTCATCTTCATGAGTATATCAACAACATCTATTCCACTGCAACCGGCTAAAGAAGCAAGCATCAGCTTCTTTGGGCTCATACCACTATCTAAGCTGCCACCTGCAGCAGTAGTGTCTGTTCTGATAATATGACCGTTATCTGATATTGCATCAAATGCAAGTTTATCTATCCATTTAGCTGTTACTTTCATAAAAATATTTTGCGTTCGGGAATGTATGCAGTCATCGCTTTTGCAGATGAGCAGCTACCAAATAAACAACGGCACAAAAGTATATGCTCTTGTGCCGTTTCATTTATGATTTGCGTCAATTCTAATCGATCATCTTTTTGTAACGTTTTTCTACCCAGTCCCAATTCACCACATCCCACCAGTTATTAATGTAATCAGGGCGTTTGTTCTGGTATTTCAAATAATAAGCATGTTCCCAGATATCCAAACCCAAAACAGGCTGGCCTTTCACTTCTGCAATATCCATTAAAGGATTATCCTGGTTAGGAGTCGAACTCACCACCAGTTTATCATTATTATTTAAAACAAGCCAGGCCCACCCGCTTCCAAACCTGTTTTTTGCTGCATCACTGAATTCCGTTCTGAAAGCATCGAAGGATCCAAAATCTTTTTTGATCGCTTTCATCAATTTCCCATCCGGTTTTCCTTCAGACTTTTTGCTCATGCTTCTCCAAAACAGTTCATGGTTATAATGCCCGCCAGCATTGTTACGCATCTTCGATGAGTATTTAGAGATGTTCTTCAACAGGTCTTCGATCGTTTTTTCCGATGCTTTTTCTGCAGCTATAGCATCAGCTAAATTTTTAGTATAACCTGCTGCATGTTTGGTATAATGAATTTCCATTGTCATGGCGTCAATGGAAGGCTCAAGGGCAGAATAATTATATGGAAGCGGTTTTTGATCGAAGTTGATTACGATATCATCCTTATCATAATACGGACTGGCAAACGAAGGAAGAACAGTTGAAGCCAGGGCAACAGCCATACCTGCTTTGCCAGTAGTTTTTAAAAACTCGCGGCGATTGGTTGTGTTATTTTCCATACTGATAGTTTAAGAAGGTCTTTTTGAGGACTTAAAGTTAGCCAAAAGCTTTCTTGACTTTCTAAAGAAACGGAAATAGAATTCTTTATTAAGCAGCTGTGAATCGTGCATGGCTTTGTATGTGAGAAATATTCCTATAAGAATAAGAATAAAAGCTGAAAGCCACATGCCTACAAAAGCACTGGTTACATCTTCTTTTACAAACTTTTCGCCGAAGGTATTAAAGAGATGAAATACAATAAAGAAAATCACAGCGAACACTAATGGTAATCCCAATCCTCCTTTGCGTATAATAGACCCTAACGGAGCGCCGATCATAAACAGCACGATGCAGGCAAACGATAAAGTGAATTTTCTATGCCATTCTATTTTATGATAACGGATGTTCTTGCTCATGTACTCTTCATCTGCAGCAAGCATATCAATATAACCTTTAGTCGACCCGATCTGTGCCAATGCTCTGTCCTGTACAATGTACCTCACTGAATCAGGTATCAATTCATCAAAGCTTTTAGCCTGTACTTTAGGTGTCGATAGCTTGGGTTGAACAGAATCTGAATACCCAATGAATTTTAAAATTGGCCCTATATCTCGTTGCACTCTTTTATACAAGGTGTTTATATTCTGTAAAGAGTCAATTGTTTTATTCAGTTGGCGGATACTGAGCATTTTCTCGTTGTCCTGCATCAGGCTGTCCGGAGTTTCCTTTAGCTGGAAAGTGCTGAGATCAAAAATTTTCGTGTATTCTTTAAACCCTAATCGTACAAACTCAGTATTCGTTGTGCCCCTGTTACCTTTCTCCTGGTAACGCCAACCGTTTTTAAGTGTGAATTCTAGATACCTTTTATCAGGCGTAACCCGCATCACACCGCTTTCTGCTACCATCATGTGATCCTGCAATCCATAATTCTTTTCAAAGATCATCACATTGCGAATGGTGCTATCATCTTTTTCCTTCTTGCCAAGTTTTATTACATAGCCTTCTATCTTGTCATAAAAAACGCCTTCCTTAATATCAAATGCAGGCTTCGCCACTACAATATCATACTTCAACGTATTCATCTTAAGATTGGCAATAGGAATGATATTGTTTGCAAAAACAAACGATATTAAGGCGATAATAACCGATACTACGAATAAAGGCATCATAAACCTGAGCAAAGGAATGCCGGAGGATTTGATCGCAACTAGTTCAAATGTCTCTCCCAAATTGCCAAAGGTCATAATAGATGAAAGTAATAACGCCAATGGTAGCGCAAGGGGAACAGCGGTAGCTGCAACATACACCGTGAGACGTGCAATTGTAAAGAAGTCTAATCCTTTTCCTACGAAATCATCGATCCACAACCAGAAGAACTGCATTACCAACACAAACAGTGAGATGAGAAAAGTGGCTAAAAAAGGCCCGATGAAAGAACGAATGATGAGTGTATCTAATTTTTTAATCACTTTTTGGTAGCTTTCGATAAATCTCAGGTGGTGATGGCAAATGTAAAACTTTCACTAGACGAATTAGAGCTTGTAACTGACGCTCAGTTCATTTTAACAAAGAATGCTATCATCCGGAAGGTATACGAGTTATTTGGCGATTTAAGTGCAGAGTTCATGGAGGTTGCTGATATAGCATTGCCACAGGAAGTATTATCTATATCGCCTAAGATCGCGAAAGGAGAGAATTACCGGGAACTGCCATGGGTAATGTTGGATTATCCAAGAGTGTTTTCGCAGCAGAATGTTTTTGCAATAAGATGTTTTTTCTGGTGGGGAAATTTTTTCAGTATAACATTACAGTTACAGGGAATTTATAAGGAAGCATATGAGCCTTTCATTAAAAACAGCATAACAAATGACTGGTGGTATTGTATTAATACAAATGACGCATGGCAACATCACTTCGAAGAAACAAATTATAAGCAGTTAACCGGAGACGTTGATTTTAAAAAGTTACCGTTTCTTAAGCTGGCAAAAAAAATCCCACTTGAAAAGTGGGACAATGCATTTGACTTTTATTGCAGATCTTTCAAAGAGATCGCTTCACTATTAACTGCCCAGCCTGTGAAATAACTCTTTGATCTGGTATTCCCAAAGCTGGCTTTGATCTTTGATCTCGCCTTTCTCAGCAAAATCTTTTATAACAAGTATAGTCTGGTTAGTAATCTCTGTTTTTTCGATTCTGAATTCAAAGTACTCTTCCTTTCCGGTATGTAGCCATCTGAATCGAATAAATTTGTCTTCTTCTTTGTCTACAACCTCTGCTTTATCGGGTGTGCCTCCGTTCCATGAAAAACTGTACACATTTTCCCATTCGTCCACTCTGTCTGCAAACCACTCTTGCAGTCCTGCTGGTGTTGCTAAAAATTCATATAGGATTGCGGGAGAACATCGTACGGGGTATTCCAATGTAAATAATTGCTTCTTACTCATTTCAAACACTTTAACCTTGTTTCCAAGGGCTGCAATAATATTAAATAATTGATACCATCAAAAAGTTTTTTTGCTTTTGATGAATTTAGGATGAAAGTGCAGGAGTGCACGCAAAGGATAAATGACTGAAATCATTGTCTGATAAGGCATTCAGCCAAAAATATTTGGAGGCAATGAATGGATTTTGGTAAATTGTAGTACAGACCTATTGACGTGCCGATGGTAGAATTTTACTTCTAGCTGATATACCAAACTAACACACCCCAAACATTTGCGTATGAGCATGCGTCAATTAAAGATTAGTAAGTCTATCACTAATCGCGAATTTCAGAGCCTTGAAAAATATTTGCAGGAAATCGCCAAAGTTGAGCTGATCTCCCCTGAAGATGAGGTGAAATTAGCTATGCGTATCCGGCAAGGTGATCAAATCGCACTTGATCGGCTTGTAAAAGCCAATCTGCGGTTCGTTGTTTCGGTTTCCAAACAGTATCAAAACCAGGGTTTGTCTCTTCCTGACTTAATTAATGAAGGAAATCTCGGGTTGATCAAAGCCGCACTTCGTTTTGATGAGACCCGTGGGTTTAAATTCATTTCATATGCCGTATGGTGGATAAGACAAAGCATCTTACAGGCTTTAGCTGAACAAAGCAGGATAGTAAGACTCCCTTTAAATAAAGTAGGATTAACCAATCGCATTAGCAAGGCCTATCAACAACTGGAACAGGAATATGAAAGAGAGCCCACACCCGAAGAAGTTTCGGAATTGCTTGATATAAGCCTGGACGAAGTAGCAGCTAGTATGGGTTTTTCTAATCGCCATGTGAGCATGGACACCCCTATAGGCGATGATGAAGGAACATTGCTTGATGTGATGGAAAATCCAAATGCAGACATCACTGATAAAGAGCTGGACTATTGTCAATCATTAAAAACAGAGGTAGAACGTTCTCTGAAAACTTTGACAGACAGGCAAAAGGAAGTTATATGCTATTATTTCGGAATAGGACTCGATCAACCCTGGAGCCTGGAAGACATCGGAGCTAAATTTCATTTAACAAGGGAAAGAGTTCGCCAGATAAAAGATAAAGCGATCATAAAGCTCCAGACAACCAGCCGTAGTCGTCATCTCAAAGCCTATTTAGGCTAACATAGTTTCCAATCAGCACTATATTTGCAACCTTATTTAAGTGAACTTAGGTTCACTTTTTTATTGTGAGCTAAGAATTACAAATTATGTTTCAAAGTTTATCTGAAAGATTAGAAGGTGCGTTCAAAAACCTGAAAGGTGAAGCAAGGATCAACGAGTTGAATATTGCGAATACTGTAAAAGATATTCGCCGTGCATTAGTTGATGCTGATGTTAATTATAAAATAGCTAAAGAGTTTACTGATAAAGTAAAAGATAAGGCTACAGGCGAAAAGGTGCTCAATTCAATTAGTCCGGGCCAGTTAATGGTGAAGATCGTTCAGGATGAACTTACCGAATTAATGGGCGGCACAGAAGCCGAGTTTAATATTACTGGCACGCCTGCTGTGATATTGATCGCTGGTTTACAGGGTAGCGGTAAAACAACTTTTAGTGGAAAACTGGCGAATTATCTTAAAACTAAAAAGGGCAAATCACCTTTACTGGTTGCAGCAGATATTTATCGTCCTGCAGCGATTGACCAGTTGCATGTGTTAGGTGAGCAGATAAACGTTGAAGTTTACAGCGAAAGAGAAAATAAAAATGCTGTTGAGATTGCACAGAATGCTATAAAGGAGGCGAAATCAAAAAATAAGAATGTTGTTATTATAGATACAGCGGGTCGTTTGGCTATTGATGAAACGATGATGGCTGAAGTGGCCAATATTAAAACTGCCATTAATCCAAATGAGATACTGTTTGTGGTAGATTCAATGACGGGTCAGGATGCTGTAAACACTGCTAAAGCGTTCAACGATAGATTAGATTTCTCTGGCGTTGTTCTCACAAAGCTGGATGGTGATACAAGAGGTGGTGCTGCGCTTTCTATAAAGTATACTGTTAACAAGCCGATCAAGTTTGCAAGCAGTGGGGAGAAGATGGATACACTGGATGTATTCTATCCGCAGCGTATGGCCCAGCGTATTTTGGGAATGGGTGATATCGCTTCACTTGTAGAAAAAGCTCAGGAGCAATACGATGAAGAGCAGGCAAAGAAGCTCGAAAAGAAGATTCGCAAAAACCAATTTGATTTCCAGGATTTCTTAGATCAGCTTCAGCAGATAAAAAAAATGGGTAACCTAAAAGACCTGTTGGGAATGATACCCGGTGTTGGCAAAGCCATGAAAGATATTGATATCAGTGATGATGCATTTAAAGGAGTGGAGGCAATTATCAAATCTATGACCCCACAGGAGCGTAGCAATCCTGACCTGATCAATGGAAGTCGTAGAGCGAGAATTGCAAAAGGTTCTGGAAAGGATATTTCGGAAGTGAACAATTTTATGAAGCAGTTTGAGCAAATGCGGCAGATGATGCAGTCAATGAATAAAATGCCTATGGGAAGAATGATGATGCCGGGAATGAAACGTTGATCGGACAATCTCTGTGATTTAGCTGAAATAATAAAGCCATCATTCGATGGCTTTATTATTTAAAAATATATGAACGGTTAGTTGATAAGCTTATGTCTCATTCATTATCTGTAAATTTATCGACTCAAAAAACATCACATATGAAAAAGCTATTTATTACCTTATTATCTGTATCAGTATTCGCTGTTGCAGCTAACGCACAGGTGTCTGCTACTAGTTCAGATGCTAAACAACCAACCCAGGAAGAAAAACAAAAAATGAGAGAAAAAGCAGAAGCAGACATGGCCGCTGCCTTCAAAGAATTGGGTTTAACAGAGCAGCAGGTTTCGCAGATTAAAGCTACAATGGACGAAGCAGCTCAAAAAAGTAAAGCTATCAGGGAAGATGCAAACATTGCAGGCCCGGATAAAAGAGCAAAGATCATGGAGATCAACGATGCGAAAAATGCTAAGATCAAAGAAATAATCGGTGAAGATAAATACAAGCAGTGGGGCGAGATCAAGAAGAGACAAAAAGACGCTGCAGGTGCGGATGTGAAAAAAGATTAATGAAACATCGTTTTTATGTAAAAGCCGTCATCTTTTCGACGGCTTTTTTATTTAGGTAACTCGATATAGTAAGTCTTACCAGGTTTTACAGATAATTTCCTGGTTCGCAGCCAAGGGTTTAAGATCTTCAGCATCTTGTAATTGCTTCCTTGCTGCTTCGCAAATGCTGCAAGATTGGATATACTGGAAGTAACAGCAATTTGTTTGGTCGCCACATTCTCGTACAGATCATTTTCTTCAAGTTTATAGCCAAATGCAGCAGCATTACTCATAAGGTGTTTGAAAGTAAGAATGCGGAAGATGTACCGATTCGTTTCCTCGGGCAGCATCAGGTCGTAATAATATTGAGTGTTTTGAAAAGATGCATAGTTATTATATCCACCCATTCCGCAATTGTATGATGCTGCAGCCGCAGTCCAGCTACCAAACTTGTTATATGCATTTTTTAAATACACGCAGGCTGCATCGGTGGATTTGCGAATATTATATCGCTCATCTACATCATCACTGATTTCTAAATTGTAGCCTGGTCCTGTAGATGGCATGAATTGCCAGAATCCTTTTGCCCCGGCTTTCGAGGTAAGATTTTGCAAATTGCTTTCAGCCACACACAGGTATTTAAAATCGTCGGGAATGCCATTTGCTCTCAATCGCTCTTCTATCATAGGGAAATAGCGATTGGCCAGTTTCATTATATATAAAATGTTTTGCTGTATGTAATAATTGTACAGCAATTCCCGATCAAATGCTTCTTTTACTTCCCATCTTTCCAACGGCACTTTTTCGCCGGCAAAGTTCATTGATGCAGGTAACTTGGGGGCCTTCCACTCATATGACATAGATGCTATTGGTTGGGGATCAGCATCTTTGTCTCCTTTATCCTCACGAAAAGCAAACTGAGAAACTAATAAAACTCCACTAATCAGCCCTGCCAGGTATAAAATGGCAGATCGGTAATAGTTTTTCATAGAAAATAGATTGAAATACTGAGTGTAGTCCGTCAAAAAAGACGCCATGAAACTAGTAGTACAAGAGTGCGACGCAACAAGCGATGCCATTGAATACTACTGCTGGTTACCTAAAAAACATATTACCAAAACATAACATTCTAAAAATTGGGAATTATGAGAGTGAACTATTATTTTCGCCGTCCTATTTGTTAACCTGATTAAAAATCAGCCTTTAAATTTCTATTTAAGATGGCAGTAAAAATGCGACTTCAAAGGCATGGAAGTAAAAAGAGACCCTTCTATTTTATAGTTGTGGCCGATGCCAGAGCTCCCAGAGATGGTAAGTTCATTCAGAAGATTGGAACTTACAACCCGTTAACTGTACCAGCAACAATTGCGTTGGATCGCCAAAAAGCGCTAGACTGGCTTCACAAAGGAGCTGAGCCTACTGATACAGTTCGTCGTATACTTTCTTTTAAGGGAGTATTGTATTTAAAGCACCTTTTACGTGGTGTGAAACTTGGTTTATTTGATGAAGTAACTGCAATGACAAAGTTCCAGGCATGGCACGATGAGCATGAGCAGAATCTTCGCAAAAGAAACGAAGAGCACCGCAGAAACCAGAGAGGCAGAAGAGCTTATACACCTGCAGTACGTAGGGTAGAAGGTGGCGCTGCTGCTCCTGAAGCACCGGCTGCTGAAGAAGGTGCAAGTGAAGCTTAATAAATGCACAAGACACAATATAACCCTTCGGTTTACCGAGGGGTTTTTTGTTTTATAAATGAGCATTGAAAAATGAATTCAATATTGCATTTCATAGGGAGCAAAAATGTTCAATGCTAAATAAACAATGCTCAATTTTCAATGGAAGAAAGGTTCAGTACACATACATTTGCATTCAAACATAATTCTCATGGCCGATCAACAACAACCCGAACAGCAACAACAACTCAATATTGAGATCACTGAAGAAGTAGCAGAAGGTTCATATGCCAACCTCGCAATCATCACACACAGTCATGCAGAATTTGTAATGGATTTTGTGAACGTCATGCCCGGTACCCCTAAGAGTAAAGTAAAATCCCGTATCATCTTTACGCCAATGCATGCAAAGCGTTTCATGAGAGCATTGCAGGAAAACATAGATCGCTACGAGGCTGCAAATGGTAACATCAAAGACCTCGAACAGATTGAAATTCCATTGACATTTGGAGGGCCGACGGCGCAAGCTTGATTGAGGCTGGAGTAGGGAGTGAGGAGTATGGAGTGATCACAGAAATTTTTCAGGATTGTTACTCATATACCAGATTAGCTTTCCTGTTTCATCTTTCAAAGCTATAAGTTCGTCATATTCTTCCTTGGAAATGTAAATACAATCCAGAGCGAAATCTAGCAACACCTGCGTTTCCACATTTTCAGTTTCAGAATCGGTTAACTTGGAGATGAAGTAATCCTTATAGGGTTTTCGTTTGTACGCTTCTGCAAGATTTGCCACTACAGATCTTGATGATCTTCTAATTTGATCTGTTAACGAATATCTTCATCGGCAGGAAAGCGCTTTGTAATATGAAAAATCTTCATTGCTAATTGATAAGCCTTCTTCTATGCAAGCCAATTTTTGTAAAGCATGAGAAATTATTTGATTAGGTTTACAGGAGACCCTCCGGCCTCCATTCTCCTTACTCCATTCCTCAAAGAAGCCCCTCATCCGCAAAACTATAATACCCTTCATCACTAACGATGATGTGATCCAGTACTGAAATATCAAAATACTTCGCAGCTTCTTTGATCTTCCATGTTAGCTCTTCATCCATCCTGCTGGGTTTTAAATTCCCACTGGGATGATTATGACAAAGAATGATCGCGGTTGCATCATACTGTAAAGCTTTCTTCAAAATGATTCTTGGATCAGCAACCGTTCCGGTGATCCCACCGCTGCTGATCACCTCATGATGCTGAATCTTATTGGATCGATTCAAATAAACAACTACAAATAGTTCATGCTTTTTATTTTCCAGCTTCGCCTTTAAATAATTCGCGATATCACTACTGTGCGTTACCTGCAGTTTTTTATTTTCTGAAATGTTTCTCCTGGTCCCGAGTTCAAGTGCCGCAGCGATCGTTATAGCTTTCGCTTCGCCGATGCCCTTCGTTTTAAGTTGAAGGATTTCTTTAACAGACATTTTTCCAAGACGTTGCAGGTCATTGTTTACAGAAGCCATTAGAGATTTACATACATCCACAGCGCTTTTGTCCTTCGTTCCGTTATTTATAAGTATTGCTAAAAGTTCAGAATTGCTGAGGCTTTCTGTTCCCTTCAGCATCAGCTTTTCACGCGGACGATCGTCCTCGTTCCAGTTCTTAATCGTGGTCACGGTTTAGGTTTTAAGGCAAAAAGATACACAGTATTTGCACAATTCAATAATCCTGTTTTATCTGTGTAGCCAGTGATATATCTTCGCCGCAATTCCGTTATATGAGCATGAATCCCTCAGTTAAGATATTTTCAGGTACGGGTTCAGAACAACTCGCCGAAAAGATCGCCAAACGCTACGGCACCAGGCTTGGAAAAGTAAACATCCAAAAATTCAGTGACGGCGAATTCCAGCCGGTTTTCCTGGAAAGTATCCGTGGTGACTATGTTTTTCTGGTGCAGAGCACATTCGCTCCTACTGATAATTTGATGGAACTGCTGCTGATGATCGATGCAGCTAAAAGAGCTTCAGCTCACCGGGTAGTTGCGGTAATTCCTTACTATGGTTTTGCAAGACAGGATAGAAAAGACAAACCAAGGGTGGCTATCGGGTCGAAACTTATAGCCAATCTTTTAGAAGCTGCTGGTGCTCACAGGGTTATTACGATGGATCTCCATGCTCCACAGATCCAGGCTTTCTTCGACATCCCGGTAGATCACCTCGATTCTTCAGCTATTTTTATACCTTATATAGAGCAACTTAAGTTACAGAACCTTACCTTTGCAGCCCCTGACGTGGGAAGTACCAATAGGGTACGTGAAGTGGCCAGTTATTTCAATTGTGAAATGGTGATCTGCGATAAGCACAGAAAACGTGCAAACGAGATAGCCAGCATGGTAGTAATTGGTGATGTTACGGACAGGGACGTAGTTCTTATAGATGATATTTGCGACACCGGCGGCACACTTGCAAAATCTGCAGGTTTGTTAAAGGAAAAGGGAGCAAGAACGGTAAGGGCGCTTTGTACACATCCTGTTCTGAGCGGAAAAGCTTATGAGAACATCGAGAATAGCGTGCTGGAAGAGTTGGTGGTTTGTGATACGATTCCATTAAGAAGTGAATCCAAAAAAATAAAAGCCCTCTCTGTAGCCGATCTTTTTGCTATCGCTATCAGGAACGCTTACGAGAATAAGAGCATTACAAGTCTCTTTATTCATTCGCAGCTAAAAGATAGAAGGTGATTTTTATAGCAGAGGTTCGGTAACTCCGGTAAGCTTTACTTGCGTCGCACTCTTGTACTGTAGCATAGCCATCAGCAGTCAGCGATCGGCTGGGTGTAAACGCGCTGGCAGATGAAGGCTGATAGCTGACATCTAAAACTAAGTCAATTATTAAACAACAATAAGTATTATGAAATCAATTACAATCGAAGGACAACTGAGGACCGAAAGCGGAAAAAAAGCCACCCGCCAACTTCGCTCTCAGGAACT
>JAEZDC010000074.1 GCA_023429825.1 Bacteroidota bacterium | reverse complement strand
GACGAATGGACTGGGAAGATTCAACCTGATGGATGATGCAAACATTCCATCTTTATTATCCTTGCCTTACCTGGGGGCGATTAAAACTACTGATCCGCTTTATCAGAACACCCGACGTTTTGTGCTCTCCGAACAAAACCCGTTTTACTTCAAAGGCAAAGCAGGTGAAGGTATTGGTGGTCCGCATGTAGGTGTGGATTATGTATGGCCACTCAGTATCATTATGCGAGGGATTACATCCACAGATGATAAGGAAATAAAATTCTGTTTGGATAGTTTACAAAACACACATGCCGGTACAGGGTTCATGCATGAATCATTTCATAAAGATGATGCAGGTAAGTTCACACGTAAATGGTTTGCCTGGGCAAATACTTTGTTCGGTGAATTTGTGTGGAAGGTGTATAGGGAAAGACCGCATTTGTTGAAGTAGTTTTCTCGCCGTAAGCGCTGAAAACGCTGAAAGAAATCTGATATTTCTAATTACAGGGTCGATGGTTACGATGGGGAAGAAGGTTTTATTCATTATGGATGTATTGGTGCTGCCTCAATGCAAATACTGCTGAATGATTTGCTTATTTTTATTTGATAAGTAGTGCTATGAATTACAAATTATTATTGCTGGGATTGTTTGTGGTGAGTATGATATTAATGGCCTATGTAAGAACTGGTAAAAAGAAAAGGATCATATTTTTTGGCGATTCCATTACAGAACTTGGTGTGAAGCCTGGTGGTTATATTACGCTCATTGATGCGATCATTAAAGAGAATGGATTACAGGAGAACTATTCTTTATCCGGTTCTGGGATCAGTGCCAATAAAGTGTATGATCTGTACCTGCGATTGGAAGAAGATGTATTGAGTAAATCACCCGACATGGTAGTGATCTATATCGGCGTGAATGATGTATGGCATAAACGACTTTTAGGAACAGGAACGGATAAAGACAAGTTTGAAAAGTTTTACAAAGCGATCATACGAAAATTAGAAGCGGGTAATATCAAAACTATTTTATGTACACCCGCGGTGATAGGAGAGAAGAAAGATGGTGATAATGCTATGGATGCTGATCTGAATATATTTAGTGACGTAGTGCGGAAGCTTTCCAAAGAGTTTCAATTGCCATTAGTTGATCTGCGTAAAGCGTTTATGGAGTATAATGCAACTAACAATATCAACAATGCCGAGAAAGGTATACTCACTTATGACGGCGTTCATCTGAGTGATAAAGGCAATGAGCTTGTAGCGAAAGAAATGTGGAAGGTGATCAGTGCATTAAGTAAGTGATCAAAGGTTCCAACTGCTGTGTTGTTCCGGTACCTCTACTATTCTGAATCCTTTTTTTAGCAGTCGCCTTTGGAATTCCAGTTGTACTTCATATTCACCATGCACGATGAAAAGATTTTTGACCAGTGAAGGATCCTGGCAAGCCAGGAATTGACATAAGTCGTCATAATCACCATGGGCACTCATGCTACGCATGATACCTACTTCAGCCTGTACTTCAAATTCTTCACTGAATATCCTCACTTTCCTGGCGCCATTCATCAGGCGTCCACCTAGCGAGTTGGGTTCACAATAACCAACAATGAGAATAGTATTTTTCCGGTCGCTGATATTATTTCGAATGTGATGTTTGATCCTTCCCGCATCGGCCATACCACTTGCCGAAATGATAATGCATGGCTGGGGTCGTAAATTCAACGCTTTACTTTCATCAGCAGATTGAATAAAAGTCAATCCGGGAAAATCGAAGGGATCGCTATCGGTGAGTAATAATTTCCTGATGTATTTATTAAATCCTTCAGGATGGCTCTTCACTACCTGTGTAGCTTCACCACTTAAAGGGCTATCTACATACACAGGTACTTTCGGTAATCTTTTTTCCAGTTCCAGCTGATTAAGAAAATAAAGTAGCTCCTGGGTTCTTCCCACGCTGAATGCGGGGATGATGAGCTTCCCTTTTTTTTCAACGCATGTTTTTTGTATCCACTGCAGGAAATTATCTGCGGTACTGATGAGGTCTTCATGAAGACTATCGCCATAAGTGCTTTCGATAATGATATGATCAGCCTGCGGAAATGTTGCAGGTGATCTTAATATCACATCACCATACCTTCCTACATCACCACTAAAAGAGAGCTGTTGCGTTTTTCCATCTTCAGTAACTTTCAAATGCACTGCTGCACTACCGATGATATGGCCGGCATCTGTAAATAATATTTCAATGCCTTTTTCAATTGCTGTCCATTCGCCATAAGCTACTGTTTGCATGAGAGTGATCACCTTCTTGGCATCTTCCACACCATATAAAGGCTCCACTAAAGGCAGGCCTTGCTTCTTACGTTTTTTATTGGCGTATTCGCTGTCGTCTCTCTGTATCTCTGCAGAATCCAACAACAGGATATTCGCCAGATCTTTTGTTGCACCGGTACAAAATATCTTTCCTTCAAAACCATCCTTTACCAGCTTAGGTAACAAACCGGAATGGTCAATATGCGCATGGCTCAGTAACAAATATTTTATTTGCGTCGGCTCAAATCCCCAGTTGCTATTGAGGTTGTGATTCTCATTACCCATCCCCTGGAACATTCCGCAATCGAGTAAGATCTTCGTCCCATTCTTTAACGTCACCAGGTGTTTGCTACCAGTAACTGTTCTGGCAGCACCGTGAAATGATATTTTCATTGAATAGATATTTATGATCAGCTGAAAGCTATCAATGAGCAATCGCCTAAAGCCTCCCACCTCCCGCCTCCTTCTCCCGTCTCACTCTAAAACTCCAGGTGAACCAAAACTCTGCAACAATCTCACCAGTTGTATTTGTGGCAACAGAATAACAACGTATCGACTGTCCATCGCCTGTTGTTTTAGCTGTTTCAATTGTTTGCCTGATCGCATCACCATCATCACAGGTAAACCGGATCTTACCTAAAGCTTTCTTATGATATACTGCTTCACTTTTTACGATCAGCATACTCACTGGTTGCTGAAAAATATTACCCATGCCTAAAACACCTGTACTCAATTCAGCCGCCATACTCATCACCGCAAAATATAATGACCTAAAAGGATTTTGATTCAGCCAGGAATATTTTACTGATGTTACTGCTTGTTGCTCGGTAAGACCTTCGATCCTGATGCCGGTGAAATATACCAATGGCAATTTTGCCAAAAGAAAAGCCCTGTAGCTGATGGGGTTACTGATCTTCTTTTTGAAGATTGCAAAGCTGCTCATAAGGCTATAAAAGTAAGATGTCCTGCACTTAAAAGCGAGGACATCTTATGTAGCTTGTAAAATCTTCTATTTATAACTGGCAGGGTTTACAGCCTTCGGAGTCCATCCCCAGAGAAAGTCGAATACCTTATGTTCGCTATAGCCTTTGCCTTCTTCGAGGTAAGCGGAATTCTGTGTATGCAGCCTGTTGCCGTTAGCATCTAAAACTATGAACACAGGAAATCCGAACCGCTGCGGGTTACCATATTTAGCAAACACTTCCTTGTTCTCATTTTCTTTGCTCCAGTTAAGGTGATAAACAACATAACCTTCTTTCATTATCGAATCTATTCTCTTCTCTTCGTGAGAGAACTTATCAAATTTTATACACCATGAGCACCAGTTGCCGCCAGCCTGCAACAGCACATGCTTCCCTTCTTTCTTTGCTTTAGCTATAGCGGTTTTGATGTCTTTAACAGCATCGGCGTTGGGATGGTATAACTTAGCTGAATCAGATGCAAAAGATGATACAGCGGAAAAACTGATCATTGCAATTAGTAGAAAATACTTCATGTCTTTGATTAAAGCCGCAAGATAAAAACTGTTTATCTACAGCAATTGCTAAAATTGAGGATCGAATTTGTTTCTTTGCTTTAATGAAGCTATTATATAACCTGTTTCTATTATTATATCCCTTGGGAGCGAGATTGCTTTCAATTGGTAATGAGAAAGCAGGGCAATGGCTAAAAGGCAGGCACGATATTTTTGGAAAGATCAGGGCAGAGATTGTGAATGACCATAGAATTATTTGGGTGCATTGCTCTTCTTTAGGTGAATTTGAACAGGGAAGGCCACTGATAGAACGTTTCAGGATCAAATTTCCCTCCGCAAGAATATTGATCACTTTTTTTTCGCCATCAGGTTATGAAGTGCAGAA
>JAEZDC010000013.1 GCA_023429825.1 Bacteroidota bacterium | reverse complement strand
GATCAACGCATAGGTGAATACTCCATTATTCCATTTCGCATCTTCGTACGCATAACCGTTACCCGCAGCCGCAGAAATAACAACAGTTCCTGAACTGCGGTTAAAGTTGCTGAACATCTCCTGCATCTGTTCAAACGTATTGCCGAGATCTTTTGCTTCTTTAACACTCACTCCCATGTAACGATATTCCTTTACTTTACTTCTGGTTCCGGTGGTGATCTTACCCGAACTTACATCCCTGATTAGTGATTTGTCTACCTCCCCGCTATGACATGCATCCATCAACATTACCTTTCTTAATGGCTTGATATTATCCAATAATCCTTCAAGTTCTTTATAAGATAACCCTCTTTTAGCAGGATCACCGAAGTTGATATCATGAGTGCCATACCAGAAATTATACGCCGTATCCAACATACCATGGCCAGAAACATACAGCAGCACCATATCTTCTTCCTTCGCCTGCTTTAATGAATCTTTTATTGCAAGAATATTTTCCCTCGTCGCATCTTTATTGAAAAAAGTATAGTGATAAATATTTCCAAACTGGGAAGGGAAGCCTAAAACTTTACGTCCATCTTTCTTCCATACATTTAAAAAATCCTGTCCGTCTTTCACAGCCAGCTTCAGGTTCATTGATGAGTCTTTATACTCAGATACTGAAGCGATCACTATATACAGGTTAGGCCTTACGGGTTGTGCTGGTTTACAATTGATCCTGAAACTTCTTTCGGCAGAGCCAATTCCATTAGCATCGTAAGCTTTTAATGAGATATTGTTAATCCCTTTCGCCAATGGTAATGCCACATCAATTGCTGAAGAAGTGCCCGGTAAAATATTCAATGATTGTCCTGCACTTCCATTCAATACCGGTACGCCATTCACTAAAGCGACCAAAGATGTTGCTGTTGTATTCTTTGCATGTACGTTCACCTTCAAACTGATGTGCTTCTGTTCAGTTGTTGAAGGGATGTTTGTATCTATCACTTCAACAGAAATACTTTTTGTAAGATCAGGCTGCGCATTTCCTTTTGATATACTAGCCAACTTCTTTCTATGCAGTTCTCTAAATACCTGGATCAACCCATTACTGGATAAACCGATCGTCTTTAATACCTGGTGAGGCTGATTGAAGTAAATATCATACTGCTCCGGTTCAAAGAGTCGATCATTATTGTGAAAAATGATAGCTGAAGCACCATTTTTTGATCGTTTGTAATAATTAGCGGAATCGGTAATAATGTATCCATGATTCTTCAATGCGAATAAAGTGCTTATCACCTGTAGTGTTTTTTCATCCCTGATCTTAATGGTTCCATCCTGTGAAGCTGAAACAAGTAAGGGTCTACCCGGAACTTGCAGTAAGCCAAATACAATATCATTGTGATCCTTAACCGAAAGAGATATTGCGCCTGTAGCAATATCTAACTTAACAATCCTATTATCAGAGGTGCCCACAAAAAGTATTTTGCCATCGTCGCTAAACAACAACGCAGTAGCATCACCAATGATATTTCCCTCCGGGTGAACAAACATGTCTTTCTGATGCTGACCACTATCTGTTGTCCATTGTTTAATCACGCCCGGCTCTCCAACTAAATAAAAAGCTCCAGCCATCACACCCTTTGGAACAAAACGTACATCTTTCCTACTAGTATCAAGAGGAAGTTCTGCAACGGAGTACACATCATGTGAAGCCGAAAAAAGAGATTTGCTATCAGCAGTGAATATCGCATCCAATTCCCTGTATAATGCCCTGCGTTTGGCATCTAACCTTACAACAATTCGCTTAGTCAGATCGAATAGATAAATATCGTTACATAAAACAGCAAGGTATTTTTCATTCGGGGAGAAAACCATCTTCGGAATTTCTACTTCTCCGATCTGTCCGGGATCAACCTTGTATGCAGCCAACCTTTTAAATGAACTATCTGTATCAAAGATCAATACATGCCTGTCTGAGGTAAGTGTTGCCAGGTACCGATCGTTTTTACTGAAGAGCGAGTTGTGCGTAATGAATAAATTTCCATCGGGAAAGAATGCTTCATCTTCAGGATAACGGGTATCCTGCACTGCACAAAAATCTCTCTGATTCTTTACAATGTACCTGCCCTGGTGACTTACTGTAAAACCGGCTTCTTTATCGTCATTATACAGTTTATCTTCAATTGACTTTAGTCTGCCTATTCTCAGATCCCATCGTTTGAACCCGTTGTCATATTCTACCATCAAAGATGAATCAGTTGCGAAAGATATGTTCTTAGGGATAGATAACTTTCCTTCAAGATCAAGAAAAGCATCTTCACTGAACTGCCTGTATACATTCACTTTAGCATCAACAGGGATAGACAGTAGTTTAAGCCGGGGCTGATAAAGAAACCTGTGGCATTTTCGGTGAGGGTGGGATGTAGCTGCCTTTGATGATAAATTCCACTGTTTCAAGCTATCTTCTTTGTTTGCATATAACACCGTGACATTATCTATCCATTGAATAGTTTGATAATGCGGCGTAATGCTCATATCAAAATCATGCACCTGGTGAATGAGCTTATTGTCTTTTACTGACATTACTCCAAACACACCATACACTTTGTCGTTCGTCGTTTGATAATGTCCTGCGGTACCAAAAGCAAGATGTCTACCATCTGGTGATAAAGCCACTTCAGTGATCTCATTATCAAAAGATGTTAATGTTTGCCAAAAATCTCTTTGGATACTTTTACTGATATCGGCTTTGTAAATACTTCCATTGCGGCAACCAAAATAGATCGTCTTGTTGTCCTGAGCTATCTGCAGGCCCAGCAGATCATCTTCACCGGCTACTTGTTCAGTTTGCCATGTTTGCAAGTGAACTTTCCACAAAGTAAAATCCCTGGCGGTCGCGAGTAGATATTGCCTATCAGGTGTAAAAGCAATGGACGACGCGTTGTACTTGAAAGGTATCCACCGTTTGATGATCTGCTTAGTAGTATAATCAATAAGTACAACTGAATTATCATGACCGCCAACTGCTAATAAGTTTTCATCTGCAGAAAAAGCCATGCAGGAGATGCCCGTAACTAAAGAGTGTACGTTACCAATTTGCCAGCCGTTATTCAACTCCCACTCAACTATTCTGCCATCAGTTGCTCCTGTTAATAATACAGGTTTATCTTTTCTAAACAGTTGAGCAGTGATATGACCAGTATGACCACTTTGCACAACTACCTTTGTTTGTTGTGCGAAAAGAAATGAGCCCCAAAACATAACCAGTGCTATTAAAAACCCCCTCGCCATCGTGCTAAGATAGCTTTACACAATAACGATGATATACCCTCCAGCGTGTATTTGCGAAAACGATCGAAGAAAAGGAATTCGCTTTTGATGCTCAACACCAATCACATAATTAAAAGTGATATGTTTTGTTTTTACAAACGATTTTGTAGTTATTGAACTACAGCATATATATCTGCAATGTCTGGTCAGCTATGTGAAGTGAACCGGGTATACAAATGTTTTGGACATCGATTCATTCGCCCCTAAGACACCGATTAGCTATAGTAGCAAACTGGCATTAATGTGGCGGAGGTCTATATAAAACATTTATGGAAATCGTAGTTCCTCATAATCATACACCAGAAGAAGTTAGAGTAAAGGTGCAGCATGCCATTGCCGGGATCAAGAGAGATTTCGGTCATGAGATCTCTGAAGAAACAGAAGAATGGAATGGTAATGAATGCAGGTTTAGTTTTAGGGCAAGAGGATACAAGCTTTCGGGTATAGGACATATCCTGCCTTCCCAGGTTTTATTGAAATTAAAACTCCCACTGATCGCTTATCCATTTAAAAGTAAAATAAGATCTGTAGTGCAGCAGCATTTAGGCAACGTGTTGAAGTGATATGCTATAATAACTGCCTTGCTTTAATTTCCAGGTATTTGTTAAGTGTATTTACCGTAAGGTTCTGCGGCGTGGTTAAAATACTGAGGATGCCATGTTGTTGCAGCGACTTCACAATTTGCTTTTTTTCAAATGCAAATTTCTCAGCAATGATCTTGCTATAGGTTTGTTCTAGTGTTTCGCCTCTTGCACTCAATAACGATTGCAGTTCTGTATTTTCAAAAAAAACAAGTAACAAAAGATGATTCTTGTTCAGCATCCTTAAATACGGCAGGTCTCGCTCAAGGCTGCTGAATGCTTCGTAATTAGTGAAGTAAACTAATAAGCTCCTGTTGGGAATTCTTGTCTTGATATTGATGTACAATTTTTCAATATCACTTTCCAGAAAATTTGTTTTTAAATTATATAGCCGATAAAGAATATTATTCATCTGCATATTGGTACGCTCCGCAGGTAATATATTGATCCATTTATCACCATATGTAATAAGCCCTGCTTTATCATGACGCGTTAAGGCCACACTACTCACAACAAGACTTGCATTCACCGCATAATCTAACAAAGTCATGTTCTCAAACGGCATTTTCATCACTCTTCCACTATTGATGATACAATAAACAGGTTGACTTCGCTCATCAGTGTAATTGTTTACCATCAAGGTATTATTGCGGCGTGATGAAGCTTTCCAATTGACCGTGCGATAATCATCACCCGGAACATATTCTTTGATCTGTTCAAATTCCAAGCTGTGCCCGATTTTTCTCACCTGCTTCACACCAAGCTCACTTAATTTATTGGTAGCAGCTAATAGCTGGTATTTACGCACCTGTAAATAAGATGGATAGCAGGCAATGGAATGATGTGCATCTGTCTTAACTCTTCTTTCAACCAGCTTCAGCATAGTTGTAAGAAAGCAATGAATAGCACCAAATTCATACTCCCCTCTTCGCACCGGCTTAAGAAAATAATGGAAAACGCCCTGGACGTTTGGCTGCAGTTTACCTGTGAGCAGGAAATCCCGTTTTTGAAATTGTAATGGTAGTTCATCGATGATCTTTACATCCACTACAAAAGGAAACTTACTGGTGATAAAAATCTTTGCAGGATTTTCATCACCATTGCTTAGCCTTTCAGGTAATGTTCTGAGCACCTGTAATGGCAACCGCTTGCTATACAAAATGAGTATGTCTACTAATGTTGCTGCAAGAATCAGCATAGAAAAAATGAAAGCAGGCCACAGCAGCGATTCAAAGAAGAAGGCTACCACGTATGCTACCACAACTCCTATTACTAAGAAATAGAAGCGCTGGTTTATGAAGAGTGATGAGTAAAATGCTTTCAAGTAAGTTTGGTTTATCTACCTAGGCACCTCTATCCCAGAGGTAATATCATTGATGACATCATCTGTAGTTATTCCTTCCATTTCTTTTTCAGGAGTAAGAATGATACGATGACGTAAAACAGGCTTCACAACAAATAACACATCATCTGGTGTAATAAAATCTCTTCCCCTGATCGCGGCTATAGCTTTTGAAGCATTCAGAATTCCAATAGATGATCTGGGAGATGCACCCAAGAACAATGAACGGTGATTCCTTGTTGAGTGAACGATCTTAGCGATGAACTGTAATATTTTTTCCTCGGCGATCATGTTCTTTATCACCTGTTGAAGTTCTTGTATCTGCTGCAGACTGAGTACAGTACTTAGTTGTGTAACCGGCAAAGCGCCTTTCAGATCCTGTATAGCTTTAAGAATAACCACTTCTTCATCTAATGTTGGATATGGCACATTGATCTTAAATAAAAAGCGATCCAGCTGTGCTTCAGGTAATCGATAGGTTCCTTCCTGCTCTACAGGATTTTGCGTTGCTACTACCATGAAAGGTAATTGCATAGTGTAAGTTTGTCCGTCTACACTCACCTGCTTCTCTTCCATCACTTCAAACAAGGATGATTGTGTTTTCGCCGGAGCACGGTTGATCTCATCGATCAATACGATATTGCCAAACACAGGTCCTTGCCTGAAAACGAACTCTGCAGATTTAGGATTGAATACAGGTGTACCAATTACATCACTTGGCATCAGGTCTGGCGTGAACTGAATACGTTTGAATTGAACGTCTAGTGTTTTTGCAAGTAATTTTGCTGTGAGTGTTTTTGCGACACCCGGAACGCCTTCAATAAGAATATGACCTTCGGCCAGCATACCTGCTAACAATAGTTCGATCATTTCATGCTGACCAACAATGATCTTACCTATCTCATTTCTTATATCTTCAACCTTGGTGCTGAGTAACGAAAGATCTGTGCGTTGCTCAAATATTTGTTGTTGCTCTTCCATGCGGATTATGATTTATAAAAACTATCAATTAAATTATTAAGTCTTATTAGCTCCATATCGCTGATCTTCTCTTCTCCATTTCTATACTTATCAAACATCACCTGCAATTGCTCTACTTTTTCACCCTGCATACCACTGCGCATTTTTACAGATTGCCAGAAAACTTCGGGAGCTAAGCCAGGCAGGATATTATACCTTGTTCGCAAAAATTCCAGCCAGTGAGCGATCTTCTTCTTTGCCATCACCTCGTTCTTTTTACTGAAATAATACATATCACTAACCGTTCTTGCCATATCCATAGAATTATTCACTAAAGGTTCAAGAACAGGTATAACTCTCTGCTTTCGTTTGAATGAAAATAAAACAAGTATGATCAACCCTGCTAATGCCCACCAAAACGCATTGCGTAATGGCGGCTGGCTCATTACATAACGCAGCGGCTGCATTTCTCTAGTGGTGCTGCTTTTACTATACTCATCCCAGAAAATTGTGTGCAGCGGACCAGGCAACGATGAAAAGAATAATTCTGAATATGCTTTTGTTCTCTTTTTAATGAGATGATAATTAGTAAACATAAAGGGTTGTGCGTGCAGCACTACATAACCATCACCTTTTTTAAAACTGATACTGCTTACATGATCGCTCCTGTATTTACTGAGTATTTGAAAGTCTGTGAGAGTAGAATCGTATTTAGAGATATATGAGGTCCATACAGGTCCCAGATAAAAGGCGGGATAGTTCAGGAAATCTTTATCTAACATTAGCATACTATCCTTGTTGTTTCGGCTACCAAACATATGATTGAACTCTACTTCCAGCCATTTCTCTAATTCGTCACCCAAAAAATAGGCACTAATGAAGAGTACATTACCACCTTGTACAAAGCTTTTTACTACTTCTAATTCCGATTCTGAAAAATCGACGTAAGGCGCCACGATAAAATATCCCTGCCCAGCCTGGTAGTTATACTTGAATTTAGAAGAAGGACTGCTATGTGTAATCGACAATGTTGCCGCAGGAAATAAAGTAGGCAATTGATCATATAAAACATATGTACCGTACGGACCTTTATCAGTCTTACGTAATGGAATATTTCTTGCAACAGCATTTGTAAATACGCCCGCAAGTAGAATGGATAATATGAATATGTTCTTTTTCAGATCACGTGCATTTTAAACTTTTTAAAAGCATCCTGTACCACCATGAATTTATCTTCGTTAATAGGCATATGTCCATATTGAACATATTCAAAGATGTTAGTGATGAGCCTGAAATTCCTTTGTAACCCTTCGCCTTTCAGCTCATATAAATATTGCCAGTTGGTCTTATTCTCATGCCAGGTAATCATATTCTTATCTGAAAGCAGCTTGAGGCTTTGCAGGTACATCAGTCGGGTTGCTAACGAAAAATTCTTAGAACCGATCGCCTGTGTAATTGCATTTTCATAAGGTATATCGTGAATGTTCTCCGGCAAATTATCATCGCCAACTCGTATAGAAGGCAACCTGGCGGGAGCAAATACCTGCCGGAGATTTACACCTGTTAATTGAAGTATAAGGACTATTACAGCCACTCCTGCAATTAGCCATAGCAGAATATTAGCGTTGAAGCCTTTGAACCTGCGGGCTTCTTCCACTGCGGTATTAGGGGGCTTCAATGAAGCAGTATCCTGCATAGCCATAGAGTCTAGATCTTTATACCTGAACTCCTTTTTTTGCCGGAGTGTGTTCAATTTTTCTTCATCCATATACATGCGCTTATATGTATGCGCAGTTGCATTTTCTTCATCATCTTCTTCGTTGTCGCCGGCATAAGTATCATCTGGTTCAACCACCTGTACTGTATCATATTGCTGATCTTGCGCCATCGAATCAAATCTCAGCACAATAAAAAACAAAAGCAATATGACATTACGAAGTCTCATACAGAGGCAACTTTTTTAAACTTCTTTTCTACCGTGATCGGTAAAATGATGAAATACCAGATTACAAAACTGAAAGATGTCAGCAAGATCAGGGCGCTACCCCATACAGGCAGTTCAACCTGGCCTTTCTCTTTATCAAAGTAGTTACTTGAAAGATGTGTAACATAACTTTCAAGCCATGCAGCCAGCAACAACATGAGTATAGTCATCACTAAAATCTTAGCTGATCTTTCTGCACCAAACTGTAATGATTGCAATCGCTTTAATGATCCCGGAAATAATAAACTATTCCCTAATGTAAGGCCTGCACCACCTGCAATTACAATGGCAGATATCTCAAGTGTTCCATGAATCCATATCACCATTATAGATTGCCACCCTAAACTGTATTGGAAAAAGAAGTACTGGAATGCACCGAGCATAATACCATTCACCATTAAACTATACAACGTTCCGATTCCAAGCAACACACCTGCAGCGTAGTCCAGTAATATAGTAATTAGAATATTATTTAGTGCGATCCGCAAAAACATGAGGAAGTAATTATCATCTTTATACACTCCAAAAGGATCGCCTTTTTGAATATTGTCTTTTGTCATTTCAACATAATCCGGCCCAACGATTACTCCCAAAAAACCATTTTCGTAGATGGCGCTCAATACACCTATCAAAACAAATACAGTAAAAAAGCTCAATGCATAAAATAGTTGCCGGTGATTCTGACGTATAGCTAACGGCAGATCTGTAGTAAAGAATTCAAAAAGAGCGGATATCTTTTCTTTACGCCTTGAATAAATTTTGTTGTAAAACTTTACAGCTTTTTCGTTGAGATATTGGGTGGTTTTAGATCTTGGATAAAAAGTTTGAGCATATGCGAGATCGTCTACTACCTGTATGTACCTGTTGCTTAGTTCGTCAGGGTCAGAAGTTTGGTCTACATCAAGTTCCTCCCACCTATCTTTATTTTTCTTAATAAATAAAGTCTCTCTCATACCTCTACAAGATTATTATTTATTTGTATCCGGCAAAAAAATTATTCTTTACTTTTCAGCATGGCTTCCGTTGCTGTAAATACTTCCTTGAACGTTAATATTGACTTTGAATTGGCCGGAGTAGATAAGCGACTTCTTGCCTGGATCGTAGACCTTGTGATCAGGCTTGTTTATATTTTCATTTGTGCGAACCTTTTTAAACCTACCTATCATGATGACACTTTGTACATGCTATTCCAGCTAGCTGTTTTTCTCCCGCTCATGTTTTATTTTTTGTTGTTTGAGTTGCTGATGAATGGCCAAAGTCCCGGCAAAAAGATTTTTAACATAAAAGTTGTGAGTTTGCTCGGCTACAAGCCAACGTATATACAATATCTGAATCGATGGATATTCCGGCTGATAGATACAGGTTTTATAACAATTATTTTTTTCGGAATGATCAATGATTGGGTATATGGAACTTTATTCCTGGCAGCAAATGCTGTAAGTATCATCTACGTTATTAATAGTAAAAAAGAGCAGCGCATCGGAGACCTGATCGCTAATACAGTTGTAATAAGATTGAAGTCAAAAACCAGGATACAGGATACGATATTTACTGAGATCGAAGATGCGAACTATGTTGTGAAGTATCCGAATGTGATAAAACTTAGCGACAGGGATATCAGCATCATTAAAAATTCGCTAGACAACGCAATGCGGAATAACCGATATGAATCCCTCTGGAACATTGTCACAAAGCTTGAACCTGTGATCAATGCCCCAGTAGGTGATGATCCATATTATTTTTTAACTACCTTGATAAAAGACTATAATTACCTGACTACTAAATAAGGCTATCTTATCGCTGAGCCTAACAGCGCAAACAAAATTATGATTGCATAGAAGCTGAGGATGATAATAGTAACGATTCCCCAGAAACGAAATGTGGCTTTCAATTTCATGAATCCTTCATTCAACATACCCTGATCAGTCGTGTTAAGGGCCATCTTCAATTTGCTAGCAGACTGGTACATGAACAATGTTGGTATAAACCATATGATGGCGAAGATGATGTATATGATCGTCATCATGGTTCCCATTCCTGTCATGATAGTAGAACCACTTCCGTAAACGTCACCCATTGATGAGAAAATACTTCCGGCAAAGATGCCCGCCAGGAGCATTACTGCACAAAGGATGAAACCAATAATGCTTAAGAATTTTGCCCATCCGGCAATACTTCTTATCTGTTCCGCTGTTACTGAATCAATAGTAAGATCACTTAAATGATGTTGTTGTTCCATATTAGTTGTTTGTTTAATACAAGTGAAAAATAAAAGTTCTGCTTCAAATAAAAAAGTCCCGGTGTGCGGGACTTTCAACATTGTATGAATAACTTCTGTTAGTAGGCTCTTGCAAATAATACTCTTTCTTTCGATGGATTTCCTGTAAGCACACATTTACCTTCTTCCTGCTTATTATTAAGTGGAATGCAACGAATAGTAGCTTTTGTAAGTTCTTTGATCTTCTCTTCACTTTCAGCAGTGCCATCCCAATGAGCAGAAATAAACCCAGGCTTTTCATCCAGGGCTTTCACAAATTCGTCCCAGCTATCAACCGTAGTAATATTCGCCTGCTGGAATTGCTTCGCTTTATTATAAATACCCGTTTGAATTTCTTCTAAAAGACTAACTACTTTTTCAGCTAATCCATCAATACTCAAGCTTACTTTTTCTTTAGTATCTCTTCTCGCTACCTCAGCTACATTATTCTCAAGGTCTCTTGCACCTAACGCAATTCTAACAGGAACTCCTTTCATTTCGTATTCTGCGAATTTCCAGCCTGGTCTTGCATTATCATTATCGTCGTACTTTACACGAACGCCTGTAGCTTTCAATTGCTTTACCAGTTCATTCACTTTCGCATCAATAGCTGCTTTCTGCTCATCCCCTTTGTATATTGGTACGATCACCACCTGCAGCGGAGCGATTCGCGGAGGTAATATCAAACCATCGTCATCACTATGCGCCATTACTAAAGCACCGATCAATCGTGTACTAACACCCCAGCTTGTTGCCCACACATAATCCAGCTTGTTATTCTTATCACTGAATTTTACATCGAAAGCTTTCGCAAAATTCTGCCCGAGGAAATGTGACGTTCCCGCCTGTAATGCCTTTCCATCCTGCATCAAAGCTTCAATACAATATGTATCTTCTGCACCTGCGAATCTTTCGTTGGGCGTCTTTACTCCCTTGACCACAGGCAACGCCATATAATTTTCAACGAAGTCAGCATATACATCCAGCATTTGCTCTGTCTCAGCGATCGCTTCTTCTTTTGATGCATGTGCAGTATGACCTTCCTGCCACAAAAACTCTGCAGTGCGTAAGAATAATCTTGTTCTCATTTCCCATCTCACCACATTTGCCCACTGGTTCACAAGGATTGGAAGATCCCTGTAAGATTGAATCCAACCCTTATATGTATTCCAGATGATAGCTTCTGAAGTTGGACGAACTACTAACTCTTCTTCCAATCTTGCTTCAGGATCAACAACTAGTTTTCCCTTTTGTGAAGGATCTGCTTTCAAGCGATAATGTGTTACCACAGCACATTCTTTTGCAAAGCCCTCTGCATTTTTTTCTTCAGCTTCAAATAAACTCTTCGGAACAAATAATGGAAAGTATGCATTCACATGCCCTGTGTCTTTAAACATCTTATCCAATACGTCTCTCATATTCTCCCACAATGCATAACCATACGGTTTAATCACCATACAACCACGCACCGCACTGTAATCTGCTAACTGACCTTTGATGATAAGATCATTGTACCACTGAGAGTAATCCTGCTGACGAGATGTAATTTCCTTTCCCATAAGAATTTTATAATTATGTAACCAGCTCCGGTACTTTGGGCATCGCCTGTTGTGTCACTCACTTGTACATTCTGAAAAGCTATGAGCAGTCAGTGCTGATACCTGATAGCTGAAAGCCATCCTACAGTACAAGAGTGCGACGCAACGGAAGCTTAATTGAAATGTTACAGCCGGGTACAAATAGATCAAACTTATGTTTCCCTTAACATTAATAGCCGCTGCAAAACGTTGTACGGCAAAGAGTTTGCTGCAACATGCAAAGATGCTCCGGAGGCGTCGCAAATGTAGTTAACTTCACATTGATAACCTCACAAACCAAACGCATGAAAGACAAAATTCTACCCATTTTACTATCCAGTAGTTTACTCATGAGTTGTGCAACATACAAGAACGGGCAAACACCTGATGATGTGTACTACTCTCCCACTAAAGAGGTATCCTATAAAGAAGAGCAACGAGAAGAAAAGTATGAAGAAGATATGTCTAAACGAGACGAGCAGTATTTACAGATGAAAGTAAAGGATCGCTATCGTTGGTCTACTATAGATGATTATGATTACTGGTATGATAGCCGTTATGACCACTGTAACTGTAGTTGCAAAACCACTTATAATACCGCCTACCGCTATAATCCTAAAGGTTATTATTATTCTGGTGGTGTATGGTACAATCCTTCTTACCCGATAGTGTATTATAAAAATCCTAAGACCTATACGGGCACAACAGGCAAGACGAATATTACTGCATTTAGTAATCCCAGGTATAGTAACAGCAACACTACTTACAATCCAAAAACAGGAAGTAGCTCGGGCAGCACATCCAACAGTTTGTTGAAGAAAGTGTTTTCAAACAGTAACAATTCCAGTAACAATAATAGCAGTAGCAGCTGGGACAGACCTGTAAGAACATTCCCTTCCGGATCTTCTGGTTCTTCTTCAGGCAGTAGCTCTGCAGGCGGAAGAAGTGGCGGAACAGATAGCAAAGGAAGCAGTGCCAGCGGTGGAAGATCAAAAGGAAATTAACCAGAATATTTATTGCATTATGCGCTCACTGATTTAGAAATAGTCAGCGATTGCTAAACCTTTACCCAAACCAGTCTATATGAAACAATATTTACTCTTAATAATTTGTATTGCGTCGCTCAACACAAAAGCACAATACCCGGATGAGATCATCAAACTTTCATGGTATACTCAACAAGGAACAGCGAGGAACGTTGCAACAGGTGGCGTAATGGGTTCGTTAGGTGGTGATATCACTGCCAACCATATTAACCCTGCGGGTCTTGGCCTATTTAAAACAAATGAGTTTGTTATTTCCCCCTCTTTCATCCTGAACCGAAATAAATTCAACTACAGAGGAACTGATACTGCCAATGCAAAAAATGCGTTGAACTATGGCGCATCCGGATTTATATTCGGAATACCGCATGGCAAACGAGCTAAATGGACAAGCAGTGCTTTTTCAATTTCTATCAATCAGCTTGCGAGTTATAATAATCGTGTTCGTTATAAAGGATTTAATAATGTGAGTTCTTTTTCTGAACAATACCTTGAAGAGTTGGTAAATGATGGTGCAGATACGATTGCAGCATTACAGAATTATATATTCGGATCATCACTTGCTTTCCGAACTTACCTGGTAGATAAAGAAACCGGCGCAGGAGGTAACCTCATAGGCTATCAAAGTCTTGTTCCAATATCTACCGGTGTAATACAGGAAAGAGATGAAACAACCCGCGGTGGCTTTCACGAATTGGCAGTTGGTTTTGCAAATAATATGGATGACAAACTGTATTTAGGTGGAAGTCTTTCCATCCCATTCTCGATCTATTCGCGAGATCTTTTCTATAAAGAATCAGATGCGACAAACAATACCAATAATGATTTCGGCTTTTTTGAATACAAAGAAAAACTGAAATCCACCGGTGTTGGTATTGGTTTAAAGCTTGGCGCTATATACAAGCCTAAAGAGTATATCAGGTTAGGTGTTGCATTACATACACCGCAGCTAATGTCCTTTAAAGATGAATTACAATCATGGATGACCACTAACACTGAGAACTATGCAGGCACTGTTAGTGAGAGTTCAGATGCATTAAATAGTGGAGACCCAGGTAAAAGAGAATACAATGTAATTACTCCATGGAAGGCGATAGTGAGTGCAAGTTATGTGTTCAGAGAAGTGGAGAATACGAAGAGGCAAAGAGCTTTCATCAGCGCGGATGTTGAATATGTAAATCACCGTGGTGCAAGATATATGACGGCCGATGAAGAAGATGTTGTATTGGATGATTATTATAAGACAGTTAACAGCGCCATTAAAGATTATTATAAAGGCAACTTCAATTTCAGAATAGGCGGAGAATTAAAACTGCATACCTGGATGTTCAGACTGGGTGGTGCATACTATGGTAGTCCGTATAAACAAGATGACCTAAAAGCAAATAGAATATTAGCTACCGGTGGTTTAGGCTACAGGAACAAAGGAATGTTCATTGACCTTAGCTACTCTCATGCTTTTGTAAAAGACATAAATGTTCCTTACAGGTTGGCGGATAAAGCAAACACGTTTGCCGCACAAACAGGAAGCAGAGGTAACATCATTGCCACACTTGGATTCAAATTTTAGATAGCCCTCCCAGGAAAGACAAACAAAAGTCCTGCAGCAATGCAGGATTTTTAATTTTTTTGAATGAGACGAAGTAATAAAGTAATAATGATGCTGATGATTAAAGTAAGTGTTCCTATTAAGACCATGCCTGATAGGTTACCTTCTTCTATTACCCGCATTACATAAAAGGATTGTTGCGGATCATTCCATTTTTCATAATAAGAAAGGAAGACTGCATCACTGGTTATCTCATGTAGTTGTTTCAATTGACTAGTGATGATCTTTTGGTATTTCTTATCGGCTTTTTTCCTGAAAGCATCATAATATATCTCTCCATTACCTGCATCGTAGTTTGGCAAATTATGTTTGAGCGCTGCAAGGCCTTTATCTATGATGATCTTCGCTGAATCGTCGTTGGTTTGCAGCCAGTATTCTCTAACGCCGGTTATTGCATAGATATGTCCATCCAGGATTCGAGGTGTTTTTAGATTTTCATCGGCCACTTCTTCATACCACCAGCCATTTCTTTCCTGGTAAGTAAATCCCCCGTTCTCAATTGGAAGATAAAATCCTTTGATGAGATGTTTGGCATGATGCAAGTAAATAGAATCGTTATGCAATTGAAAAGCCTTGGTAAAAGCTTCTATTGCCCTACCTGAACTCATCGCACAAGTGAAAGGTCCTTTTACAGAAGGATACCATGCTTGCTGCCAGTTGAAGCTATATAGTGCATACCCATTCTTGTAAGCAATATTTTTGATCAACCAATTAATACAGTTATTGAATTTTCTTTTTGTTGCAGTATCTACCTCATCAATATTCTTATAATAGTTGATTGCATAGTTGGCAATGATCGTTGCATTGAATTGTTTGCCAGGCTTTATTCCATTTTCTTCTTCATAATAAACTGAGGGAACTCCATCATCACCAACAATTTCTCTTGCGTAGTTTGGAACAGAATCATTTTTCAGATCATACAAAACCGATCTTACACGCTTTTCCCAATCATCTCCCTTATAATTACAGATGATCGATGCTACCATAAAAGCACTAAGGATGATGATTGCATATAGAAAAAAAATATTTCGCTTCACACAGTAAATATATCATGCATATGCAGATGAACGTATTTTTAGACTGTGATCAATTTTATTATCATCTTCTTATGTCTATCTGCAGGTATACTTGCCCAACGGTATTTACACCTTCCGAAAGACTCATACAAAGCGATCAATACCTGGCTTATTTATATAGCCTTGCCTGCTATTTCCTTCAGATACCTGCCGCATATACAGTTTACTTCCAACCTTCTTTTACCTGCAATAGCTCCAATTATTGTTTGGTTAGGAGGATGGGTCTTTAGCCACTACTATGGAAAAGCAAATCAACTCCCTCGGCTTTCCATTGGCAGTATGAAGCTATCAACAGGGTTGAGTAATACTTCTTTTATTGGCTTCCCCCTCGTAGCAGCATATTTTGGAGAAGAGCAGATTGGCATTGCTATCATCTGCGACCAGATAACATTTTTATTGTTAGCTACCGCAGCCATTATTGTAGCGATACGTTCATCCGGAAAACATGAGCTTTCTTTTCTTCTTATGATGAGAAAGATATTCACCTTCCCTGCTTTGCCTGCCTGCATTGTAGCTTTGGTCTTACCACGATTTATAAACATTTCCCCTGTAGAACCTTTGTTTGAGAAACTTGCATCTACGGTAGCACCATTGGCGTTGTTTTCAATAGGCCTACAATTGGATTTTACAGGATGGCGATCAGAAAGGAAACATATCACTGCAGCTTTATTATACAAACTGATTCTAGCTCCTGCTTTGGTATTGATCGTTGCATTGATCTTGCAATTAAAAGGTATAGAAGCCAGGATCGGAATCTTTGAAGCTGCAATGGCAACCTTAGTAAGTTCCGGAATAGTAGTAGCCCAATATGAACTTGATAAAAAATTATCGGGACTAATCATTGGTGTAGGTATTCTATTCAGTTTTATCACTACTGCATTATGGTACTGGGTAATTGTGCAATTATTGTGATGGATTAGTCTTTTAGCTCTATCCAAACCGGTGCATGATCACTCGTCTTCTCCCAGCCCCTTACATCTTTATCAACTCCGGCTGCAATCAATTTTTTTGCAATAGAAGGGCTTAACAGGAAGTGATCAATTCGCAATCCTGCATTGCGCTGGTATGCATTTCTGAAATAGTCCCAGAAAGTATATATTGTTTCATCAGGATACAATTTGCGCAAAGCATCTGTCCAACCCTGGCTCATTAATTTTTGAAATGCAGATCTTGTCTCTGGTCTGAACAACGCATCATCTACCCAACGTTCAGGCTTGTACACATCTTTTTCTGTTGGCATAACGTTATAGTCACCAGTTAAGATCACGGGCTTCTTAGATGCTATTAATTCAGCCGCATGTTCTATTAAACGATCAAACCATTTTAGTTTATACTCAAACTTAGGGCCCGGTGCCGGATTCCCATTTGGTAAATACAAGCAGCCAATTGTTATTCCATTTACTTCTGCTTCGATATAACGACTATGCTCATCTTCAGGATCACCCGGCAAAACCCTGCGTATTTCTTTCGGCTTTTCTCCTTTAGATAATATTGCTACGCCATTCCAACTTTTTTGTCCATGCCATATAGCCTGGTAGCCTGCTTCATTGATCGCTTGTTCAGGAAATTTTTCTTGCGGTGCTTTTAATTCCTGCAGGCAAACTACATCAGGTGAAGTCTCATTCAACCACTGTAACAATACATTCAATCGGCCATTTACTCCATTCACATTGTAGGTAGCAATTTTCATGTTTATCCTTTTCTCAAAGATGAAGATGTTTTCTTATAAAATAAGCCCCGGTAGAAACCGAGGCTGTCCCTATATAATGCACATGTATCGAGAGAAAATTTAATCTTTCCTGTTATACAATTCACTACGCATTTGTATCATGGCACAATTTGAATTGTATGATTCAAAATTGATGCATCCTTATTAACATAAATGCCAAATATTGATAAGTGGAAGAATCATGCGATAACAGGAAAAGAAAACTCCGTCATTTGGATGGACGGAGTTTCAGTGTATCGAGAGTTGTATGTTAATTTCCGCCACCTACACGATTCTGCTCTTCACTTGCACTACCCGCTCTTCTCTTTGGTGCTCCATTCATTTTTCCTTTGCTAAAGCGGTATGTGAATCCAACATTCACTACCCTGCTATCTCTTAATTCCTGGAACTTAGCATCAACATTGCTATACTTACTTACACCTCTGAAATTTTGAGTGTAAAAAATATCCCTGATGTTGATCCTGATACTACCCTGGTTCTTCAAAATATTTTGGCTGAACCCTAATGACACGGAGCCCATTGGTCTTCCTTTAATCACACCTTCAAGACCTGCACTTCTATAAAATCCACTGATCTCAACATTTGCAGTTTTATTAAGCTTGAATTGCTGTGAACCATTTACCATGGCCTGCATAGCGTTCAAAGTAACAGGAACATTATCTACCAAACCTTCAAAGTGATTACGGAAAGCATTTAAATAGATGCTGCTTGTCCACCACTTGGTCACAGGCATATTTACATTCACTGATGCACCAAACTGGCTTTGCTTTGCGATGTTTTCATTTCTAACGAACGTTTCGTTATTCACTTCATTCTGCCTGATCACTGTTTGGATGATATCATTTGTAGTACTATAGTTCAATGAAGTAGTTAAGAAGTTTCTGTAAGTATGACTTAACTCAATATTATGACTGAATTGTGGTTTCAGGTTTGGATTACCTTGCTGGTATGTGTACCTGTCAAGGAACTGGATAAAAGGATTCAAACTCTCATAATTCGGGCGACGGATTCTTCTGCCATAATTCAAACCGAAATTATTTTTTGCATCAACTTTGTATTGCAAGAATGCGGTTGGAAATAACTGTGTATAGTTTCTTTCAAACTTTTGCCCGGTTGTTGCCTGGTTGCCTTTGGCGATAGTGTTCTCCATTCTTAGACCAAACTGTCCGTTCAACTTTTTGCTTAATGGTCCACTTAGGTTTACATAGGCTGCATTGATGTTTTCTTCATAGATGAAATGATTGCTGCGATTCACATCTCTTCTCACCTGGCCATACTGGATACTGTCATATATCGCATTGTTATCAGTTCTTACAATACTGCTTTTAATACCTGCTTCAAAACGGAAACCTTTTTTCATTGGATGGAGGTAATCAATTCTTCCGCTATAGATATCGATTTGTTGAGGAAGATGACCATACAAACTATCCGCTTTCTGAATCATAGAACCATCTGCTCTGAAATATGAATTGATCATGCTGGTGTTGTTCCTTGAATCATAGGTGATGTAATCAGCATCAGCAGTTATTTCTTTACCCGTACTGTCAATCACATGCCTGAAGTTGATATTTCCGCTTAGGTTTTTAAATCTTGACTTGTTACCAGAATTTGCTTTAGTTACTTCGTGAGAGTTTGTTTTGTATATGTCAGTGATATTGTTATTGCTTCCTTCTCTTGAACTGGTGAATCCATTCGCAACAAAACCTAATGTAGTTCTCTTACTGATGAAATAATCCATTCCGATCTTAGCGCTATAGTTACGGCCTTCATTTCTCATATTGGATACCTGGTCAAAAAAAGACACCAGTTGCTTTGTGTTAATATCAGTGAAGTTTCTTTGAATGGTCATTCTTCCAAAACCTTTGTTGTAGTTATGACTTAAAGTAGAAAAGAAGTTCACTTTGTTTTTCCTATAGTTGAAAGTGAATGATTCATTTGCTTTAGGATAGAAGCCCTGTCCATAATTCAAACTGAGACTTCCGTTATAACCAAACTGGATGTTCTTTTTAGTTTTAATGTTAATGATACCCGCATTACCTGCAGCATCATATTTTGCTGGAGGGTTGGTCATGATCTCGATCTGGTCTAACTGGCTTGCATTCATACTGCGTAATAAATTAGCAAGGTCAGCTCCACCTAATTGCGTTTGACGGCCATCAACCAATACCATTACACCCTGCTTTCCTTTCAGGCTGATGTTGCCATCCTTATCTACAGATATACCCGGAGATTTTTCTAATACCTCTAAGGCGCTGTTTCCTGCATTGGTAACTGAAGCTTCCACATTCACTACTGTGCGATCGATCTTATGTTCAACTAAAGGTTTCTTAGCAGCTACTGTAACTCCTTTGATCTGGTTGTTTGCTGCAACCAATTGAATAGCTTTTATTGTATAAGATGGATTTGCAGCGGATATCTCAAACTTCTCGCTATAATATTTATTATATCCGACAGCCTGAACAGACACTAAATAAGCGCCATCCTTCACCTTTTCAATTTCAAAATTCCCAGCTTTATCCACCACCGCCAGCTTAGCCAGTGACGAATCTTTAGCTTTTAATAGGCTTACTGCAGCGCCCTCAGCAGCTTTTACTGAGCCTTGTACTTTTCCATCCACTCGTCCACTTTGAGCAAATAATGCTGAAAATGAGAATGTTAAAGCTATCACGGATAAGATCTTTCTCATATTGGTATTTTAAAGTTATTTGGTACTTGTTTTATTTTTGTACTATGCTTTTTTAATTACATCACAAACCTATGTACTTTGCATTGCATAGTACATGTCAACAGCATGAACGGTAAAATAATGTGATGATTGGTATAAAATGATTTTATACCTAACGACAAATGAATGTTAGAGTTACTTTCCTGGTATGAACGGCAAGATTTAGCCCTTTACAGGCTTTGCGGGCTGGATTTTGGGGCTGTAGAACCAAAGAACTACCCCGGATATGATAAAAATAGTTGATATCAATTCTGCCTGCGTGGGATGAAAGCCGAACAGATCATACGTAGTATTTACCCTGATCTTTTCAATCATGAACCTTTCAGCTCCATTAAATATAAGGTACAAAGCAGCTAATCTACCTGCTATCGTAATTCTCTTTCTGAGTACCCAGAGAATAAAAAATAAGAATGTGCATGCGATCGCTTCGTATAATGGAGTTGGATACACAGGCATCGGCAGATAAGCACAGTACTTACCAGTGCAACTGGCAAAGTTCACGCCTTCACTTAAAACATTGTTCGGATAATTATAAGCCATTAACCAATCAGGAAGACCTGCAACATTGAAAGGTGCATGATGAACATTTTCTAAAGAACCAAACTGCCGCATGTAGAAACCAGAATTCATCTCGAAAGCAGTTTTGAATTGCTCCGGTGTTGCTTTGATTATATCTGCGTTGGCATCATTGATAAATGCGCTATTCAATATACCCCAATCGCCATCACCAGAAATATGACACCCGATCCTTCCTATTGCGTAAGCGATCATCAATGCTGGACCAAACGCATCTGCAAGATGTAATACAGGTATCTTATGTTTTTTTGCATAGATGATGATAGCTATAGTGGCACAGATCAATCCCCCATAAATAGTCAACCCACTAAAAGAAAGCAAGGATCCGATCGGATCTGCAACCAACTCATTCCAGTTCTCCAGGTTGTGAAAGATCTTAGCACCTAGAAATCCAAAAATGGCAGCGAGAATTGTCATATCTCCTACCCTATCAGCAGGCCATATTCTTACATTTCGTTTTTCAGATTTTGATGTAGCTGATTTTTTCTTTTCTAAATATTTCCATCCGCCAAAAAAAGCTGCTGCAATTACACCAGATAAAAAGTGTCCTTCTCCTGATAACATGAAAGACTGCGGATCTTCTAATGCTTCCGAAATAAAAAAAGCACCGATGATCTTATATCCCAACAAGAACCCTAAAACAATATTTGTAATGATGTCGCCAAGCGTAACAGGACCACCGATAGTGATCGTTCTTTCACTATAACTAAACAAGCCGATCGCCTGTCTTCTTTTTAACTCTCTCGTTAACACTAACGCTGCAACCAGGAAAGCAATAGCCACAAAAAATCCAAAAGAATTTACCAACTGAAGTCCTTTTATCTTCACTCCAAACAGGTCTTCAAAAGCGTAATACAGGTTGGGATACATGCTGCAATGTTAGAAAGAAGAACTGATAAAACAGGTATAACAAAGCAGTTTATATAAAACAATGTATTTTGTAGCTAAAACCAATTGATGCAACTGCTGGGTAACCCTATTTATGTAATTACTGTACTGCTATTGATAATTGTTTTTTCTGAGTGGCTCGGCGCAAAAAAAGGCTTTACATTCCTGGGCGGCGTTTTACTTACTATTATTACCGCAGCAATCGTCTCCAATTTCGACCTCATTCCTTCCAATACAGACTATCCATTATACGAGGGCATCTTCAATTATGTTGCGCCCATTGCTATTTTCTTTTTGATGCTTGATGTTAAACTAAAGGGTCTTCGTAAGGCAGGTGTGCCGATGATCACGATGTTTTTAGTCGGATCCGCAGGCGCCATCATTGGAACCTTTCTTAGTTACTACATAGTGGAACCGCAGCAACAGGTAAACCAATCCAATGCAGTTGCAGGAATGTTAACGGGTACGTATGTTGGTGGCAGTGCCAATCTCAATGCCATAGCATTGCACTACGGAGTGAATAAAGACGGTACTTCTTTTGCAGCCATCAATGCAGCAGATAATATTGCTTCAACTATGTGGACGATGCTCATGATCTTCCTATGCCCATTACTTCAAAGGAAATTTCCAAGAAGATCTGCGACAGATAATATAAATGCGAATAAAGAAGTCGAGCAGCTTGATCATCGAAAAGAACCAATCAATGTCACTGACCTCGCACTTTTGCTTGCATTAGCTTTCGGCACCTTGTTTATTTCACAATACCTGAATGGACTTTCCAACAAGAAAATTCCAACCATTCTTATTCTCACAACGATTGCTTTGATATTGGCGCAAATAAAATTTATACAACGATTAAAGGGTGGAAAAGTGATGGGGTACTTTTTTATCTTAATATTCCTTGCAGTAGTAGGTGCATTCTGCGACCTTGGTGCATTGATGGCAAAAGGCGACGTAGCCTTACTACTTTTCACATGGATCATAATACTCATTCTTATTCATGGTGTCATCATTTACTTAGTGGGAGCTATATTGAAACAGGATTGGTATGTGATCGCAATTAGTTCAATCGCAGGAATTGGCGGACCTACTTCTTCCGCTGCAGTTGCCACCAGTTTAGGCAGAAGTGATCTTCGTTTACCTGCCATTTTAGTAGGCACCATTGGCTATGCCATAGGAACATATTTAGGAGTTATGGTTGCTGAAATATTGAAATAATTATGTTGCCAACCGCATAAGTTTTTTCAACTTCGTTGCGTCGCACTCTTGTACGTCCCGTTCTTTATTCCTCTAATCAGGATACTCATCAGAACCCATCACCCATAAAAAAGATTGAATATCTATCATGTCTTTTGGTGCAAGATCAAACACATCCTGCCCAACCAACTCTGCAAAACCAAGATAATTGCTATACGTTTCCCAGTTAGGTCTTGAGGTATATTTAAAATCGAACTTGTATTTCTCTGCCGCGATCTTCGTAACCTTTGGCTTTAGGAAAATATGTTCAACAGGATTTGCAATAAATCCAAACACGGTCACCAATGGCCAGGTTAACACACGAGTTTGTTTTCTCGGCAGTTCACTGACTACTTCCACAAACCTCTCAAATCTGTTTTGAAGTTTACCACTTCCGTAAATGAAATCGTATAAACCATTTGCAAACGACTTCGCTCCTTCTTCAGGTTTTACCGCATCCCGCAATGCCATCTTTTCAAATGAGAACAACAAATTGGTCTTTGATTCTATCCGTGTTGCCCTATTGGCTATTTCAGAATATTCACCTGCATCTAATAATCGCTTGAATTCTTTTTTATTCAGCATTTCCAACCACAACACATGCGCCTCCCATTTGTACCCTCTTTCCCAATCATAATATTTCTGATCAGCGAATCCTTTCTTAAAATAAAATAAGAACTTCTTACGGCATTCGGTTCTTGCCTTCTGCATAGGATCTTTCTTTCCGGCAATACTTGTTCTCATGCTACTACAATTTGTATGGCAGCTGAAAGAATCAAGCCAGAATATGCCAATAATTTAACCGGCAGTTCATACTTTTAGCCTGATATTTTGAATCAAAAAACCCTACTTTCACTTCAAAATAACCAGTATGAAAATTTTTGTGGCGGGAATGCCATATGATATGGATGACGCTGAACTCTTAGAATTCTTTGAAAAATTTGGAACAGTAACTTCTGCAAAAGTTGCTATTGATAAAGAAACAGGTAAAAGCAAAGGCTTTGGTTTTGTTGATATGCCAAATCGTGAAGAAGGACTAGAGGCTATTGATGGATTGAATGATCTTAACCTGGGTAAAAAAGTTTTAGTAGTAAAGGAAGCTGAGGATAGAGGTGGCAGCGGTGGTGGAAGCAGAGGTGGTGGATATGGCAATTATGGGGGTGGCCGAGGCGGCGGAGGTGGAAGTCGCGGAGGTGGTGGTAGCTACGACAGAGGTGGAAACAGAGGCGGCGGTGGAAACCGTGGACGATATTAAAAAAAGGCAGCGGGAAGCTGCCTTTTTTACTTTAAATCTTCACTTGTGAAGCCTAAAGGCAGTAACATATTTGCCTGTGGAATGATGTAAACTTTTCCTTCTTTTCCTGCTAATATTAACCTGATCGGGTGATGTGTCCTGGTCTCATATTCTCTTATATACTGCCTGCACATACCACAAGGCGAGGCCGGAGTATCGCTGCTACCATTCAGATTATGATAAGTTATTGCCATTGTCTCTATTGCTTCGTTCGGAAAGATTGTTCCTGCAGCAGCCATCAACGAACGTTCAGCACAAATGCCTACCGGATAACTTGCATTTTCCTGGTTGGTTCCTTTTACTATTGCACCATTCAACATTTTTGCTGCAGCGCCTACGTTGAACTTGCTATAAGGGGCGTACGCAGTATCTGCAACATCTTTTGCAAGCTGTAATAAATAAGCATCTTCTTTTGACAACTCTTCAGCTGAATTGTACACTTCGTATTCGAAACTAAATTTTTCTGTGGCCATATCAATCAGATAAAAAGTCCCCCGATATGGAGGACTTTGCAATTTACTTTATTTATTCAATCGTTTTAAATATGCGTTTCCATCGTGGGCCACCATCCCAACTGAACCATATCAGCGAAGCTTTACCTACAATATGCGTCTCAGGCACAAAACCCCAGAATCGACTATCCTGACTATTATGACGATTATCCCCCATCATCCAGTAATGATCATATTTAAAAGTATAAGTAGTGGCTGGCTTATCATCTATATAGATAATGTTATTTCTCACATCTAAAGTATGGTGCTCATAGTTTGTGATCACTCTATGGTACAAAGCGAGATTGATTGAATCTAACTTTACAGTAGCTCCTTTCTTAGGAATGATCACTGGACCATAATTATCAATACTCCATTTATAATGAGTGGAGTCATAGGGGAATAAACGGTAAACAGCCTCCATCGAATTATAAGGAACGATCAAGGGAGTGATAGATAGTATGCCGGGAACTTTAGAAAGTTTTGCCACATCACTTTCAGAAAGGATTGCTTCGGCTTCCCCAACCGTAGTTAAACTGGCTTGTATATTATCTCGGTAATTTTCATAGTCCTGATCTCTTCTGATATTTATATCATATTCCTCTTCAAGAGAACTGAAGTCGATGGGTCTTTTATCTGATTTGATAATATATGTTCTCTGACCGCCTTCAGGAATAGGGTTCTTCTTATCATTTACATAAACAACACCATTAATGATTTGAATTTTATCACCCGGAATTCCTACACAGCGTTTGATGTAATTATCTGTTTTATCGACCGGGTGAACCAAAATAGTATCTTCAAAACGACTAAGCACATTTTCTCTTCCATAAGTTCTCACCATTTCATAGTAGGTATTCAACGATCCAAAGTCAGGAAGATTGATCACCGTATCTCCGGCCGGAAAATTAAACACCACTACATCGTTTCGCTTTATCTCCGAGTAGCCATTTATTCTTTTATATGGCGATTGTATCCATGTGAGGTATGAAGGTCTTTGTGTGCCAGGAAATAAGTTATGCACGAAAGGAAAACTTAAAGGAGTATTAGGTAGCCTTGGTCCATAAGCCATTTTATTTACGAATAGAAAATCATTTACCAGTAATGTTTTCTCCATACTCCCTGTTGGAATGGTGTACGCTTCAAAGATGAAAGTCCTGATGATTGTAGCGGCTACAATGGCAAACACCGCAGCGTCTATCCATTCTCTTGAACCAGGCTTCTTATATAATTTAAAAATATCGTGGCCCTTCCATCTGTCTTTGGTATTGAAGCCTATATAAGGAAAGTATATGTAAGGGAAGAACACAGTGAGTGTATGAGAGATGAGATCAAACTTACCAAAATGCATTATCCATATAATCGATATCCAGATAGTGATAAATTGTCCTGCTATCGGGATAAACTGAAGCCAGAACCATACTTTTTTTATACGGCATAACTTCACCATGATCCAGGTATTGTAGAAAGGGATCAATGCTTTCCATGGCTCTACCCCAGCCTTCTTAAACATTCCATACATTCCTATATGCCAGCCAATGATCCACAGAATAAATATGATCCAACCCATAAACGTTTTTTAGGTGTGAGCAAAAATAAGGTAAATGCATTAGCTAAGTCTTTGAACCTCTTGCCCTGAATTTGTGAGTAGAATTCGTGATAATATTATTACAAATCAGATGTTAAAAGATCGGCAAAGGAATTTATCTTGAAACCATGAATGAATTATCCATTAAAGACCTTGAGTTGCTTACAGGAATTAAAGCACATACACTTCGCATCTGGGAACAACGATATAAGATCATTACCCCAAAAAGAAAACAAAGTAACCATCGATACTACGATGCAGATGATCTAAAACTGGTTTTACAGATAAACGAATTGTACAATAATGGTTACAAGATCTCAAGAATAGCCGAGCTAAGCCCAGAAGAAATAAAAAAGCTCAGCCTTGCTGCAATCTCACCTATTTAACCCGGGATCACATATGATTTTACATCATCCGCTGTGATATTTTTTCCGGAAAGTATCACCAAACGTTCTACTACATTCCTCAACTCACGAATATTACCTGTCCAGTTGTGTTCCTTTAAAGCTTCTATAGCTTTCTTATCAATATCTTTTTTCGCCTGTCCGTAATCATCAGCGATCTCTTTCAGGAAGTAATCAACTAATAAAGGAATATCGTCTCTCCGATCATTTAGAGATGGCACATGTACCAGTATTACGCCCAGTCTATGATAAAGGTCTAAGCGGAAATTTTTATCTTCTACTTCCTTCAATAAATCTTTATTAGTCGCTGCCACTACTCGTACATCCACACTGATATCTTTATCTCCTCCTACTCGTGTGATCTTACCTTCCTGTAATGCCCTAAGCACTTTCGCCTGTGCACTCAAGCTCATGACACCCACTTCGTCCAGAAATAAAGAACCTCCGTTTACCAATTCAAAATTTCCTATACGTTGTTTTACTGCAGAAGTGAAAGAACCATTTT
>JAEZDC010000011.1 GCA_023429825.1 Bacteroidota bacterium | reverse complement strand
AGGTTATGAAGTGCAGAAAGATTACAAAGAGGCAGAGTGGGTTTTTTATCTCCCGTTAGATTCAAAGGATAATGCAAGCAAATTTTTGGACCTGGTACAACCTTCGCTGATCGTCTTCATCAAATATGATTTTTGGTACTACTATTTGAATGAGGCAAAACAAAGAAATATCCCGCTCATCCTCGCCTCTTCTATTTTCCGGGAAAGTCAGCCTTTTTTTAAGTGGTATGGAGATTTTCATAGACAGATGCTGCAATCGTTCTCTACGATATTTGTTCAGAGTAAAGAATCGGTAGATCTTTTAGCTTCTATAGGAATAACGAATGTTCAACAAACAGGAGATACACGATTTGATAGGGTCTTAGAGATTCTAAAAAATTTTCAGCCAATTGATACCGTCCAAAAGTTTTGTGGTAATCATCCGGTGATTGTTGCAGGCAGCACATGGACCGAAGACGATAAAGAACTAGAACATTATGCTAATAACAATCAACACATCAAGTTTATTATCGCTCCACATCAGATAAGTAAAGCAAGAATTGCAGAATGCCTTTCATTATATCAAAATGCGATCACTTACTCATCGGTGGGACCAAACATCCCGTATGAAGCATCTAATGTGTTAATCGTGGACAATATCGGGATGTTGAGCAAGCTGTACAAATACGCAGCGATCGCTTATGTAGGTGGTGGTTTTGGTCATGATGGTGTTCATAATGTTCTAGAAGCTGCTGTGTATGGTAAACCTGTAGTCTTTGGACCTGTGTATGATAAATACATAGAAGCAAAGGGATTGGTAGAGGCAGGTGGTGGCTTTTCTGCTGAAAACGCATTACACCTGGAGAAACAATTTGATAGATTATTTGATGATGCGATTTTATACAAGCAGGCATCTCATGCTGCAGCAGATTTTGTAAGATCAAATGCAGGAGCAACGGAGAAGATCATCAGTTATATTCAGGAGAAGCGCCTTTTTACCGTCTGATCGAAAAGTTGAACAGTTTCATTTTGTTCAGGCCAGCTCAATTTTAATTTCAATTCTCTTTGTATCCAATATTCAGCCTCAGCATGAATACTAAATCCATTGATTGTTTTGATACTTCTTTCATACATCGTTTCATCGCCCTTAAACAATTCATTAATAAAACGATATCGATCATTAATACCGATGGCTTTTCTCAGGTCTTTTACCGGTGAGTCCTGTAAAGTGGAAGCAAGTTCGGCCCTGTCTTGCTTCAATTTATTATTCAGGCTGTCTTCATTAATGTGAACGTCATTTAGTTCATACACTTCTTTTTGATGAACAAGTGTAGGTACTTCATCTGGTGTATTGAATAGCCAGGCGTTGGGTGTTTCTTCTTTGGGTGTGGCCTGGGGAATAGGAATTGTTTGCGGGGTTTGCTTTGCATACTTGATAAGATCATCTACTGAAGATGAAAAAGCTTTTGGCACTTCTGCTGAAGTTTCTTCAGGCACTGATGTTGTTTTCTTCTCTTCCGGCAAAGAGGGTATAACCTGTTCCTGTTTAACATCATCTCTTACCTCGTGTATGATGGGTTTTACCTTCGGAACGATCACACTCACTTTTTTCTTTTCAACTGTTTCGCTTTGTTCTTCTGACTGTAATTCAGAGATGAGCATCTGTACAGTGATCAGCAAACTATTTTTATCAACACGTTGTTCGTATTGCGCTTTTAATTTATCTATGAGTGCACCCACTCTTTCCATGGATGTAATACATTTGGTGGTTAGTAAGTGCTAAAGTTACACAAGGATCGTACAATAAAATCATAACCCTCAGCAAATGTTTATTGAACCAAATATCAGCGGTGAAAGGCGTGGATGGATAGAAGTGGTTTGCGGATCTATGTTCAGCGGTAAAACGGAAGAACTTATCAGGAGAATGAAGCGGGCTAAGATCGCCAATCTTAAACTCGAGATATATAAACCAGCTATCGATGTTCGCTATGATGAGGTAAGGGTTGTAAGCCACGACAGTAATTCAATACTCTCAACACCGGTTGAGAATTCACAAGAGATCTTATTGTTGGCCGGTGATGATGTAGATGTTATTGGCATTGATGAAGCCCAGTTCTTTGATGCAGAAGTGGTTAACGTAGCAGAAAGTTTAGCGTTAAGAGGAATAAGAGTGATCGTTGCAGGTTTGGATATGGATTACCTTGGAAGGCCCTTTGGCCCGATGCCCGGGTTATTGGCTATTGCTGATTATATCACTAAGCTTCACGCAATTTGTATGAAGTGTGGCAATATCGCTAATGTATCCTATCGTAAGACCACGCAGGAAGGAACTGTATTGCTGGGTGAAAAGGATATCTATGAACCTCGCTGCAGGATCTGTGCACAGGAAAAGCCTGCTTAAAACCTGTACACAAATGAGTTTGAAAAACTGTAATAAAAATTAAAGATCGGCACAAGAGGCGTTACATCATATAGCCCGCTGATTCTTTGGGCAAGTGCCAAACGCCGGGAAATAGGTACATCAAAGCTGGCCTGCATGGCAATACGTGGTGAAAAAAAATCTGAAAACGCGGCCTGGTAAAATATAGAGGTAGAAAGTTGAGTTGATTTAGAAGGTTTAGATTCCAGCTTGATATAATTGTTACTCTTAATTTTATGCGATCTTACATTATCCATAGGTGTAGTTATATCCGTTGCGGAATAATTCCATTCTTCTGATTCATTAAATACACCTGTAGCAACTGTCATTTCAATTTTATCATTGTGTAAAAGTGTGAACCTGAGATTAGCTCCATACAAGAACCGGTGTTCCATACCAATAGCAGCACTCCATTGTTCCTGTATATAGGCCTCGGGATGTAACCTGTTTTTATACAAGTGCCTCCATCTTAAATGGCCATAACCTGAATTAAGAAGATCATTTCCTGCGAAAAAAGTAAACCTGTTGCTATAGGATACAATGAATAATTCCTTTCCTTTTTTGAAAGAAACATCTATGAAATTGCTTGCATCAAATAGGGTATTCTTTTGCTTATCGATCTCCAGCCCTAATGCTAAATGCCCGTCCCAACTGCTTTTGCTGGTATAGGCAGTTGTGTCTGTTTTATCGATATTAAGTATCTGGCTGCTAAGATCATCTGAGAAAAAAGCTAATACAATAACAAATCTCCATCTCATGTTTGCAAAGTGCGTCAATTGAATAGTTTATCCAAACAAATGATGATTATTTTTGTCTGGATGGACTTTGTAAAAATCACGGCATTAATTAAGAAGGATATCACATTGGAAATTCGCCAGCAGTATAGTTTATATGGCGTTATCCTGTATGTTGCTTCAACTATTTATGTTGTGTACCTGTCCATGGGCCAGCCAGAAGATGCCGTATGGAATGGTTTATTCTGGATAGTTCAGTTATTCGTTTGTGTGAATGCCGTTGCAAAAGCATTTTTACAGGAAAGCAGGGGAAGAATGCTTTATTTCTATTCAATTGCCGGAGCTAGAGATTTTATTATCTCAAAACTTATTTTCAACTTACTGCTGATGCTGGTAATGAGCCTCATCAGCTTATTCATCTTTACGATATTACTAGGAAATCCGTTTACCTACCTGCTAAAGTTTATAGGTATATGTGCGTTAGGTGGTATCAGTTTAAGCCTTGTATTTACTTTCCTGGCAGCTATTGCCGCAAAAGCACAACAACAGGCGGCATTAATGGCAATAATGGGTTTCCCGCTTATCATTCCCCAGCTTTCATTATTAATGACGATCTCTAAAACAGCTTTCGCTTCGGTTGTACAGGAAGGTCAGTGGCAGATGATACTCCTATTGATCGGACTTGATATCCTTGTAATAGCACTTTCATTGATTCTCTTCCCTTTTCTCTGGAAAGATTAGCTGATGAATATCATTTGCTTTTTCGGTAAAAACTTCTGATTGTTAGTTTCCATACCCTAAATTTGCCGCCACATAAACAGCATATCTGTTGCGTAAGCTGTTTACAAACAAACAGAAATGATTCGTCGATCCTGGTGGAAGATATTAGCCTTCGTTTTATTGATGTATACCTGCACCATGGGTTTTTTAGTGGAGATACCTAAACTCGACGATCGTTTACAGCATACCATCCGTAACTTATTCTTTCACGTACCCATGTGGTTCGGGATGATGATCCTCTTCATTGTTTCAGTGGTATATGCAGTAAAATATTTAAGAAAGCCAAACCCTATATACGATTTCTATTCTGCCGAATACGCAAGAACAGGAACTGTTTTCGGCGTATTGGGATTGATCACAGGTGCGATATGGGCTAATTATCAATGGGGTGCACCATGGAGCAGTGATCCTAAACAAAACGGGGCACTGGTAGCTATTTTAATATACTTTGCTTACTTCGTATTAAGAGGATCGATGAATGATGATGAGAAAAAAGCAAGGATCGGAGCAGTGTACAACATCTTTGCATTCTTCATGTTGTTTCCTACGATATGGATATTGCCAAGGTTAGCCGAATCACTGCATCCGGGTGGCCAGGGAAGTGAGGGCAACCCGGGATTGAATGGTGGTGATCTTGCACCATCAATGCGATTGGTGTTTTGGCCGGCAGTGATTGGCTGGACGTTATTGGGAGTTTGGATCACTACATTAAGAATACGTTTACGTACCCTTCAAAACAGAGTGGAGCATGGATAAATTGAAAAAGATAGGTGCTACTATTGCATTGTCAATACTGACTGTATTCGTAAATGCCCAGGAAAACGCTGAGCAGGATGTTATGAGAAGCAATGGGAAAATATATGTAGTGGTTGCTGTAGTGGTAACGATAGTAGTGGGATTGTTCATTTATTTATGGAACCTGGATAGGAAGATCAGAAGGATGGAAAAAAGAAATTGAACTTAGCTCTGAGCTGTCAGCAAACGAAAATCAAAGCTGATCGCTGACTGCTGATCGCTGTTCTGAAAGTACAAGTGAGTGACACAACAGGCGATGACCAAAGAATCTAATGATTGCTAAATAATAAAATAAAATTTTAAACAGATAATTATGGCTGACCAACATTATAGCTTCTTCCAGAGTGTGACGAGAAGCTTTGACAAAGCGGCGAAGTTTACTAAGTGGGATCCGGGAATTTTAGAGCAGATCAAGCAGTGTAATGCAGTTTTCCAGATGCGTTTTCCTGTGAAGATGAATGACGGAAGAATTGAAGTACTTGAGGCATATCGTGTACAACATAGTCATCATAAAAGCCCGTGTAAAGGTGGTATCCGCTTTAGCGATGAAGTGAACCAGGATGAAGTGATGGCGCTAGCTGCGTTGATGACCTATAAATGTGCGATCGTAAATGTGCCGTTCGGTGGTGGTAAAGGTGGTATCAAAATCAATCCAAAGAATTATACTCCGTATGAGTTGGAGAAAATCACTCGTCGTTATACTGCGGAACTGGTGAAGAAGAATTTTATCGGCCCCGGCATCGACGTTCCTGCTCCCGACTACGGAACAGGTGCAAGAGAAATGGCATGGATCGTTGATACTTACGCTTCTTTAAAGCCGGGAGAGATCGATGCTGCAGGTTGTGTGACAGGTAAGCCCGTTTCACAAGGAGGTGTGAGAGGAAGAACGGAAGCAACAGGACTGGGTGTGTTCTATGGCATTCGTGAAGTGTGCAGTATGAAAGATGTGATGGATAAGCTGGGCTTAAACACCGGCATCGAAGGAAAAAGAGTTGTTGTTCAGGGTTTGGGTAATGTGGGTTATCATACTGCAAAGTTCTTCAGGGAAGCTGGTGCTAAAGTGATAGCGATTGCTGAATATGAAGGGGCGATCGTAAATGAAGAAGGTATCAATGAAGAAGAATTGTTCCAGTTCAGAAAGTCAACAGGATCTATCGTTGATTTTCCGGGATCAACAAAACTGAATAAGAACAGCGATGCATTGGAATTGCAGTGCGACATATTAATTCCTGCTGCATTAGAGAATGTGATCAATGGTGAGAACGCTCCGAGAATTAAAGCAAAAATTATCGGTGAAGCTGCTAATGGTCCATTAACTCCAGAGGCAGATGAAATACTTGCACAAAAAGGAATCCTGGTTGTGCCTGATATGTATCTGAATGCAGGTGGCGTAACCGTTTCATATTTTGAGTGGTTGAAGAACCTGAGCCACGTTCGTTATGGTAGAATGGAAAAGCGTTTTACAGAAAACCTGAACAAACACATTCTTGGCCAGATAGAAGAACTTACTAATAAAAAAGTAAGCGATAATGAAAGAAGATTTATTGAGCATGGCCCTGATGAGGTAGACCTTGTATACAGTGGTTTGGAAGAAACAATGATCACTGCAACAAGAGAGATCATGGAAACATGGAAAAGCAATCCTGATATACCTGATATGAGAACCGCGGCATACGTTGTTGCTATCAACAAAGTAGGAACGAGCTACGGTGAGTTAGGTATTTTCCCTTAATAATTTTTTGCTTGTGAGATTATTGATCCCGTCTTTCAAGACGGGATTTTTTTTGCTGCTACCGGTTCAGTCCTTCCCTGGTTAGCCCCGAATATCCCGCAGATATCCCGCTTATATCCCATAGATATCCCGCCTTTATAGAGAGGCGGGATATCTGCGAAACAAGTGCGGCAAATAAAGAAGAGATACGGCAGAATGGTAGATGTACCCAGCAATGTTTTACCACCGGATTTATTTGAGCCAGGAAATAAAGGAGAATGAAAAATGCCTGCGGCTAGACTTCGATTACGGAACGCTCAACGATAGCAAATACCTTATCGTTTTTTTTCTTGTCCATCAGCGCCAGGCCGGTGAACTTGCTGAATGCGGGTAGTACAGCGTATTTGTTGGTAAAATAGAAGCAGGGGAATTTCAACGCCTGTTTACTTAGGCCATTGATGAGTATACCGGGATGAATATGACCGGTGAAGTAGTATGAAGCAGATTCATGGCAATCAGAATCTTCAATATCATGGGTGAAACAAAATGACCGGATATTGTGTTGATGCTGGTGAACGATAATATTGGCTTGATCGTACCATGATGATTTCAAAATATCGTGGTTGCCTTTTACCAGGTGCATCTGTACATGCGAAAGATCATTTCTCCACTTCAGGAAAAAATCAAGTTCCTTATTTGCAGTGCTATGAAACAAGTCGCCCACGATCAGCAATTGTTGCGGTTTAAAATGCTGCACCTGGAAGAATAATCGCTGCAGGTCTTCTTTATACAAACTTTGTGGAACAGGTATGCCGCTTTTTCTGAAATGTCCCGTCTTACCAAAATGCAGATCAGAAGCAATGAGTATTTTTTCTTCTTCCCAAAACAAACAACGTTCAGCTGATAGCCAGAAATGGTTGCCGTTAATGATATGTAAAGTGGGAGCCTGCAAGATGGCAAATTTAATTCCTTGCAGCTTAGAGGGAAGAAGATTTATAAGATGCAGGTGTTAAATGATGTATGCAGTTGAGTGAGATAAGGTTAAAGATTATTTTTCAAGCTGATGTTGCATTCGCCTGATGCGGTCTTCCAGTTTTTCTGATGAAAGATTCTCTCTCATACTGTCTACTTTGATAGGGAAGCAGAATGGAGTTAATTTTTCCGGGAATGTGATAACGATAATCCCTTGTTGAATTCTTTGTAACGCATCTCGCAGTCGCACCTCCTGCATTTGCTGATCAAATACTTCCTGGTAGGCTTGTCTGAGTAAAATATTCTTCGGATCATATTCAGAAAATACCTGGAAAATCAATGAAGCGGATGCTTGCAAGTGCCTCGCTTTTTTGTGTTCGCCGGGATAGCCCTGGAAGATCATACCACCGATCACAGATATATCCCTGAATTTTCGTTTAGCCATCTCCACTGAATTCACGCTGCGCTGAATATCATTCATCAGGTTTTCCGGAGAGAACAATTCGTACACATTTGTATCGTCTACAGGAATGGGTTGATCACTCAATAACTCAAATCCGTAATCGTTCATTGCTATAGAAAATGTAATTGGTGTGATCTTGCTGATGCGAAAAGCAAGCAATGCGGCCAGCGCTTCATGAACCAATCTTCCTTCAAAAGGATAGCTAAATAAATGATAACCGTCTTTCGTTTCGATCTGCTCTACCAAAAGTTCATTTGCTTTTGGAATACGCGAAAGTTTCTCCTGCAATTCAAATAAGGGATACAAAGCAGTAAGTTCTTCTTCTTTAGCTTTCTTTGATAAAGCGTGATCCAAAGTCTTTCGAAGCATCGTTCCTAAATTCACTGATAAAGGAATCCTTCCACCTTCCCAGCTTGGTATCTGCGATTTTTTTGAGTTGGATGGACGAACCATCACATTCATATCTTTGATCATTACTAATTCCAGGTTTCTTCCAGCTAATGTGAATACATCACCAGGCTCCAGGCGGCTGATAAAATATTCTTCAATCACACCAATATACTTTCCACTCATGAATTTCACTTTGAGCATTGCATCACTTACGATCGTTCCAATATGCAAACGATGACGCATTGCAATACGTCTGTTACGGATCTTGTATAATCCGTCAATCACCTCGACCTTTTTATATTCATCATATTGCTGAAGTGCAGTGCCACCTTCTGTAATATGGTTAAGTGCAGCGAGCCATTCATCTTCTGTCATTTCACTGAAGCAATAAGTTTGTTTTACTTCTTTGTAAATTTCATTGGGCTTGAATCCTTCACCAATTGCAAGTGTGCACAGATATTGCACCAATACATCGAAACATAACAGCATTGGTATCCGGCTCTCTATCACATTTTCCTCTAAGGCTTTTTTCATTGCGGCAGCTTCAACCAGTTCAAGTGAATGCGTAGGAACGAAGAATATTTTAGATACTTCACCCGGCCTATGGCCACTTCTTCCGGCCCTTTGTAAAAACCTGGCAACACCTTTAGGCGATCCTACCTGGATCACTGTATCAACGGGGCGAAAATCAACACCAAGATCCAAACTTGCAGTACATACAACTGCTTTCAATTTTTGTGCATGTAACGCTTCTTCTACCCAAACTCTTAATTCGTGTTCAATACTGCCGTGGTGCAAAGCAATAGCACCGGAAAGTTCAGGAGCAATATCGAGCAGCGTTTGATACCATCGCTCACTCATGCCTCTTGTGTTAATGAAGACGAGTGTAGTATTACTTTGTTCAATGATCGGGATCACTCTATGTGCTAACCTGATTCCCAAATGTCCTGCCCAGGGATACTTTTCAATTTCATCTGGAATCACAGAGATGATCTCGATAGGCTTATGAAGGTTTGCTTTTACAATTACTGACTTCTTTTTTTGTTTATCATTCAGGGAAGCAAGTAAAACATCTTTAGCTTCCTCCAAGTTACCTATCGTTGCAGATATACCCCAAACCGAACATTGTGTGTTGAATATGGATCGTTGAATATTGATAATTCTATTTATAGCAAGTTCTACCTGTACACCTCTTTTACTTCCGATCAATTCATGCCATTCATCAACAGCAATTATTCTTAGTTCTTTAAAAAAATCAGGATAACCCTTCAAGGCAAGTAATAAATGCAGGCTTTCTGGTGTGATAATCAAAACTTCCGGCATATTTCGCCGCTGCTTTTGTTTTTCGGCCGGATCAACATCTCCATTTCGAATACCGATCTTCCAGTTCATTCCCAGTTCATAGATCACTTCTTCCATTGCCCTGCCAATGTCTTTAGCTAAAGCCCTCAATGGAGTGACCCATATCAACCTTAATCCATTCCTGAATTTTTTCTGATAATCATTTGGATGTTCATTGATGAATTGTATCACTGCACCCAAAAACACTGAAAATGTTTTACCAAAACCTGTAGGGGCATTTACTAATCCGCTGTTGCCTTTCAAAATTTCATTCCAGGTTTGCTGTTGAAATTCAAATGCGCTGAAGTTTTTTGAATTCAACCATTTGTTGATCACGATATGTCCCTTTGATTCGACTGCCATCCTTAGAGTAAATAACAAACTTAGAATGATTCCACTATAAACAATGGCGGAACTAAAATATTTCGTAGAATCACTAACACATTGGTTTAATGTTACCAATCTGAAATCACTTAAAATGAAGAAGATAGTAAAGGAGTTTTCCGTTGACAAGAATGGCGCATTTTCTGAATTGTTGTACAACTGCTGACACTTTGTAACATAATCGATGAACATTTTATAAAAGGGGTTCTTATCATTTTATAGAAACACTCACAAACAGGTGCTGAGTATAGCCCTTTGTACACGACATGAATCAACCTTAAAAGAATTCACCTATGCTTTTCAACTCGCTTTCTTTTGCTGTTTTTTTAACGATAGTATTATACTTTATTGGTTTGTAACAAATAAAAATCTCAAACTACAAAATGGCTTATTGCTACTGTCCAGTTATTTTTTATGCGTGCTGGGATTGGAAGCATGTTTGTGCGAGTAAGCATCTCATTGCAAAACAGAAACTCAAATGATTGGTTTGGCAATTGAGGTTTTCCAAAATATAAGATTGTCTTATTATTCTGATGAACAATGGCTGACTTTCGATCATCATTCAGGGAATTAATCTCCATATCGCTTTATACAGCCTTTTCAAAATTGTGCTAATAATTAAAGGCATAGATCAACAATTCCATTCAAGATGAAAACGGTTCGCTTTCTGAGATTACAATTTCATTAATAATACTCTAAACGTTTTTCATGAAAAAATTATACTCGTTTGTTTGCCTTACAGTGATATACCTGAATGTATACCCACAGCAGGTTAATTTAGTAAAAGACATTAATGCAGTGTTGACGACAGAAGGATCAGGACCTTCTTCTCCCATCAATTTTAACGGCGCTGTTTATTTCAGGGCCAAAACCCGTGGTATGGGTTATGAATTATGGAAAACGGATGGCTCTGCAGCAGGCACGTCACTCATTAAAGAAATAAATCCGGGTGATGGAGATGGCATTCCTGAGAACGGATACTATTCGAACTACTTTACTCTGATGGGTTCAACACTTTTTTTTGCCGGCGATGATGGAACGCATGGAGAAGAGTTATGGAAAACAGATGGTACTGCAGCAGGTACTGTAATGGTTAAAGACATCATGACAGGCTCATCATATAGCTTACCACGGCAACTACGTGTAGTGGGTTCTACATTATACTTTATCGCTTCTTCTAATGGATTCGGAACAGAATTGTGGAAGTCTGATGGTACCTCGGCAGGAACTGTAATGGTAAAGGATATCAGGCAAGGATCAGTATCAAGTGATCCAAATCAATTAACAGTGACGAATAATACTTTGTATTTCACTGCAAATGATGGTGGAGGCGAGGCACTTTGGAAGACCGATGGTACTATGGCGGGAACAGTGATTGTAAAGAGATTACCGGTCGCAACGCTCACCGCGATGAACAATAATCTTTATTTCAGCAGCCACACCTTTCAAAATAGTTGGGAGTTATGGAAGTCAGATGGAACTGAAGCAGGAACACTACTTCTGAAAGATATTTGGCCGGGCAGTGATGGAAGCTACCCTGAACAATTAACAGCAGGTGAAACCATCTTGTACTTTGTAGCTACAACAGAATTAAATGGAAAAGAATTATGGAAAACAGATGGTACTGCTGCAGGTACTGTTCTGGTGAAAGATATTAATCCCGGTTTTTCCATTTATAATCAGCCCATCGAATTAGCTACAACAGGCGACATATTATATTTTGCTGCAGTTCATCCGGATACAGGATATGAGCTGTGGAGAAGCGATGGTACATTAAACGGAACCTTAATGATTAAAGACATCTATCCCGGTACTATCGGCAGCACACCCCAACGATTTACGTTTATGGGGTCGCATGTTTATTTCAGGGCAACCACACCGCAGCATGGTACTGAATTATGGAAAAGTGATGGTACCACAGCAGGAACGATTATCATAAAAGATATTTTGCCTGGCGATTTAAGCAGTATCATACACCCATTGTGGATTGGAGTATCCGGCAATACTTTATTTTTTGGTGCTAATGATGGAACGGCTGGAACGGAATTATGGAAAAGTGACGGCACAGAAAACGGTACTACCCTGGTAAAAGATATTCTCAACGGAACTGCTCCAAGTAAACCAACATACACTGTAATGGTTGGCAGTGTAGCTTATTTTATTGCTGATGACGGTGTACATGGACCCGAACTCTGGAAAAGTGACGGCACTGCAAACGGAACTGTATTGATAAAGGATATACGACCAGGTATATCAGGCGCAAATATTACTAACCTCGCTCCTGCAGGATCATTATTATATTTTTTTGCAGATAATGGAGTTAACGGGAGAGAACTGTGGAAGACAGATGGCACCTCACAGGGTACAACCATGGTGAAAGATATTATTGCGGGACCAGCAAACGGGATTTCAGATCAACACTTTGCTGGTCAGATGAAGGTTTCCGGCTCTACTTTATTTTTTTATACTGACGATGGTGTACATGGCGCTGAATTATGGAAAAGTGATGGCACGGAAGCTGGTACGGTGCTCGTGAAAGATATTGTACCAGGTGTGCAGGGCAGTTTTCCCAACACACTGATCATTGCCAACGGAACACTTTTTTTCCAGGCAATTGTACCAGGTTTTGGCCTGGAACTTTGGAAGAGTGACGGCACTGCAGCAGGTACAGTTATAGTAAAAGACATTAATCCGGCTGATGCCTCCGGGCCATCGGGATGGTTTGCTGCAGCAGGATCTACTTTATACTTCAATGCAAATAATGGAACTGATGGTATGGAGTTATGGAAGAGCGATGGCACTGCAGCAGGTACAGTTATGGTAAAGGATATCTGGCCAGGAACAAATTCATCTTACCCCAGCAAAATCACCGCAGTAGGCAACGAAGTATTTTTCTCCGCTAACAACGGCACAAATGGATATGAGCTCTGGAAGAGTGATGGGACTGATGCCGGGACGATTATGGTAAAAGATATCACACCCGGATCCGGGCATTCTAGTTTATCTGAACTCGCATCTGTTGAATCATCTTTGTTTTTCGTTGTAATGGATAATGGCGACCAATTATGGAAATCTGATGGTACGGCAGCGGGTACTGTATTAATAAAAGACATATGGCCGAATGGCGCAACTCCAAACATCAGAAACATGACCGCTGTTGGATCTGAACTATATTTTTCCGCTAATGACGGCATAAGTGGAAATGAGTTATGGAAATCAAATGGAAGCAATGCCGGAACTATATTGGTTCAGGATATAATGCCGGGGAGTTCCAGCAGTGCTCCAGCAGATATTGTTGCGGCTAATGGTAAATTGTTCCTGACTGCATCTTCATTGGAATACGGTGATGAACTGTATTCTGTTAACTTAAACACTTTGCCGCTATCGCTTTTGCACTTCTCGGCCACATTGATAAATATGAATGGAGTTGTAAAATGGAGCACCACATCGGAACTAAACGTAAGTCATTTTATTATTGAACGTAGTGTAGAAGGCAATGGAAACTTTACAACAATCGGTAACAGAGCTGCAATGAACGGCCCCAATAATACTTACCAGTTTATTGACAACAATATTGTGACTTTGCATGTGCCGGTTGTGTATTACAGGTTAAAGATGATTGATAAGAATGGGAGCTATACCTATTCTCCGATCATACCAATAAGAATTGCAGGTAAGAACACCATTAGCCTGTATCCAAATCCTGTGAGCGATATTGCTAATGTGCTTATTCATTCATCTTCCACCCAAAACATATTCTATAGAATAATAGATGGTAACGGTAAAGTAGTTGCCTCCAAACAACAATCTTTAAATACTGGTCATAACATGATAATGATAGATGTAAAAATGCTGGCGAAAGGAAGCTATACGGTTGTGATAACAGGGGCAGAGATAAATGAGCATCTGCGTTTTATAAAGAAGTAAAGAATAATAAATACAGCCTGGTAAGAGCTCATTACTCTAGCCAGGCTTTTTATTTCTACCAGCGCTGCTTCTCAAAAATAAAATATAGAGCAGTTGATAAATACCATAACCCATTGCAGCGCCTGCTACATTCAACAACACATCATCCACATCAATATAACGGTACACGTGAAGTGTATAGCTGATGAATTGCAGCATCTCTATACAGGCGGAACCCACAAAAGCTATCAATAATACTTTCCTGAACGTGATATCCTTTATAAGAAGAGGTAGCAGAAACCCGACTGGAATAAAGAGGATAATATTCCCAAAGAAGTTTAAATAAAACACATGCATTTCTAGATTGTATGCAGGGTTTTTATACCGGTAATACCGCCTGACGCTATTAACCACCGGAATAAGATTTATGTTACCGCTCGGAATCTTGTTCCGGCTCATTGCATGTGTAGGAATAACAGTTAAGGTAGCCACACCAATAAGGTAAGAGAAGAATGTAAAAAGCAACAGTTCTTTCTTCAGTTGAAAAGTGCCCTTCTTATGCGCTAATATTCGATAGATGAGCCATAATGGTAAAAGCAGGAGCACCAGGATAACAGCAGTTTTGATCACCTCGAGTGTCAAATTAAACAGTTTAGCGGTTTATAAAGTTTTCAGGAATTCGATCACTGCTTTTCTTTCGGCATCACTTAAGTGATCACCAAAATAATGGCCATGGTTTCCATAGCCATACAATGTAGTGTTATATATCTTTTTGCCTGGTTTATCTTTTTCCTGGTATTTCCAACCGGGATTGTCATAGTTATATTCCGGCTTCTCAAAATTTCTTTGCCAGTAGGTGGGGCGCACTTTGCTGTTCAATACACTCTCAAGGTCCGGAACGGAACCATTATGAAAATAAGGAGCAGTGATCCAGACCCCATCCAGCGGAGGTGCTACATATCCATCGAAAGGAACAAGCTTGGCGGGATTCTTTCCCTGCGAGAGCCAACTGTTATTAAACCATTCTATGAACTGCGGGTTTTGTTGATTCGATCTTATCAGCGCCGAATCTGTTTGTACAATGCTGATCGGTATCAACAGGTTGGGATAGCTCTCATTCTTTCCATAAGTGCCATGGCATCGGCTGCAATTATCTATAAAAACTATTTCACCTTTTTCCGCAAGACGTGTGTTAATTGGCTTAGGATACTTTGGTGGTTGAATAGAAACAATGTACGCCAGCACATCACCAAAATGTGAACTCACCTCTCTTGCTTCACTGGAATCTTTTACCGTGAGCAGGTTACTTGCCATTAGGTATTGTGCAAAGTCTCCTCTTCCAAAGCCATTATAGAACATGGCGTGTTTCTTTTTCAACATCCACCATGCCGGTACATCAGAAGGCACTACTTCTTCCGGAATTTTTAATAAAGGTGTATCATTCCATTGCAATGTTTTTGGATCACGATGTGCTGCAAGCAATGCAGCCAATCGACCTGCGGTATTCACCCCAGGCACCTCCGTCTGTAAGCCTGGATATACTGTTTTAAAAACTTTGATGAGATCTTCTGCAGCTTCAAATTGCTTAGGCGCCATCGCTCTTGCCATTCTCAAGCTTGCATTATTCACCCAATTATCCTGCTTTGCGTAGTTCGTAAAATCAGCAAAGGAATTCCCGAGGCCCACATACAATTTATCTTCAAACACCTGTGCATGGCACTGAAGGCAATTGGGAACGACTACTTCTACACCATTTGTGGCTTTTACAACCGTATAGTCGTGGCTGATATTTGCATTCTTACCTGTTCTGTTCAGAAAATTATTATCATTCTTCCCAAACATGAAAGTGAAGTAATTATACGGAACACAGCTTTTGATGTAGTCTCCATTTATAAGATAATCATACCCTTTGTCTGGGTCACCCACCCGTTGTTCCGTTGGTTGAATGTAAACCGGCTGGTCACCACTCTCTGTAAAAGCGATGCTCGCTGCAATAATCAGGATCACAACAGATATGATAATACACTTCTTCATGAGATAGCAAATTACAAAAGCTTTATCTTCATCACTTAACTTTTACTGCATGAGAAAAACGTTATTGGTGGCTTTTACTTGTATGGCGTTGATAGCCAAATCTCAATCGCTGAATTATTATTTACCTAAGAACGTTAACTATAATTCATCCATTCCCACTCCGAAGTCTGTTATTTACCACGAAGTGGGAGAGTGGCATGTAACTCATGACAGGTTGGTGAATTATATGAAAGCAGTCGACGAAGCTTCAGACAGAATTTCCATGCAGGTTATGGGATACACTTATGAAGGAAGACCACAGATGGCGCTCATCATTACATCACCACAAAACCATCAGCGGCTTGAACAGATCCGGCAGCAGCATGTGCAATTAACTGATGAAAATAAATCGGCTTCATTAAGTGTTGATAACATGCCTGTGGTTGTTTGGATCGGGCATAGTATTCATGGAAACGAAAGCAGCGGAGCTAATGCATCTTTACTTACAGCGTATTATTTAGCTGCGGCGCAGGGGGCTGCAATCGACGAGTTACTAAACAACACGGTCATCATATTTGATCCATCTTTTAATCCTGACGGGCTGAATCGTTTTGCTTCATGGGTGAACATGCACAAGAGTAAAACAATGGTGAGTGATCCCAATGCAAGAGAGTTCAACGAGGTGTGGCCGGGTGGAAGGTTCAATCATTATTGGTTTGATCTTAACAGGGATTGGCTGCCAGCTCAACACGTAGAAAGTCAAAACCGTTTAAAGCTGTATCACCAGTGGAAGCCTAATATTCTCACCGATCATCATGAAATGGGAAGTAACTCTACTTTCTTTTTTCAACCGGGAGTTCCTTCGAGAGTGAACCAAAACACACCTGTAAAAAATCAGCAGCTCACTGCAGCGATAGGAAATTACCACGCAAAATTCTTAGACAGCATCGGCTCATTATATTTTACAAAAGAAGGTTATGATGATTTTTATTATGGCAAAGGGTCCACGTATCCTGATGTAAATGGAGCAGTAGGAATTTTGTTTGAGCAGGCGAGCAGTCGCGGGCATTCGCAGGAAACAGATAACGGGTTATTAACCTTCCCATTCACTATACGCAATCAGTTTACTACTGCGCTATCAACACTTGAAGCTGCGAAAAACCTTCGTAAAGATCTGCTGAATTACCAAAGAGAATTTTATAAAGATGCAGCAAAAGAGGCCGCAGCATTTTCAATAAAGGCATATGTATATAATGCGGGAAATGATAAGAGCCGTGTACGTGTATTTAATGAGATGTTGCTAAGACACCAGATAAAGATTTACCAGCTCAAGGATAATTTCAGTGCTGATGGAAAGCAATACAGCAAAGAAAACAGCTATGTAATTCCAACTGATCAGCCGCAGTTCAAATTGATAAAATCTGTTTTTGAAAGAACGTTTGATTATAAAGACAGTTTATTCTACGACATCACTTCATGGACGATGCCTCTCGCCTTCGGCTTCGATTATGCAGAAGTTAAAACACCTGCTGCATCTTTAATAGGTGCTGAGGTCACTAGCGTTAATAGCGAAACTGGTGAAGTGATTGGTGGTAAAAGCAACTATGCATACCTGGTGAGATGGGATGACACCTATGCTCCTGCTCTGTTATATCAATTGCAGCAAAAAGGCTTACAGGCGAAAGTTGCCACACAAAAATTTTCTGCTACGTTCAGCAATAAAAAAGAAGAGTTCAGCTACGGTACGATCATGATCCCAGTAACACAGCAAAGCAGGTCGGCAGATGATGTATTCAGGATCGTCAGCGATGCAGCTTCATCGACCGGGATAAACGTGATCAGTTTAAAAACAGGATTGTCTTCGGCAGGAGTGGATATCGGCAGCGGAAGTTTTGTTAACATTAAACAACCCAGGATCATGTTGTTTGCAGGGCAAGGAACTACTGCTTTAGATGTTGGTGAGATATGGCATTTACTCGATCAGCGATTCAATATGCCTGTATCTATAGTTGATGTGGATAGGTTTAATGCTATTAACCCGTCGAGATATAATGTGATCATCATGCCATCAGGAAACTACAACACATTAGACAAAGCTGCCCAGGAAAAATTAAGAACATGGGTAAGTGGAGGCGGTACACTCATCGCTACAGAAGACGCAACGAAATTCTTAGCTACGAATGGATTTACTAAAGTTTTATTCAGGCAGGATTCAGAAAAGAAAGACACCACCAGGGTACTGCCCTACTATTTACGATCAGATGAACAAAGAGCAAAAGATTTGACAGGTTCTTTGTTCGAAGCTAAGATGGAACTAACTCATCCTTTGTGTTACGGTTATATAAATCCATCGGTCGCTGTTTTTAAAGCGAATACTTTATTCATGGATCAAAACAATGATCCATATGATTCGCCGGTTATCTATACTGAGGATCCTTTGCAAAGTGGTTATCTCTATCGCAGTCATAAGAACATGATTAAAAATTCTGCGGTCATCAATATTGACCAGGTGGGCAGGGGCAAAATTATTTCTATGGTAGATAATCTAAACTTCCGGGCATTTTGGTTAGGCACTACCAAGCTTTTTATGAATTCAGTATATTTCGGAGATATAGTAAGATTTTAAGAGCCTTTCTAACGCAATTAGAAGATAATTGTTAGTATGGTCAAAAGATTAGGATTGAGCGAGAGTAGCCCGAAAGTTGCTCAAATGCAAATAAATATCAAAATGTAAATTACTTTCTTTTAGGCTGCTAGCCAGATTGTTAATATCTGTGTAACTAACTTGCTAATCAATATTTTTATGGGTTGAAATTGAGCTTCTTCCTGTACATTTTGATCTTGCGAAAGACCATATATCTTTTCTTCCTGATGCTGCTGGCTATTATGGCCAATAGCCAGGTGAGAACTGCTTCTAATCTTAAGAAACGGCTTGTAGCCACGTGGGGAGCCGTCAAGCTTGACTCATTAAGTATCGTACCGCAATCGGTATTCGTAAAGGATTACGATAGTTCCTATTATTCTGTTGATGTCGTACAATCCTTATTAACATGGAAAAAAGCCACCAAAAGAGATAGCGTTGAAGTGATATTCAGAACTTTTCCTTTCAGGCTGGATGCGGAGGTGAAGAAGTACAATTACGACAGCATTAAAAATAACTTTATCAGCAAACCTTTCGTTTTTAACCGGAATGGAAAAGCAATCACCAGTAATGGATTGTTTGATGCAGGTAAGATGAACTACAATGGTTCATTTGGAAGAAGCCTGAGCTTTGGTAACAACCAGGATGCAGTTTTTAATTCACAACTTAATTTGCAGTTGAATGGATTTATAGGTGACAGCATTGAGGTGGCGGCCGCAATTACCGATAACAACATCCCTATTCAGCCCGATGGAACAACACAACAGTTGAATGAGTTTGATAAGATCTTATTGCAGTTTAAAAAGAAGAATTGGGAAGTGAACTTAGGTGATATTGACATTCGACAGAATCAATCTTACTTCCTTAATTTCTATAAGCGATTGCAAGGAGTCTCTTATCAGCAGACAACCTCGCTGGGAAATGATAAAACCAATAAGCTTTTAGTGAGTGGTGCTATCGCAAAAGGAAAGTTTACCCGTAACATTTTCCAGGGACAGGAAGGAAACCAGGGGCCGTATCGTTTGCAAGGCGCTAATAATGAATTCTTTTTCATTGTACTGGCCGGAACAGAAAGAATTTTCATTGATGGAGAGATGCTGCAGCGGGGAGAAGATCAGGATTATGTGATCAATTACAATACTGCCGAGATCACTTTTACGCCCAAACGGATGATCACAAAAGACAGGCGTATACAGGTGGAGTTTGAATATGCGGACAGGAACTTCCTGAATTCGATGATCTATGCAAGTGATGAGTTAACACTAAATAAAAAGTTGAAATTTTATGTGTCAGTGTACAGCAATGCTGATGCTAAAAATTCTCCCATTAATCAAACGTTAGATGATAAGCAAAAGCAGTTCCTGGCGAACGTTGGTGATAGTGTACAATCTGCTTTCTACCCGGTAGGAGGGCTGGATACTTTTTCTGTTTCAAAGATACTGTATAAAAAAGTTGATACAGTACATAATGGCATCCACGATTCTGTTTACGTTTACTCAACCCACCCTGACAGCGCCCGGTACAATCTAAATTTTGCTGATGTTGGTTTTGGACGTGGGAATTACGTTGCGCTTTTTAACGGAGCTAACGGTAAAGTGTACAAATGGGTGCCACCTGTTAACGGAGTTAAACAAGGAAATTTTGAGCCTGCTGCATTCCTGGTAACGCCAAAACGACAACAGGTGATCAGTTCCGGGATTGTTTACCAAGTTGATCAAAAGACCATCCTGAATGTTGAATCTGCAATAAGCAATTATGATGTGAATGCTTACTCTGTAAAAGATAAAAATGATAATAAAGGCTTTGCTACAAAATTCCATATCGAAAGATTGACTAAATGGAGTACGGTTAAAAAACAAATGCACCTAAGTACTGCTTTAGGTTATGAATTTGTAAGTGCCAGGTTTCGTCCCGTTGAAAGATTGAGAGCGGTTGAATTCGGAAGAGATTGGGGATTAAATATTTTAAATACAAATGCGAATGAGCATTTACCTTTTATTAATGTTAAGTTAAGTGATGAACAGAATAACGCTGTTCAATACACCATGAGCGCTTATATAAGGAGTGATGATTATAAAGGGATCAGGCATGCATTTCAGCAATTCAATGATATCAGAGGATGGCAGTTAAAAAGTGCGATCAATCTTACTAGTAATAATTCGCCAGTAGAAGAAGGATTCTTCTTTCGACCGACTATAGAGTTGAGTAAATCATTACCGCAATTTGAAAATCACATCATAGGCGGAAGCTATGCTTCAGAACATAATGAACAAAGAAATAAGAAAACGGATAGCCTTACTGCTTTAAGTTTTGCTTTTGAAACTATATCTGCGTTTATAAAATCAAATCCTGCAAAGGAGAACCGCTGGAGCTTCAGCTATTTCACCCGAAGAGATAAATATCCTTTTTTGAAGGAATTTTTAGCAATTGACAAAAGTCATAATTATAATTTTTCTGTAGAGTTATTACAAAATGCAAAACACCAATTCCGCAGTACGATCACTTACCGTGAATTGCAGATCAGTAACACAGCAATCAGCAAACTGCGTCCCGACAATAGCTTGTTAGGCAGAGCAGAATATGCGATCAATGAGTGGAATGGATTTGTTACCGGATCGGTGTTATATGAATTAGGAGCAGGGCAGGAGCAGAGAAGAGATTTCTCCTATTTTGAAGTACCTGCCGGCAGAGGTGAATATGCCTGGAATGACTACAATGCAGATGGTATTCCTCAACTGAACGAATTCGAGATAGCGCAGTTTAGTGACCAGGCAAAATACATTCGCATCTTCACGCCAACCAACGAATTCATCAAAGCTAATTATACACAGTTTAATTATACAGTGTCTTTGAATCCGAAAGCACTTTCCAATAAGATCAGCAACAGATCTTTCAAAAACTTTATTACAAGATTTAATTTTCAATCATCACTACAAACAGCTAAGAAGGTTTTGGCAGACGGCGATCCGCAATTCAGTCCATTCAAAGGTGGAATTACTGATACTTCGCTTATAACGCTCAATTATTTTTTCAGCAATACGCTTTCATTTAATCGTTTTAACAGTACATGGGGGATTGACGTAACAAATAACATCAACTATAATAAAGCTTTGCTTACTTACGGTTTTGAAAGCCGCCAGGTACAGGATTGGGTAATAAAAGGCAGGATGAACTTAACCCGGCAATATATGTTAGAGTTTATCCAGAAGATCGGTTCAAATGATCTTTTCACTCCAGCATTCTCTAACAGGAATTACGAGTTGCAAACATATACCGCAGAACCGCGTATAACTTTTACGCAGGCTACCAAGTACAGGGTACAAGCTTGGTATCAGTTTATGAAAAGAAAAAATGCTGTAACCTTCGGCGGTGAACAAACAATCAGTAACGCATTAAACCTGGATGCGAAATACAACGCTGTGCAAAACACCAGCCTTATGGGTAAGTTTAGTTATAATAATATACGTTATCAGGGACAGACGAATACAACCATCAGTTACATCATGTTAGACGGGCTTTTGCCGGGGAAGAACTTTTTATGGACGGTCAACTTTACCAAACGCTTGGCAAATAACATGGAGTTAAGTTTTGATTATGAAGGACGTAAGCCCGGGGATACAAGGGTGATCCATATTGGAAGAGCGTCAATAAGAGCACTTTTGTAACATGTCAGTCTCCTTTAACATTTTTTCGTTCAACCCTTTGCATGTTGAAACGTCCTATAGCACATATATTTGCCGAACTGAAAAAAAAGAAGATGAAAAAATTATACAGTCTATTAATAATGTTGACTGGTTTTGTGACCGTGGTTTCCGCTCAGAATGACCCTGCTGCAAAGAAAATATTGGACGCAGTGAGTGCGAAAGTTAAAAGCTTTAAAGGAATTACGGCAAACTTTTCCATTGCATCTACAACAGCGAAGGGAAAAGCAAATGGATCTCGAAGCGGCAATGTTTCGATTAAGGGACAAAAATATTTTTTGAAGCAAGGCAAAACAGAGATCATTAGCGACGGTAAAACGATCTGGAATTATGACGGAGCGAAGACTATCACGGTTTCTCCTGCAGATGAAAGCAGCAATACGCTAAGTCCACAGAATTTGCTTTCAAATTTTTACGATAAAGATTTTACTTATAAACTCGTTTCATCTGCCGGCAACTTCAACGAGATTGAAATGAGACCTACAGACAGAAGAAAGAACTTCGAAAAAGTAAATGTGTTTGTCGACAAAAAACAGAATATCATTACTAAGGCAAAGATCACTGACAAAAGTAAAAATGTTATTCAGTTTATCTTGAGTAATCTTAAGACAAATGCGAGTGTTAGTGATAATTTATTTGTTTTCAACAGGGCAAAATACCCGGCTGATGCAGAAGTGTTAGATTAATGAATTGAAACTGATTATAAAAGCCACCTTCAAAGTGGCTTTTTTTATTCTTGTGCGTCAACAATTTTTACTGCAATTTTACACGGCTATGCGTAAGATCATTATCACCATAGATGGCTTCTCTTCCTGCGGAAAAAGTACGCTGGCAAAACAACTTGCAAAAAAACTTAATTACGTATTTGTAGACAGCGGTGCAATGTACAGGGCGATCACCCTTTATTTCCTGCGTAATCATTTAGACTGGAATAATAAAGAAGAAGTGGTTGGTGCCTTACCAAATATCAACCTTGAATTTCAGTATGATGAAAATTCTGGAGACAGCCATATGTTCTTGAATGATGAGAATGTAGAGATGCTGATAAGAGATATGTTGGTAAGTGAAAATGTGAGTGAAGTGGCTACAATTAAAGAAATACGGGAATTCGCTGTGGCGCAGCAACAGAAGATGGGTTTGAAGAAAGGTATTGTTATGGATGGAAGAGACATTGGGACAACTGTTTTCCCCGATGCTGAATTGAAGATGTTTGTTACTGCTGATCCTACAGTCAGGGTGGAAAGAAGATTTAAGGAACTATATGAGAAAAATCCTAACATCACTATTGAAGAAATAAAGAATAACCTGGAGATGCGGGACTACATTGATAGTAATAGAGAAGTCAGTCCTTTACGAAAAGCGGATGATGCTCTTGTACTCGACAATTCAAATCTCACAAGAGAAGAACAATTGAATCTTGCGTTGAAGTGGGCTAAGGAGCGGATTGCTTTACAGGAAGCTGTTCAATAAGCTCAGCAGAGAAAAAAAGTTGCAGTGTGCGACGCAACAGGAGTTGAATAGTGAGTTAATGCCGGCCTCATAATAATAGCTTTTTTACTGTATAATAACAATGAGTTTTAGCGTTTTGACACCCATTGCTGGCGAATCGGTATCTATATAGTATCTTGGAGCGTATGAAGCATTATTTGCTGCTGTTTTTGGTGGTTGTTTTATCCTTCTCTGCCAAAAGCCAGTTTCGAAAATATTCTAATGAATTCCTAAACATTGGTGCAGGTGCAAGAGGGCTTGCAATGGGAGGAGCACAAGTTGCTTCTTCAAACGATGCAACATCCGGTTATTGGAACCCTGCAGGACTTGTAGAAATAAGAGATTACCCGGTGGTGAGTTTAATGCATGCTGAGTATTTTGCCGGGATAGGAAAATATGATTTTGCTTCGCTGATAATTCCAACAAAAAATATCAAACGAACTATCGGAATTTCTTTGCTGCGTTTTGCCGTAGACGATATTCCTAATACACTTTATTTGGTGGAACCTGATGGTAGTGTGAATTACAATAATATCAAAACCTTTTCTTCTGCTGATTACGCTGCTCTATTTTCTTATGCCCAGAAAATAAAGGATGAAGAAAATAGAAAGTTATATGTAGGCGCTAATGCCAAGATCATTTATCGTAAGGTGGGAAGTTTTGCGAATGCCTGGGGTTTTGGTTTAGATGCAGCAGTTCAATACAAGGTTGGCAAATGGCAATTAGGATTAACGGCAAGAGACATCACTACAACATTCAATGCCTGGTCGTTCAATTTTACAGAAAGAGAGAAAGAAGTTTTGTACTTAACAAATAATGATATCCCAGTCAAGTCTACAGAGATGACTGCTCCAAGATTGATTGCAGGAGGAGCTTATACTTTCGATCTGAGTAAAAAAGTAAAATTACTTGCAGAAGCTAACCTGGACTTCACGTTTGATGGAAAACGAAATACTGTGATCAGCAGTAACCCGATAAGTATCGATCCAAGGATAGGCTTGGAGGCAAATTTTAATAACGCATTTCATTTGAGAGCAGGTATTTCAAATTTTCAGAAGGCATTGGCAGATGGAGATACATTGAACCAGAAAAAGGTTTGGATATACCAGCCGAGTTTGGGCGCAGGATTCAGAATGGGTAATGTAGTGATCGACTATGCATTTTCGAACCTTGCAAATCAATCCAATCCTTTATACACACATATATTCTCATTGAGAGTGGATCTTATAAAAAAAGAAAAGTAATTGCGAATGAGAAAACTGTTGATCCTAATATTACTTTTTGTTGCTACGCAGAGCTTCGCCCAATATAATAATGAGTGGATAGATCATTCAAAAACGTATTATAAATTTAAAATTGGATCTACAGGGCTTTATCGCATCAACCAAACCACTTTACCTGTTTCCATCAATACAACACCAGCCGAGCAATTTCAATTATGGAGAAATGGAAAGCAGGTGCCCTTGTATACTTCGGTAGCCTCAGGTGCATTAGGTGCAACAGGTTATATAGAATTTTGGGGAGAAAAGAATGATGGCGTTCCTGATAAAGCATTATACAGAAACCCGGCTCATCAACTTTCAGACAGGATCAGCCTGGAGACAGACACGGCAAGTTATTTTCTTACAGTGAACACGAATAGCGCTGAAAACTTAAGGTTTGCTGCAGGATTCAATAATGTTAGTAATCCTAATAATTTGCCTGTATCACCTTATTTTATGCATACTGCAAGAGTTGATCTGAAGAACATGATCAACAGGGGGCTTGCTTACAATGCGGGAGATTATGTGTATTCATCCGCGTATGATGAGGGAGAGTGGTGGAGCAGTAATGAATTTTTATCGGCAGTGTTGCCATCAGCTACATCAACGGGTGCTCCCGCCCAACCGTTGAACGTGAGTTTAGCAGGGTTAAAACCTTACACATCCGGCCCGGCCTCATCGCTTCGTATGAGTGTCGCAGGTAGTGCGCCGAATACTAGAAATATAAAAGCTACGCTGAACGGAAGTACAATATTCAATAACCAGGTTTCATTCTTTGCGGCTACGGTTATGAATGGCGTAGTTACCACATCTACGTTAACTGATAACAGCCAATTAATAGTTAGCAGTGAGTTTACAACAACAGTTGCTGCAGACAGGGCTGTAGCAGGATTTATTGAGTTGTTTTATCCAAGGCTATGGGACTTCAACGGTTCTTCAAACTTTACATTCTCATTGCAGGCTTCCCCGGAAACTTATATCGAGATCAGCAATTTTAATAACAGCGGGATCGCACCGGTGTTATATGATCTTACCAATAACCTTAGATATGTTGGTGACATTAGTGTTGCTGGAAAGATCAGATTTGTTTTGCCTGGAGGTGATGCAAGGAATTTTGTTTTGGTAAGCGAGGCTAATGCTAATATCAATACAGTCACTCAGTTTCAGCAAAAGGTATTTACGAATTTTTCTTTAGCCGCCAACCAGGGTGATTATCTCATCATTACTCACAGCAGTTTAAGAGCAGGAGGTGATGCAGTTAATCAATACAGCTTGTATAGATCATCTGCAAATGGAGGAAGCTATAATTCTAAGATCTACGATATCGATGAACTGGTTGATCAGTTTGCCTTTGGTATCAAGCGCCATCCATCCAGCGTAAAAAACTTTATTCGCTGGGCACGAAACAATTTTACTAATTCACCAAAAGATGTATTCATCATTGGACATGGTGTTACTTACGATGAAGCGAATTACCAGCAAAATCATCCCGATATCAATAAACTGGCTTTAGTGCCCACCTTCGGTTTTCCCGGCTCTGATATTTTGCTCGCAGCTGAAGGTCATGATCCTGTTCCTTTAGTTAATATTGGCAGACTGTCTGCGATCAGGCCATCGGAAATAACTGATTATCTCCAAAAAATGCAGGAGTACGAGAGTGCACAGCGCAGTACTGTACAGACCATAGATAACAAGGCGTGGATGAAGAATATTGTGCATGTAGTAGGCGCAAATGATCCGTCATTGGATACACGATTGACTAATTATTTCAGGAGCTACGAGAACGTGATAAGAGATACTTTGTTTGGTGCAAAAGTTACTACGTTTAGTAAAACTACATCAGGACCGGCAACTACTTTGGTAGATGCACAAATGACTGCACTGTGGCAACAAGGAATCAGCATCATCAATTATTTTGGTCATTCATCTGCCACAACACTTGATTATAATTTACAGGATCCATCAGCTTATAATAACCAGGGTAAATACCCTATGTTCATTGCGAATGGATGTAATGCGGGAAACTTTTTTTCTTTCGATCTCGGAAGATTAACTTTTTTGCCAACGCTTTCAGAGAAATACGTTTTGGCGCCGCAGCGAGGAACGATTGGTTTTATTGCCAGCACACACTTTGGTTTTGAAAATTATCTGGATTATTATAATCAACATCTATATAAAGCGTTCGCCAACTTGGCATACAACAAACCAATCGGTGATGCGATGAAAGATGCAATAAATGGATACCTGTCTTTTGTAGGTTATCCTAACGCTTTTGTTTTCCTGGATAGAATTCATGCAGAGCAAACACTGCTACACGGTGATCCTGCTTTGAAGATCAATGCGCATAATAAACCTGACTACGTGATCGAAGAGCCGCAGGTGCATATCTCTCCAACATTTATTTCCATTGCTGATACGGCGTTTACAGTAAAAGCTTATTTCTATAATATCGGTAAAGCAACAAAGGCAAATGATGATTCAGTATCCGTTCAATTCAGGCGCCAATATCCTGATGGAACAGTAGCAACAGTTTTAACGAAAAAGTTGAAAGCCATCAGGTATATAGATTCAATTGTAATGAATTTACCTATCGTTCCTACGAGAGACAAAGGAAATAATAATCTTACCATCACTATAGATAATGACTTCAAATTTGATGAACTGAGTGAAGCAAACAACACTATTACAAAATCATTTGTTATATATGAAGATGAAGTAAGGCCAGTATATCCATACAATTTCTCTATTATCAACAAGAGTACATCTAAACTGGTCGCTTCAACTGCTAATCCTTTAGCGGCTAACAGAACCTACACGATGGAAATTGATACAACAGAGTTATTCAATTCCTCTTTTAAAGTAACCCGTACTTTGACGAGCGTTGGCGGTTTACTTGAATTTGAACCCGGCATTACTTACCAGGATAGTACTGTTTACTATTGGAGAGTAGGTTTGCAAACTTCAACAGGAATGAATTGGAATACTTCCAGCTTTACTTATTTACCGGGAAGTAACGTTGGTTATAACCAGTCTCATTTTTACCAGCATACAAAATCACAGGGGCAAAGAATATTCATCGATACTAGTTCAAGAAGATGGACATACACTCCAACTTCAACAAATTTCTTTGTCACACACCGGGTAGGTACATTCAATCCGCAGGATATGCAGATCGCGGTTAACGGGCTTGCCATTATAAAAGATGCATGTATTGGCCGTTCAGTGATGGTGAATGTTTTTGAGCCAAACCATATGAAGCCTTTGTATAACCAGGCTAACCCAAACATGTCACAAACTGGTGCATTAGGTGGCTTTATGGGAAGTGGATCTTATTGCGGTACCGGCAGAGAATACAATTTTGAATTTAATTTCTGGGATACAGTCGGCAGAAGAAAGATCCGTGATTTCATGGATTGGGTGCCTAATGGTCATTACGTAATGATGAGGCTTTGGGGTGATGATCCTAATCTAATGCCTTTGATCAATGAATGGAAAAATGATCAGAATGTATATGGTGTGGGAAACAGTTTATACGACAGATTAAGGTCTGCAGGATTTGATGACCTGGATTCATTCAACAGGGCAAGGATCTGGTTCTTCATTTACAAAAAGAATGATAATGGCTTTGTGCCTGTGTCAAAATTTAGTGAAGGAATGAATGATTTCATCCTGTACAATTTCAACCTGGATCATACAGATAGCATTGGTGCAATCACTTCTCCAAAATTTGGTCCGGCTGCAGCCTGGAGAGAAATTCATTGGAGAGGAAATTCATTGGAGAATCCTACACAAGACCAGTATAGTATCGAAGTGATCGGTATTAGCAATACCGGAGCGGAGGCTACATTATTTACACTTTCTTCTGCACAGCAAGACTTTAATATATCGTCAATCAATGCAACGCAATATCCATACATCAAGTTGCGGATGAGCAATAAGGATGCAACGAACTTTACGCCTTATCAACTGCGTTTTTGGAGATTATATTATACACCTGTTCCCGAAGGCGGACTTGCTCCTAACCTGAAATTCACATTCAAAGATACACTGGATTTAGGCGAACCATTGGTGGTTGCAATTCCTTTTAAAAATGTAAGCGATGTTGCTTTTGCAAACACTATCAAAGTAAATGTTACGATAACTGACAGAAACAACCAGCAGACAATTACTCCTGCAGCAAGATTAAAAGCGTTGGTACCTAATGATACTGCAATGACTACTTATCAAATAAGTACACAAGGATTGGCAGGTGCTAATACGTTACAGATCGATGTGAATCCGGCTGATGACCAACCTGAGCAAACACATTTCAATAACTTCCTGTATAAGAATTTCTTTGTGAAAGGAGATACTTACAATCCGTACATCGATGTCACCTTTGACGGCGTCCATATTCTTAACAATGATATTGTTTCAGCGAAGCCGCATGTTCTTGTCAAACTGAAAGATGAAGCGAAATACATGGCTTTGGATGACACATCTCTGATTACACTTTATCTGAAGTATCCGGATAATACGGTAAGAAGATTCAAGTATGGAACCGATACACTTAAGTTCAATCCTGCTTCACCAGGTGGAGACAATGTAGCCAGTGCGGATTTCATCCCAACGCTAACACAGGATGGAACTTATGAACTTACTGTAAGAGGAAAAGATAAAAGCGGGAACAATGCGGGTACAGCAGAGTATCGCGTGAGCTTCCAGGTATACAATAAGCCGATGATCAGTAATATGTTCAATTATCCGAATCCATTTACTACTTCAACGGCGTTTGTATTTACCGTTACGGGAAGCCAGGTTCCGCAAAACATCAAGATTCAGATTCTTACAGTAACGGGTAAGATCGTAAGAGAGATCACAAAAGATGAACTGGGGCCAATACATATCGGCAGAAACATTACAGAGTTCAAATGGGATGGAACGGACCAATATGGCCAAAAGTTAGCTAATGGTGTATACTTGTATAGAGTAGTTACTAATCTCAATGGAAATGGCCTTGAGAAATTCCCTACGTTCGATTCTTTCGGAGATACAATAGATACAGATAAGTATTTCAACAAAGGTTATGGTAAGATGTATCTCATGCGTTAATATTGCAGCATGATTCGTGTTGGTATTGGTACGAGGGCGCTGAATTGCTTAGTGGATACTGGTTTGATCTTCCTGCTTAGTTATGTAGCTTTCAAAGTGTGGATGTGGAATGTGATCCATTGGAAATTTACCTACTACAATTTCGGTTGGTTTTTCTGGGGAATTCTATTTATCTATTATTTTTTATTTGAAAGTATTTCTAAAGGGCGTACTCCCGGTAAATGGCTGAGTTATTCAAAAGCAGTGAACACGAATGGAAGGCGTCCGGGCATTGTTCAGGTTTTAATCAGGAGCCTGGTTCGTATAACGCTTATCGACCTCTTCTTTTATCCTTTTTTTGAGAAAACATTACATGACTACCTGAGTAAAACAGATGTGGTTGAGGCCTAAGGCTTATAGATTTTCTTATTTCAAAAGCTGCACTTTTTAGTTTGTTCTACATTTGCTCCTCCCTGCACCTCAGTACAAGAGTGCGACGCAACGGAAGATAGATAGCATTCTAACAGCTGGCTAAATAAAAATTATGGCAAAGATCGGCATTAATATAGCAACCGGAAGTTTACAACAAGATGAAATGATCGTGGGTATTGACCTCGGTACTACTAATAGCCTGGTAGCGATCATTCATCCGGAATCAAAAAAACCTGTTGCACTTCGTGAGCATGATAGCAGTAGCCTTGTTCCCAGTGTTGTGCATTTTGATTCATTTGGAAATGCTACGGTTGGAGAACTTGCGAAACAATACCTGGAAACAGATCCTGCGAATACAATTTTTTCTGCCAAGCGATTGATGGGTAAGAGTTATAATGATGTCAAGAATAACGCTTCATTTTTTTCTTATAAAGTGATAGATGATGATACAGAAAGCCTGGTAAAAGTGCAGGTAGGGGATAAGTTCTATTCACCAATCGAACTGTCTTCTTTTATTCTGAAAGAACTGAAACAACGGGCGGAGCATATTTTAAAAACTCCTGTAACGAAAGCGGTGATAACCGTTCCCGCATACTTCAATGATGCACAGCGCCAGGCAACAAGAGATGCCGGTAAACTGGCAGGGTTGGATGTGTTACGCATTGTGAATGAGCCCACAGCTGCAAGTCTTGCTTATGGATTGGGTTTAGAAAAAGAGGGAGAGAAAACGATTGTCGTGTATGATTTAGGAGGAGGAACTTTTGATGTATCTATTCTTAAGATCACGAATGGAATTTTTGAAGTGCTTTCAACAAACGGAGATACATATTTGGGTGGTGATGATTTTGACAGGCTGATTGCAGAGCATTGGATGCAGGAATATGGATTGACACAAGATGAGTTGTTATCTAACAAACAATTAGCACAGGCTTTACGTTTGAAAGCAGAGGCTGCTAAAAAGCACTTAAGCAATAACGATCTATATAAAGAAGAATGGAATGGTGAGCAACTGGAGATCAGCAGGGAAAAATTTGAAGCATTGATTCAGCCTTTAGTTGAAAGGACCATTACCTCATGTAAAAATGCGTTGAAAGACGCCGGCTTATCTGTTGAAGATATACAAGAGATTGTAATGGTGGGAGGAAGTACAAGAGTACCTGCAGTGAAAAATGCTGTCGGTAGTTTCTTCAATAGAAGCGTACATGACGAGGTTGATCCTGATGAAGTAGTGGCACTTGGCGCCGCGGTGCAGGCGGATATTCTTGCAGGTAATAATAAAGAGTTTTTATTACTCGACATTACTCCCTTAAGCCTGGGAATAGAAACGATGGGTGGGCTGATGGATGTACTGATACCAAGGAATTCGAAGATCCCGACTAAAGTTGGTCGACAATACACTACGCAAAAGGATGGACAAAGCGGAATGCGGGTTTCAGTTTTCCAGGGTGAGCGTGATCTTGTAAAAGACAATCGTAAACTGGCTGAATTTAATTTGACCGGTATTCCTGCTATGCCTGCTGGCTTACCCAAAGTTGAAGTGAGCTTCCTGATCAACGCAGATGGAATATTGATTGTAAAAGCAAAAGAACTGAGAAGCGGTGCTGAACAGGAGATTGAAGTGAAACCTCAGTATGGTATCACGGATGCGGATGTTGAGAAAATGTTGCTGGAGAGTATCACACATGCAAAAGATGATATAGCTACCCGTGCGCTTGTTGAGGCAAGAACGGAAGGAGAGCAGATCCTCCAGGTAACAGAGAAGTTTATTACTAAAAACACATCGTTATTATCTGCACAAGAGTTAAAGAATACGGCCTTAGCAATGCAGAATTTGCAGATGGCCCTTACTATGGAAGACAAAGATCTCATTCATTCAAAAATTGAAGAGTTGAATGAAGTAACCCGTCCGTTTGCTGAGAGAGCGATGGATGCTGCGGTGTCACAGGCGCTGCAGGGAAAAACTTTGGATAACTTATAACTGTTCGTTACTTTAACAACAGGATGAAGTTACCCCTGCTTGTTTATATTATATGTGGTATTGCAATAGTTGCAGGATTGTATCTATATAGACCAACCGACCTGTTTTTTCTCGCTGATGATTTCTTGCATATTCCTGAAAGCACGGATAGTTTTTTACTTCAAAGGAATTCTCTGCGCCCAGTTGGAAATTTCTCTTTGTATTTAGATGGGATATGGAGTGGAAAATCTCCATTAGGGTATCATCGCACGAATCTTCTACTCCATTTCATTAACTCGCTACTTGTCTTTTTTCTTGCGAGGCAGTTTGTTATTCGTTATGAACAATCACCATCAAACCAGTTGCCGTTATTATCCTCGGTACTGTTTTTTATTTATCCATTTCATAGTGAATCCATTTTCTGGATCATTGGAAGATCGGCGAGTTTAGGTGCTCTATTTTTCCTTTTAGCCTTTATTCTTTATTTCAGAAACAGGCACAGTTTGCTATCCGGATTAGCTATACTGCTTTGCTTTGAATTAGCGCTTCTTTCCTATGAATCTTCCTGGATATTTCCCATTATAATAACCTTGATAGCTATTATAGAGAAAAGAAAATCATCATTGCAAAGAAGCTATTTTTTAGTCTCAGCTATTTGGCTTCTGTTTATTGTGCATCTCTTTTTAAGATTTAAAACAACTGGCCAGATTTTTCATCAGTATGACACAAGTGCGTTCCTGAGGTTTGATATTCCAGGCTTGTTGATGAACGGATGTCGATTGATCGCAAGAAGCTTTCTTCCACCTTTTGTAAATGAATATTATTTGCTGGGAGCTTTTACAATCATTCTTTTCGTTTTACTAGGAAGCATCATATCTCTAGTTAAAAAGAGAAAGCTGGGGACATTATTTTTGGTTTTGATTGCTACCTTGTTACTATCATACCTGCCCTATCTTTCTTTGGGGATAGATACACACGGAACAGAAGGAGAGAGGTACCTGTATCTGCCATCGGTTTTTATTGCAATTCTTCTCATATATCTTCTGAAATTGATATTAAAAGATGGTTGGTTTTTTGTTTCTTTTTTTGTCCTGTACTTATTTAGTCTTTATTACCTGGGTCAATCCCGGAAGTATTACACAAAAGCAGGGACAGTAGTAAAGACAACTCTAACAGAAATAAACAAGCTCAGTAATAAGAGAAACATATACATCGAGAATCTTCCGCAGTACAATAAGGGCGCGGTAATATTTCGGCTTGGATTAGAAGAAGGGGTTAAGTGGCTTCTACCTGCAAGCAATCGGAACATCATTGTAGTTTCGATCGATGACAGCGATCTGAAAATACGAAAGCACCATCACAAAAACTTCATTGTAAATTATCAAGAGTCAACTATACCTTTTTTGCTCAGGCAAATACTGGTTAAAGATCCCTCATTCAAAAAAACTTATATGTCAAAAGACACTGTTGGTTTGTATTTTCACCCGCAAACAGATGCATGGCTTCGCTATACAGATACAAGCCTCATAATAATTAAATAAGTGGATCAGCGTTCAACATATTGGATCAGCGAATCAGCCTGGCGAATAATAATTTTATTGCTCGTGGTGATGAATGCATGGTTGTTCTGGCCTGGAAATTTGTATTTTCTGAATGATGATTTTATCCATATTCCTTTAACCGATCAAAACACCTTTTTACAGAGGAACTCAGTTAGACCTGTACATGAGCTGCTTGTGAAGTTTGACTTGTTGATCTGGGGAAAAAGTTCTGTCGGGTTTCATATTACAGCAATGCTTCTGCATTTAATGATCTGTTACCAGCTTTTTCGCCTCTTATTTATTATTCAAACCAAATGGCTCAATATTAATAGGAGTGCGGCACGACAAACAGCATTTCTGAGTGTAGCTTTATTCCTTATCTACCCACAACATGCCGAGGGATATGCATGGATACTGGGTAGAACCCCCGTTTTATCTTCAGTTTTTTTTATGGGGGTATTGATAATTTTCTTTTCTAAGAAATTGACTACTTCAAGAATTTCAGCCGCTTTTATTCTTTTCTTATTAACGCTTTTCACATACGAGCAAAGTGTATTGCTTCCTTTAATGCTTTTATTAGTAACCTTCTTTGAAAAAAAACCAGTATTAAAGCGAAAAGAGAGATCATTGGTTTCTTTATTATTTGTTGTTGCAATCATTTACATAATCTGCCGAAGATTGATAACAAAAGAAATAGTCGGAAGTTACGAAGGAGGAAATTTCATTTCATTTCAACTAAGTACGATCGCGGAAAATTTTGCGAGAGTGATAGGTCGTTTATGGCTCAACCCAACACTCAACCCCAAATATTTCCTGGTAGGTATGGCTATTTCCCTGCCACTAGTGATTTTTATTTTTTATAGATCAATGAAACACAGATCTGCATCTCTATGGCTTTTGCTTGGGTGTATTTTTTTAATGATCGTTCCCATAGTTTCACTAGGTGTAACGATTCGATCTTATGAGTCTGGCAGATATTTATATATTCCCTCCATCTTCTTTGTTATGATGTTGAGTCTTGTGTTATCAAATAACTACTGGTCTAAGAGGATCTGTTTTTCATTTATCACATTGCTTTGCGCCTATTGGATGGCGGGAAAGTTTGCCGCTTCCAGCGACTACAGGAGGGCATCGGTATATGCCAAGCAAGCAAATCAGAATGTGATTCAGCATTTTCAAAAGTCCGGGAAAGCAATAACTATAGACACCCTTCACGTGACTATTCGCCGGCTGCCGGTTTTCAGACTTGGGTTTAACACCGGCATTAAATGGCTGGATCCAACAATTGATACTACTAAGATCAAGGTGAACTATTACTACGACGAGTTTATTGAAGAACCATAAAAGTAAATTTCTTGGAAGGATTTTAAACTATTGCGTACTTTACTCTCATCATGAACAGGCTTTCACTTCCGGGTCTCATTTCTTTAGCAGCATTTGTTACCGGGTTCGTTCTTTTATGGCCTGGTGATCTTTTCTTCCTGGATAAAGATTTCTCGCTTCTTTATAGTGTAGGCACTGATCATAAGTATAATGCAGTAAGGTTCATTTCGGATATTACACTTCAACTTGATTATTTTATCTGGAAGAAGGATCCTATAGGGTATCATATTACAAATGCATTGCTTCATATTATCGCAACGATTCTAATGTATCGGTTCACCAAGCTATTGTTGCATAAATACACAGGCCTGGATGAGAGAAATCATGTTGCATTGCTTTCTTCAGCTTTGTTTTTTGTATTTGCATATCATAGTGAAAGTCTATATTGGATAAATGCACGGCCTTCGACTCTCGCTACGATCTTTTTCCTGTTAAGTGCTACATTGTATTTACGAAGAGAGAATTCTAAACTGTTTTCATTATCCCAGTTCTTTTTCTTCGTTGGGTTGTTCACTTATGAATCTGTCTGGATACTACCAATTGTTTTTTTCCTGATATCCTGGGCTGATGTAAAAAGTAATACTTCAGTCTGGCGGAAGGAAATAAAATTAGTTTTATTAAGTCTTTTAATTTTTACAATCTATTTTATCACTAGGTATTTCCTGGCTGATCAATTTGACAAAACTTTTGTAAACGGTTTTATTCAGTTTGATATACCTGGACTTCTTACAAATTATATAAAACTGATAGGCAGGACATTCGCTGTGAATGCGAGATCTATTGTGCTGATTGTAGTCATTGCTTTAGTTGCTTTATTGAGTTTGGTAAATCTTTTCGCCAGTAAAAATAGAAACAGGTTATTTCATACACTGCTTTTGGGGCTCTGGCTCATTAGCTATCTTCCTTACATATCTCTTGATATAGACATAAGTGGAACTTTGGGTGAACGCTACCTTTACCTTCCTTCCATATTCTTCTGCATCTGGGTGGCAAACTCTCTGTTCTCTGCAAAAGAACCGATATGGAAAAACATCCTCGGCGTCGCTTTCTTCGGTTTACACATTGCTATGTTGTACGAGCATAGACACAATTATGAAATAGCATCTATCAGCAGCAGGTTAACGATCGATGCAATTAACGATCAGCAAGAGCTTAAACTTTTACAGATCGAAAACCTTCCCCAGCAAAACAGGGGAGCGTTGATCTTTAGAAATGGATTTAATGAAGCGTTGTTATTATTCAAAAAACCAGGTACTGTAGATTCCGTGCAGGTAATTTCAAGATCACCAATAAATTTTGAGTCTTATCCTTTAATAGATGTTCAGCAGATCAACCCTTCTACTTCAAAAATGAGCTTTGAGACTGATCCTGATCTAGAGTTCTGAGCTCAAGCATTCTTTGAACATATTTTCCCAATATGTCAAATTCAACATTTACTGTGCTTCCAACCTCCACTCGTTTAATATTTGTGTGTTCAAAAGTGTAAGGAATTATCGCAACGGTAAAGTTATTCTTAGTAACGTTAAATACAGTCAGGCTTATTCCATTTAATGAGATCGATCCTTTTTCAATTACCAGTCCTGCAAATTTTTCATCAAATTCAAAAGCATATTCCCGACTGCCGGGTTTTTCAACCAACTTAGTGCATATAGCTGTCGCATCTACATGTCCCTGTACAATGTGACCATCCATTCTGCCATTCATTTGCATGCAGCGTTCAATGTTCATTTCATCACCCACTCGCAATAACCCCAGGTTTGTTTTCTGTAAGGTCTCATCTATCGCCGTTACTCTATGTTGGCAACTATTAACCTCTTCAACCGTCAGGCATACACCACTGTGGCTGATACTTTGATCCGGTTTAAGAGTATCAGAAATAGCAGTACTGATCCAAAAGCTTTTATTACTGCCGCTTTCCCTTATTTCGGTAACAGTGCCAACACATTCGATAATTCCTGTAAACATACCAGCAAAGAGAACAATTATTTCAATACCAGCTGCTGAGTTTCATAGCATCTTCGTTGCGTCGCAATCACTTCGTCGTTCCAATCTTTAGGCGACAAGTAACCGCATAACAGAGTGGCCCCTGGAGAGCTTTTGCAAGGATTTTAGAATTTGGTATTTGGAAATTTAACCCATAGCCATATATTTGCACTCTTAAAAAAGTACCAAAGGAGGTATATTACCATGTTAATCATTGATTCAAAAGATTGCGAAAACATCGACAAGGCGTTAAAAAAGTACAAGAAGAAGTTTGAAAAAAGTAAAGTATTGCTTCAATTGAGAGAGCGTCAAAGCTTTACCAAACCTTCTGTAAAGCGTCGTGGAGAGGTGTTGAAAGCCATCTACAAGCAGCAGATTGCATCTGGTAAGATAGAAAGCTAAGCTTCAGCCTCTCTAAGATAATTCATAGCCATAAGGGTGTACCTTTATGGCTATTCTGTTTTAATGCAAAGCCAATACCCTGAAATAGCTGCTTTTCTGCAATATATCCAGTTTGAGAAGCGATACTCTCAGCACACACTTATCTCTTATCAAAACGACCTGGAGCAGTTCTATGTTTTTTTAAAAGAATATGATTCTCCGCCTGTCAAACAAATAGGAGCTTTTCACATCAAGAACTGGTTGGTTGATCTTAAGTCCAAAGAAAAATTGACAGCCAAAACTATCACCCGCAAAATTTCTTCGCTTAAATCATTCTTTAAATACCAAATGAAGATTGGAGTGATCCAACAAACTCCAATGACTACTATTGTTTCTCCAAAAGTCAGCAAACGTTTACCTGCTTTTGTGAAGGAAGCAGACATGGAAACTTTATTTAAGTACATGGAATTCCCGGACAACTGGAAGGGTAAAACAGACAGGTTGTTGCTTTCTCTTTTTTATAATACCGGGATGCGTAGAAGTGAACTGATCAATTTAAAAACAAGCCAGGTTGATTACGAAAATCACCATGTAAAAGTATTGGGTAAGGGAAATAAGGAGCGGATCATTCCTCTCTCAAAAGAACTATTAAAAGACATTCAAGAATATGTACGCTCCAGCCCGCAACAATCAGTTCCAAACCTATTTGTGACGGAAAAGGGTAAGGCTTTAACCACCACCTATGTTTACAATGCCGTTAAAGAATATCTCTCGGCTGTAACAACAGTAGAAAAGAAAAGCCCGCATATACTTCGACATAGTTTTGCCACCCACTTAATGAATAACGGCGCCGATATCAATGCTGTAAAAGAATTGCTAGGACATAGCAGTTTAGCCGCTACACAGGTGTATACACACAACACAATTGAGAAGCTTAAGGAAGTATTTAAAAAAGCGCATCCAAAGGCATAGGCCAGCAAAAACTTACACTTGTTATTTTTATTAATTTCTACCTTTTTGGCACGATAAAAAAGTTGTGGTATTTCTTGTGTTTTTTAGCTTTCTCAACTAACTTGAATGCTCAAAACCAAAATCCAAAAGCCTATGAATTGAGATTCTACTCAAGCTCTTTAATTTATTGTTTATTGAAATTTTAAACTCGATGCTATGAATGTTAGAATTCAAACAGTGCACTTTGATGCTGATGCCAGACTTACAGATTTCATTACTAAAAAACTAGAAAAATTAAACACATTCCATGACCGCATCATCAAAGTGGATGTCTTTTTAAAATTGGACAATGTGGTCCATGCAATAAAAGACAAGATTGCCGAGATCAGAGTGCATGTTCCAAAACATGATTTTTTTGTAAAAGCATCTTCAAAATCCTTCGAAGAATCTTTTGAAACAGCACTGGAATCTATGATCAGCCAGATAAAACGTAAAAAAGAAAAATTAGCAGCGTAATTATTAACTTAAAAATTCAGGACTCTTCGGAGTCCTTTTTTATTAGAGAATGCTTTCTTAGCATGGTAGAAATTTGTAATTAGTGCTAAAGAATTTCTTAGCTTCTCTTCCGAATAAACCACGGAGGAATTGTTTATTAGCTTTTTGTTGAAAATCTCCTTCAAAAAAATGTTTTATAAATTTTGCTGAAATAAGTTTTCCGTTACCTTTGCCATCCCGAAAAAAGGGGTAGTTCTTTGTTTTTAGTATACCAGCCACCTTAGCTCAGCTGGTAGAGCAACTGATTTGTAATCAGTAGGTCGCCAGTTCGATTCTGGCAGGTGGCTCAATACTGGCGTAAAAGGTGGAAACACCTTGCCGGGCAGGTTCCAGAGCGGCCAAATGGGGTGGACTGTAAATCCACTGTCTTTCGACTTCAGAGGTTCGAATCCTCTCCTGCCCACAAACAATTAGCAAATTAGCAGGTGTGTTAATTAGCTAATCCAACAGAAGTTCTTTCATTTGCAAATTTGCTAATCAGCTCATTTGCCAATTGATTAGCGGGAGTAGCTCATTTGGTAGAGCGATAGCCTTCCAAGCTATAGGTGGCGAGTTCGAGCCTCGTCTCCCGCTCTTTTAGTTGAAAGGGGATAGTGGAAGTTGATAGTTGTCCACTCTCAACTATAAACTCTCAACTGAGACGCCGTTGTAGCTCAGTGGTAGAGCACTTCCTTGGTAGGGAAGAGGTCGTGAGTTCGATTCTCACTAACGGCTCAATTAAGTGTAAAGAGGATAGTAGAGAGTGGATAGATGCACAGAGAACAGAAAGTACAAGAGTGCGACGCAACGGAAGATCATTAGAAATTCTGAAGCTGACCTCAACATAGAAAACAGTTTTAAACAACAATTAAAAACCAATAAAGATGTCTAAAGAGACCTTTAAGAGGGAGAAACCCCACGTTAACGTAGGTACAATTGGCCACGTAGACCACGGTAAAACTACCCTTACTGCTGCAATTACCAGCCATCTCGCCTCTAAAGGTATGGCTGAAGCCCGTAAGTATGATGATATTGATGCTGCTCCTGAAGAGAAGGAGAGAGGTATTACCATCAATACTGCGCACGTTGAATATTCAACATCTAACCGTCACTATGCACACGTTGACTGTCCTGGTCACGCTGACTATGTGAAGAACATGATCACCGGTGCTGCACAGATGGATGGTGCTATCCTTGTAGTAGCTGCTACAGACGGTCCTATGCCACAAACCAAAGAGCACATCCTTCTGGCTCGCCAGGTAGGTGTACCTCGTATTGTAGTATTCATGAACAAGGTTGACCTTGTTGATGATGCTGAATTATTAGACTTAGTTGAAATGGAAATCCGTGAGTTGTTAAGCTCATATGGTTTCGATGGTGATAATACTCCAATCATCAAAGGTTCTGCTACCGGTGCTTTAGCTGGTGAATCTAAGTGGTTAGCAGCTATCGATGAGTTGATGGAAGCTGTAGATACTTACATTCCTCTTCCTCCACGTCCGATCGATCAGCCATTCCTGATGTCTGTGGAAGACGTATTCTCAATTACAGGTCGTGGTACAGTTGCTACCGGCCGTATCGAGAGAGGTATCATTAAAGTAGGTGATGCAGTTGAGATCGTAGGTTTACAAGAAGCTCCAATGAACTCTACTGTAACAGGTGTTGAAATGTTCAAAAAACTTCTTGATCGTGGTGAAGCTGGTGATAACGCTGGTTTGCTTTTAAGAGGTATTGAAAAGAAAGATATCCGTCGTGGAATGGTAATCGTTGCTCCTAAGAGCATCACTCCCCACACTGAGTTCAAATGCGAAGTTTATGTATTGAGCAAAGAAGAAGGTGGACGTCATACTCCATTCTTTAATAAATACCGTCCTCAGTTCTACTTCAGAACTACAGACGTTACCGGTGAAACTGTATTACCAGAAGGAACTGAAATGGTTATGCCTGGTGATAACATCAGCCTTACTGTAAAACTGATCCAGCCAATTGCGATGGAGAAAGGTTTGAAGTTCGCTATCCGTGAAGGTGGTAGAACAGTTGGTGCCGGACAGGTTACTGAGATTATTAAATAAGCTTTAAGCATAAGCTTTTGGCTTTTTAAGCAAATGATTTCATTACATTTGCTGCATAACTAAAAGCTGTTTCGGTCTCCGGAATAGCTTTTAGCTTTCTACGGGCATAGTACAACGGTTAGTATAGAGGTCTCCAAAACCTTTGATCTGGGTTCGAATCCTAGTGCCCGTGCTGAGTTTAGTTAATTGGTTAATTAAGGTAATAAGTCTGATTCCTTAATTAACGAATGACCTGAATGAACTTAATTAACTAAAAATGAACAAAGTATCTAATTATTTCAGAGATAGCTACCGTGAACTAACGGAGAAAGTGACCTGGCCTACATGGGCACAATTACAACAGAGCACTGTGATCGTATTGATAGCTACTATTATCATCACTTTAATGGTTTGGTTGATGGACTTTGCAAGCAGCCAGTTGTTAAAGCTTATTTACTCACTATTCAAGTAATAGTATGGAAGAAACTACTGTTCAACAGCAACAGGATACTGTGCAGGATAATACCAAATACTACGCGTTACGTGTAGTGAGTGGTAAGGAGCGTAAGGTGAAAGAACAGCTTGATAAAGAGATCAGCCGTAATGGATGGTTACCTTTTATTAAGCAGGTATTCTTGCCAATGGAGAAGGTGTAGAAGGTGCAGAATGGTAAAAAGGTAATGAGGGAAAAGAATCTTTATCCCGGTTATTTATTTTTAGAAGTGGTAGATGGAAAATTAGGTGACGATGTAATTCAATACATCAGCAACGTGAGTAATGTAATGCACTTTTTAACAGATGGAAAAGGTTCTAAAGGAAATATCATTTCTCTTCGTAAAAGTGAAGTGAACAAGATGTTGGGTAAGGTAGATGAGATGAATGAGCAGGGAGTTACATTGAGCGAACCTTTCATCATTGGAGAAACCATAAAGATCATCGAAGGACCTTTCAATGATTTTAATGGTGTGATCGAAGAGGTAAACGATGAGAAGAAGAAATTGAAGGTTACCGTGAAGATCTTTGGTAGATCAACACCGGTAGAACTCAACTACGTTCAAGTAGAAAAACTAAGTTAATCTATCCCGCCGCTTGGCGGGATTTCATTTTAAATATCTGTTATGAAAAAATTATTTTTCCTCGCAGCAACAACATTATTCGCTTTTATAGCTAATGCACAACCTCCCAATGTGCCGGCTGATAAAGGTGCAAAATTTGGTGCGGAAGTAACTGAAGAAAAAGCTATCACAGTAGAAGATCTGGCAAAACAGTTAAATGCTCAATCGGGTAAGGTTGATGTAAAAGTAAAGGGCATGGTTTCACAGGTTTGTGAAGCGGAGGGTTGTTGGTTAAGAATGAAAAACGGCGATGGTACTATCATGGTTCGTATGAAAGATCATTCTTTCTTTGTTCCTGTTGTAATGAATGGAAAAACAATAGTGGTTGAAGGAATAGCCGAACTAAAAGAAACCTCTGTAGCACAGTTAAAGCACTATGCAGAAGATGCAGGTAAAAGCAAAGCCGAGATTGATGCGATCAAAGAACCAAAGAAAGAAGTGGTAATACAGGCTAAAGGAATATTAGTATTATAATATGTTCGATGATGATATTGAAGCCTCAGCAAAAGCTGGGGCTTTTATTTTTAAAAAATGATGGTTTGTTGACTTATATGTTTTGTAGTTCTTGTTTTTATTGATGATATTTAGCATCTATACCCCCAATATACTTGCCATGTCAAAAAAGATCAAACTGCTTGTTGTTGAAGACAACGAAGATGAAAGAATGTTTATAAAAGAAGGCTTAACTGCTACCGGTTTATTTGAAGTGCTGGCGGAAGCTGGCAACGGCGACGAACTGCTCGAGCTATTAAAACAACCTTCCTTAGTTCCTGAAATGGTATTAAGTGATTTAAGAATGCCGGGAAAAAATGGATATGACGTCCTGACCGAAGTAAAGCACAACGAATCATTTGCTCATATTCCAATAGTAATTCTTTCCACTGCTCCAGACATTCCATTTGCTGAACGTTGTAAGAAACTTGGAGCTTGTGCCTATTTTACTAAACCAGACACATTTCTTGAATATGAAGACTTTGGTCAAATGATGTACGACGCAGTGATCCACAAGTGTTTTAAGCGGCCCCAGGCTTAATTACTTTCTTACGGGTGGCTCCATTACAGCACCACATTTATCGCATGTACGGTGCATCATATCGCTCCAGTATTTGTTCATTACTTCGGGTAACTGGTTCACTATATCATTAACCACCAAAGTTTCTTCATACAGTTTATTCCCGCAGTTCTCGCAAAACCAAATAAATCCGTCTTCTTCTGTTTCTCTTTTCTTCTCAATCACCAAACCCACAGTGCCAGCTCCGCGCTGAGGTGAATGAGGGGTTTTAGGAGGTAATAAAAACATTTCGCCTTCCTTGATAAGAATGTCTTTAAACTCACCATTATCAATGATTTTAACCACAATATCACCTTCCACCTGGTAATACAACTCCTCGGTTTCATTAAAGTGGTAATCCTTTCTTGCGTTAGGCCCGCCTACAACCATCACAATAAAATTTTCAGCATCCTTATACACACATTGGTTGCCCACCGGAGGCTTCAACAAATCTCTGTGATCATCAATCCATTTTTTTAAGTTGAAAGGGGCGCTTACAGCCATATAGCAATTTTTTGGTTAAGCATTTTTATTGACCAGAAGCCCGCACTACTATTTAGCTTCTGTTGCGTCGCACTCTTGTGCGTTTTTATCACTATTCAGCACTTTAACTGCAGATTCAAAACATCGGCCATGCAACGTTCAGCAATATACAACAACAAACCCCAACCAACCAACTCAATACATCCCACAAATTTCTTACGTTTGACATCATGGATATTTCCCTCAAAAATAAAACCGCCGTAGTTTGCGGAAGCACACAGGGAATTGGTTTAGCTTCTGCTGTAGAATTGTCCAAACTGGGAGCCACTTGTGTGCTCGTTGCAAGAAATGAACATTTACTTAAGCAAGCTTTACAAGAATTAGATTTATCTTTCAATCAACAGCATAGTTACCTCGTGGCAGATTTTGATCAACCTGAAACAGTTGCTAAAATCATTGAGAATTTTGTGGCGGAAACCAGTGTTCATATCCTGGTCAACAATTCCGGCGGACCCGCTTCAGGTTCCATAATTGAAGCCAAAGAAGAAGAGTTTGTAAATACCTTCAATCGCCATTTACTCTGTAATCATATTTTAACCAAAGCTGTAATTCCTTCTATGAAACAAGAAAGTTATGGAAGGGTCATTAATATTATTTCAACATCCGTAAAAATTCCTTTACCAAATCTTGGTGTATCGAATACTATTCGCGGAGCAGTTGCATCATGGGCAAAGACCATGGCCAACGAGTTAGGTCAATTTAATATTACAGTAAATAACGTTTTACCCGGCGCAACAAAAACACAACGATTGCAGAGCATCATCAGTAATAATGCTAACAAAAAAAATGTAGCTATTGAAGCAGTGGAAAAAGAAATGATGAAAGAAATTCCCATGAAACGTTTTGCTGAGCCACACGAATTGGCCAATGTAGTGGCTTTCCTTGCCTCGCCTGCTGCCTCGTATGTGAATGGCGTAAGCATTCCTGTCGATGGTGGAAGAACAGGAGCTATATAATTTTAATATTGAAAATGAATTTTAGAGTTCATTCAACATTAACAACCAACATGAATTTAAGTATTCCATATCATCTTGAAAATTACATTGGTGGTTATCTCATAGCCCCCTTATCAGCTAAATTCATTGATGGCATCAACCCGGCAACGGGAGAAGTATTCACG
>JAEZDC010000006.1 GCA_023429825.1 Bacteroidota bacterium | reverse complement strand
GTTTTGAAGTGGTATAAAATTGGCTACCCGCTCAGTGGAAAAAGCACTGTTTACCTGCACATTTATTTTACCCGAACGGTTTCCTTTTTTAGTAGTGATCATGATAACACCGTACTGACCCCTGATTCCATACAAAGCAGATGCTGCCGGTCCCTTTAGAACGTTTACATCCGCAATATCTTCCGGATTTATGTCCTGAGCGAGATTCCCGAAATCACCGCCATTTCTTCCTGCAAAATTTGCATTGGAAATAGGGGTTCCGTCAATTACGATCAAAGGTTCTCCGCTACCATTAATGGAATTCACGCCACGTATCTTTATCTTTTGGGTTCCACCCATACTGGCACCTGAAGCACCGGTAACCTGTACGCCTGCTATCTTTCCCGCCAATGAGCCAATAACATTTTGCTCTTTGGTAAGGGTGAGATTGTCACCTGCTACGTTTTGGGTAGAATAACCAAGCGATCTTTCTTTTCGGGAAATACCTAAGGCAGTAACCACGACTCCTTCGATGTTATTCTCATCAGCATCCATAACTACATTGATAGTTGTGTTGCTACCTACCGGAATTTCTTTTTGCCGAAATCCAACATAGGAGAAGACGAGAATACTGTTGTCCCTGGTAAGTGTAATTGAAAACTTTCCTTCGGCATTTGCCACTACTGAATTCGTTGTTCCTTTTTCAGAAACCGTTACGTTTTCAAGTGTTGCTTTGGAAAGATTGGAGATGGTGCCTGTGATAATTTTTCCTTTTTGTGCCTCTGAAAAAATAGGACACAAAAACACACAAGCTAATAGCAAGTACGTTAGTCTCATAAGCAATGATTTTGTGTACCTAAATATATAAAGCTTTTAGCTGACTGTGGCTTAAAAAAACGCAGATGCCTGCAAGAGTATGCTTACTGATGCCAATATTTTTCTTTTGGTTGATATCTTTTGAATATTGCTGCTGTATTTGGCATTATTGTTTTATAGTATTTGTAACCTACTTATGTACGGCAGAACACATTTGTGGGGGTGGGACAGCGCATGCTGTCCTTTTTATTGGGAGTGACTATCGATTAAGGTACAGTTGTTGAAGGATTATTGGTTTCCTTTCAACTATGATACTAGTAACTACAGGTACGCAAGTACATTTCGATCGCCTTGTTGCGGCCATTGATGAGATCGCTCCACGTTTTCCTTCAGATCATTTTATTATACAGGTGAAGAAAACGCATCAAAAGATCAGCAGTAAGAACGTGGAAATTGTTGATTTCATTTCTCCGGCATTATTTACAAAATATATGCGGAAGGCTGAACTGATTATAAGCCATGCCGGAGTGGGTACTATCATAAATGCAGCCTTACAATGTAAGCATCTTATTCTGTTTCCACGGTTGAGAGTGTTTAAAGAGCATCGGAATGATCACCAGTTGGCAACCTGTAAAATGTTGCAGGAAACTTATTCTTTAAATGTTGCAAATAATGTAGATGAGCTTTTTGGCTTGATGCATTTGTTTAAAAAAGGCAAGCTCGCTCCGATGGAGCCGGTAAAGGAGGCAGCTTCACCAGAATTGATAACTTCTTTAAAGAATTTCGTAGAAGAGGTAGTAAAAGACACTCCGAAAGTCTTAAGTGATCCGATTTTTGAAAAACCTTATTAAGTATGTAAACACAATAAAAAGCTTCCAGTGTAAACTGAAAGCTTGTGGAGAATACCGGGGTCGAACCGGTGACCTCTTGCATGCCATGCAAGCGCTCTAGCCAACTGAGCTAATTCCCCGATGGAGTGCAAATGTATAGTTCCGGTGTGTTGCTGCAAAAAAGTTTTGAAGAGTGTTGAGTGTTTCGTTGGCTGAATGAAGTCTTGATCATACAATAGCCACCCTAAAATCTAATTTACCAGCGAGGCAGGAGATCTCCATAGCAGTGCAGTCAATCCCCTACCCATCTCTCTGCACATCGTTTACACATTTGATACTTAACAAATATTTTGCTTTGAAGTGTGAAACCTGTTTCACTAACTTTCATGTAGCAATACGCTAACACTTCAGAAATCAAAAGCTACATATGGACAGCCTCCCCTCGAAGCCACTCATGAGTATGAGCAGGCTTTTTTTATTGGCAATACTCTCAGTTGCATTTATTACATCATGCAAAAGCACAAAAAGAAAACTGGTAAAGATCGATCCCGGATTCAGTAAGTATATCGAAGCGTATACATCTGGAATTATCTCTAAGAAAAGCGTAATACGCATTCAGCTTGCAGCAGACGCCAGAACAATACACACATTGAATGAGCCTTTAAAGGAAGAGTATTTTAAATTCTCGCCTTCTGTCGAAGGGAAAGCGTATTGGGTAGATGCGAGAACGATCGAGTTTAAACCAGGGAAAGACCTTAAGCCTGATCAATTATACGAAGTGAATTTTAATCTGGATAAAGCAATGAATGTTCCGGCGAAGTTCAAGAAGTTCAGATTTAATGTGCAGATCACGAAACCGGATTTTGTAGTGCATGAATTTGGATTGAAAGCTATAGGTAAAGACAAAATGCAGTTGAGTGGACAAATACAAACTGCAGACGTGGAGGATAGCAAAGCAGTCGAGAAATTATTAAGCGCAAAGCTGGAGAATGCAGCATTGAACATTGCATGGCAACATAATGAAGTAAATAAAATGCATGCATATACGATCAGTAACATTCCCCGGAGTAAGAATGCAAATGCAATAATGCTTAGCTGGAATGGTGAGGCATTCGATACAAAAGAAAAAGGAAATAAAGAGATACAGGTTCCTGCTGCGGGAGATTTCAAAGTGCTTGATGTAAGAGCGGTGAATGAAGAAGAGCAGTATGTGTTGGTGCAGTTCAGCGA
>JAEZDC010000093.1 GCA_023429825.1 Bacteroidota bacterium | reverse complement strand
CAGGGTAATGAACAATTACGAATTGATGGTGATTTTTACCCCTGTGCTTTCTGAAGATGAGTTCAAAGGCATCCAGAAAAAGTACGCTGACTTTATTACAAGTCATGGCGGAAGCATTACGCACAGTAACCCTTGGGGATTAAAATCACTGGCCTACCCGATCGAGAAGAAAACCACAGGTATCTACTGGGTTCTCGAATACGCTGGGCCATCCGACCTCAATGCTGGGCTGCTTATACAGCTCAACCGTGACGAGCAAGTGCTTCGTCACATGGCTACGAAACTCGACAAATACGCCGTTGAGTACAATGCTAAAAAGAGAAGTGGCGTACCTACAGGAACTGAAAAAGCGGAGGCATAATCATGGCAAAAGCAAATGAAATCAAGTACCTGACGGCGATCAAAGCTGAAAAGCCTAAGAAGAAATTCTGTCGTTTCAAGAAGTACGGTATCCGCTATGTAGATTACAAAGACGTTGAGTTCTTGAAAAAGTTCGTTAACGAGCAAGGTAAATTATTACCTCGCCGTTTAACCGGTAACTCTTTGAAGTACCAGCGTAAAGTATCTGACGCAGTGAAGAAAGCCCGCCAGATGGCATTAATGCCGTATGTAACGGATCTTTTAAAATAGTCATTAAGTCAATAGTCATTAAGTCATTGGCTAAATCACTGACTAATTGACTCGCTGACTTGTATTTATTTAGTCACCATTCCCTAACTCACTTGAATGTGAAGGACAGTCTTGAATAGACTGGGCTCTTGGGAACTAAAACAACAACAATGGAAGTAATATTAATCCAGGACGTAGATAATCTGGGCGGAGCAAATGAACTTGTAAAAGTGAAAAATGGTTACGCAAGAAATTATCTCATTCCTAACAAGTTTGCAGTTGAAGCAAATCCTTCTAACCTCAAACAATTGCAGGAGCGTCAGAAAGTAGCTAAAAAGAAAGAAGATAAGATGTTAGCTGAGATCAACAGTGTGATCAACGCATTGAAATCTTCTCCTGTTAAGCTGACTGCTAAAACTGGTACAAGCGGTAAGATCTTCGGTAGCATCACATCATTACAGATCGCACGAGCTATCAGGGATCAGAAAGGATATGAGATCGATCGCAAGAGGATCTCTGTATCTGAAGAAGTAAAAGAATTAGGTACTCACAAAGCATCGATCGATTTCGGTAATGGTAACACTACTGAAATGGAATTTGAAGTTGTGGGTGAATAAGAAATACTCCACCTTGGCAAAAAAGATCCCGCTGCAAAAGCGGGATTTTTTATTTGATGAATGTGATACTTTTCGGCGAGATGCAGTTAATTATAGATTAAGATGGCTTAACCTTGAGATAAATCAGTACACTTTTCATATCCTCAGATTACATTTGCGTTTTATACCAAATTGATACTATGCGAAAACTGACATTGCTTGTGCCCTCACTGCTTTTTGCAATGATGAGCATGGCTCAAAACAAAAAAGAGGCGAAGGATACTACCCGCGCTAAATCAGACAGTATCGTAAACGAGATCAAAGACGATATGACTGAAACGATCCCGGTGGTAACCATCGATGAAGGCGATGCGGGCGATGGAGGGCAAGGTGTTGCTTCTCTTTTAACTGCAGGCCGTGATCCTTTTTACAATGCTGCATCTTTCAACTTCAATGCTGTTCGTTTCAGGATACGTGGTTATGATAATGATCTTAACGCCACTTTTATGAACGGCATCTCGATGGACAATCTTGATAACGGTTTTACACCTTTTGGATTATGGGGTGGATTGAACGACGTGATGCGTAACCGTGATCTTTCCATCGCACTCCGTGCAAACACTTTCACCTTCGGCGATATCGGGAGTTCTACCTTCATTGATGCAAGAGCAAGTAAACAACGGAAGCAAACACAGTTTGGATATGCATTGTCTAACAGGAACTACACCCACAGAATTAACTTTTATCATGGTACAGGTGTAAGCAAGAAAGGCTGGGCATTTGCAGTAGCTGGCAGTAGAAGATGGGCAGAAGAAGGTTATGTTCCCGGAACCTATTATGATGGATGGAGTTATTTTGCTGCAGTAGATAAAAGAATTAATCAAAAACATCTTTTATCATTGATCGCTTTTGGCGCACCTACTGAAAATGGTCGCCAGACCGGTAGCGTACAGGAAGCTATGGACCTTGCAGGTACTAACTATTATAATCCGGCATGGGGATACCAGAATGGTAAAAAAAGGAATGCCAACGTTGCAAAAACACATCAGCCTTATTTGATACTTAATCATGAGTTTCGTTTAAATAATAATACCACGCTCGTTACCGCAGCAGGCTATTCTTTCGGCGAAAGAGCTACAACAGCTTTGGATTGGTACAACTCTGCCGATCCACGTCCTGATTATTACAGGTATTTGCCTAGTTATAATCTTGATCCTGTTTGGCAGGAGCAGATAAGAAACGCGATCATCGCAAACCCTGATCATCTGCAGATTAATTGGAATAAACTGTATGATGCGAACAGGTCAACCAACGACAACATTGTTGCAGGACAGGTAATTCCTGGTCAGCGCTCACACTATATTATACAAGACAGGGCTATTTATACTAACAGGCTTAATCTAAATAGTGTTTTCAATAGTCGTTTAGGCAAGAATATAGATTTCACTGCAGGAGCATCATATCAAAAACAAAAGAACAATTATTTCAACAGGGTAAACGATCTTTTGGGCGGAGACTTTTATGTTGACCTGAACCAGTTTGCTGAAAGAGATTTTCCTTCGAACCCTAATGCTAATCAAAATGACTTAAACAATCCAAATAGGATTGTGAAAGTAGGAGATAAGTACGGCCACAATTATGATATTGATATTACAAAAGCTGCAGCGTGGATTCAAAGTGTGTTCAGGTTTACCAAAATAGATGTATTTGCAGCAGCAGAGTTATCAAATACACAGTTCTGGAGAGAAGGCCACGTACGTAATGGATTGTTTCCTGATAATTCATTTGGTAAATCCTCAGTAAATGATTTTGTCAATTATGCACTAAAAGGTGGAATCACTTACAAATTCAACGGTAGAAACTATATCTATGTAAACGGCGCTTATCTTACAAGAGCACCATACTTCGATAACGTTTACCTTGCTCCAAGAACAAGAGATTTCACACAAACCAACATTACGAGTGAAAAGATCAAATCTTTAGAAGCTGGTTATGTATTAAACACGCCAAATACTAAAGCAAGAGTTACAGGTTATGTAACGCAGTTTGAAGATGGTATGAATGTGCTTACGTTTTATCACGATGATGTGAGAAACTTTGTGAACTATGCCTTAAGTAACATTGATAAGATTCACTACGGTGGAGAATTTGGTTTGGAGACTAAAGTAGCTCGTAACATTACTTTAAACGCTGCCGCTGCAGTTGGAAGACATTATTTCACCAGTAGGCAGAATGCAATTGTTACGGTTGATAATAATTCTAGCCAGCTAGACATCAGCCAGGCTAATCAAACTGTCTATTCAGAAAATTACAAAGTGCCATCATCACCACAGGAGGCCTATAGCTTAGGGCTCACCTATCGTTCTCCAAACTTCTGGTTCGTGAGCTTAACAGGAAGTTACATGAGAGAAATGTGGCTTGACTTCAATCCAATTCGCAGAACACGAAATGCTGTAGATGGTATTGATGTAACTAAGGATGATGAATATGCATTATACCGATCAATTTTAGATCAACAGCAACTCGATCCTCAGTTTACAATGGATTTCTTTGGCGGATACTCATGGAAGGCTCCCCGTAAACTAGGCATTGGCAAAAACACATTCGTTGTACTTAATGCAGGTGTAAATAATCTGCTCAATAATAAGAATATCGTAAGTGGTGGTTTCGAACAATTGCGTTTCGACTTTGCCGGAAGAAATGTAAATAAGTTTCCACCGAAGCTTTACTATTCTTATGGATTGAATTATTTCATCAGCTTAACATTCCGTTTTCAATAATCTGAACATTTATTTATCATGAAACATACAAAATCAATACTATCCCTCAGTACACTGGCTGTAATGCTATCAGCTATTTTCATCTTGGGATGTAAAAAGAAATTTGATGAGCCGGCTACGGTGATCGATCCGGGAGTAACCGCCAATACAACTATCAAGCAGTTAAAAACAAACTATCCAACAGTAAGTGGCGATATTAAACAGATCACTACAGATGTTGTTATAAAAGGCACAGTTGTAGGAAATGATAGAACAGGGAATATTTACAAAACGATCTATATTCAGGATGCTACAGGTGGAATCCAGATCGAGATCGACGGACTTAGCTTATACAACATGTTCCCCGTTGGCAGAGAAGTCTTTGTTGTTTGTAACGGGCTTTGGATCGCTAACGAAGCTAACATGATAAAGCTTTGCGTTAGAGCTGTTAATAACGGAACGCCAACTATAGCTGGTATTCCAAACACATTAGTGGATAAGTATATCAAAAGAGGTACACTAAACAATCCGGTGGTACCTACGGTGGTAACATTGGCGCAGTTGAATAACGACTACCAAAGTATGCTGGTACAGTTGAATGGTTTTGAAGTAGCATCTGCTGATCTTAATAAAACTTATGCTGATACTTCAGCTAATAAGGCTACAACGAACATCAATCTTCAAACTTGTGGCGGTCAAAATGTAATAATGAGAACGAGCGGTTTCGCTTCTTTTGCGGGAGTGAAAGTGCCGCAAGGTAATGGTTCAGTCACTGCGATCTATACAGTGTTTAATACTACCAAGCAGTTGATCGTTCGCGATACTGCAGATCTTCAAATGAAGGGGCCACGTTGCGGTGCAGGTGTAAGCCCATCACTGGTATATAAAACGATACAGGAGATCAGGGCTTTAGGCGCAGGCGGATCCATTCCTGCTAACACTGGTATCAGGGGCACAATCGTTTCAAGCACTTTAAATGAAGCCACTGGTAATTATCGTATCCAGGACGGAAGTGGTTATGGAATTCAATTACGTTTCCCTGCTAATAATCCAAATTATGTGTTGAATGATAGCGTTAAAGTTGATATTTCCGGTCTCGTGGTGGATCTATTCAACGGAGATATGCAGATAAACAATGTTGGTAATTCTGAAAAGATCGGAACAGCCACCGTTACTCCGAGAACAACCACAGTAGCACAGATTGCAGCTAATGTAAACAACTGGGCTTCTACGGTTGTGAGGTTAAGTAATGTATCCATAACTCAAACAAGTACCAGCGGTACAGGAGCCAATTACAATGTTACAGACGCATCAGGCACTATTGTGAGTTTCATCAGAACTACATTAGGTTATACACCACCTGCAACAGCTTCTACTTTTACTGGCTACGTTTCTATCTTCAATGGAACTCCGCAGATCACTATCAGGTCTTCTGCTGATGTTGTGGGTGGCGGTTCACCTCCTCCTCCAACTACAGGTGCAATTACACTTACCACTTCTCCTGTTGTTATCAATTTTGATAATATCGGCAGTGGGTTACCAACAGGTGTATATGCAAAGCAAGAGTCTACTTCTACTGCTTTAGGAAATGATGCTACCATCTATGGCGGTAGCTTAGCATCTAAAACAGCGTGGAATCAAACCAGCCTTGGCGTGAAGAATTTTGCTTCTGCAACGGGCCTTACAGCAACAAGCGATCAAACTGCACAGGATGCTGCAACGAACAGGGCATTAGGCTTTAGACAAACAGGTACCGCTAACACAGGTGGTGATCCCGGTTTCGCATTCGCTTTTAAGATCGCAAATACAACCGGTAAATCAAACCTGAAACTCGAGTTCCTGTTGCAGTCTTTGGATGCACCAGCAACTGCAGGAAGAACAACTACATGGACTGTTGAATACGGAATTGGAGATAATCCAACATCCTTTACAGCAGTTTCTACAACACCCGCCACTCTTACAACAGTAAATGGCACTTTTGCAAGTACTGCAGTAACAGTGAACTTCCCTGCAGCATTGAACAATAATGCAGGACCGATCTGGATACGCATTGTAGCTTTAAATCCTACAACAGGATCAGGAAGCAGAGCTTCATCGGCTATTGATGATGTGAAATTCTCATGGAATTAATATCAATCTCAGGATAATTAAAAAGCCACTCTCAGGAGTGGCTTTTTAATGTTACGCAGTTTATTTCACCAGTTTTATTCTGTGCGTTTCTTCTTTGGAAACAATTACCAAAAAATAGACGCCTGGCGGGAGATAAGGCAACTGTATTTCATTGAACTGCTGCGTTACTACAGCACCATAATAATTCTGGAATACTGCAGCGCCAATACTATTGTACATCGTTATAGAAACATTACTCAGATTCTTGCCTGATCTGAATATAAGCGAACGGTCAAATGGATTAGGCCATACTTTGAAACCTGTAAAAACAATGGGTGGCGGTGGAGGTGGAGGCGGATTTACGATCATAACACTTGTATCACCGGGTATTACAGTAAATTTTGAAAAGACAGGAAAGTGGTCAGATGTGCTTTGCGAAAGATAGTCCTGAACTGCCTCTGTCACATCTCGTCGCACAGTAGCAGATCCTGCAACATACATGCTGTCCATTCTTTTATTGATGATCTGGTGATCGATTACGTTACTGTAGTTGATTGTAGATGCCTGCCCGGATCTACCCAGCGGAAGGGTTATGGAATGATAATAGTTGTTGTTTGTTCTCATCGAATCCTGCACGATCACCTGGTAAGATGAATTGGTATAACCGGGAACAATGCTGGTGTACAACTCATCGTTGTAGTCTCCCAGTAACATCATCGGCCTGGTCGCAAAATGATTGTCTAATGTGTCTTTCAGTTCAATAGCGGCGAGCCTTCTCCTGTTAAAATCGCTTGTAGTTGCTCCGGCTTTCCCATGAATTAGAATGAAACTCATGTTTCGTTTCTTCCCGTCTTTATTGACGTTAGCATTAAAAAGGAAAGGAAATCTGCCACTCGCAAAATTGTAATAAGCGTCGCTGCCATTGTTGAGCATCGCCCTGGTTGATATATTGGTAAAAACGCTTTTTCTATAGATGAATGCCAGCTTTTGTGCAGAAGAATAATTGGGAGAATTGACCGATGCTGCAGCGCTGGCAAAGTACGCCACACGATAACCATAGTTGCTGCCAAGGGAATCGGTAAGCCTTTTGAGCCTTAAGGTGTCAACAATTTCGCTTAAAGCGTAAATGTCAGCGTTTAGAAACCGTAGAATTTTTAAAACATTTATTTCCTGCTGGTTATCGTTTGAGGGCCCTGCCGAAGGAGAGCCAAACCATTCAATATTCCAGTTCACTACCCGTAATGTATCATCGGTCTGGGCATTTCCAAAAATGCAAAATGTCATTAAAACGGCAGAGCACAAGGTCTTTCGCATCCGTAGAATATTAGGCTGGCAAATGTACATCAAACAAAAAGCCAGTTGGTGATTGACATCATGGCAGCAAATGCCTGTTTGGTACTTAGTTTGTTTTTGGAGGCCAGCTTTCGGTTCTTTGTGAATCTGCCGTTGCGTCGCACTCTTGTACTGGCAATCAGTATTCAGCTATTATCCCTCAGCATTTCACTCGCTGATAAATATTAGCTCAATTACTGATAGCTGACGGCTGAAGGCTAAATAAAAAAATTATACTATGCAAAAAGGTCAGATCAGGGTTCATACCGAAAACATCTTCCCGATCATTAAAAAATTCCTCTACAGCGAACACGAGATCTTTCTGAGAGAATTAGTAAGTAATGCAGTAGATGCATCACAGAAATTGAAAAAACTTGCCAATACCGGCGAAGCCAAAGCGGATATAAGCGATGTGCGAATTGATGTAACCATTGACATAAATGAGAAAACGCTAACGATCACAGATCGTGGTATTGGTATGACTGCTGAAGAAGTGGATAGGTATATCAACCAGGTTGCGTTTAGTAGTGCTGAAGAATTTCTGGATAAATACAAAGACGCTAACATCATTGGGCATTTTGGCTTGGGCTTTTACAGCGCTTTTATGGTGGCCGATAAAGTAGACATTTATACCAAGAGCTATAAAGACGAAAGCGGTGTGTTCTGGAGCTGTGATGGCAGCCCTGAATTTGAATTATACAATGTTGATTATAGTCAACGCGGTACGAAGATCGTTCTGCACATCAATGAAGAGAGTAAAGAATTTTTAGAAGCGGATAGAATAAGAAGCATCCTCACAAGATTCTGTAAGTTTTTACCTGTTCCAATCTTCTTTGAAGACAAGCAGATCAATAACACCGATCCCATATGGACAAAAAAACCATCGGAGCTAACGCCGCAGAACTACCAGGACTTTTATAAGGAGTTATACCCGTTTGGCGAACTGCCTTTGTTCTGGATACACCTGAATGTGGATTATCCGTTCAACCTGACAGGTGTGTTATATTTCCCTAAGATCAAGCAGAGCTACGAGATACAAAAAGATAAGATTCAGCTATACAGCAACCAGGTTTTTGTAACAGATGAAGTGAAAGATATTGTGCCCGAATTTTTGATGCTGTTACATGGTGTGATCGATAGCCCGGATATTCCATTGAATGTTAGCCGCAGCTATTTGCAGGGCGATCCGAATGTGAAGAAGATCAACAATCACATCACTAAGAAAGTAGCCGATAAATTAGAAGAAATATTTAACAAAGACAGGAAAGAGTTCGAAGAAAAGTGGGAGAGCCTTGGCCTCTTTGTAAAGTATGGAATGATGACAGATGATAAGTTCTTTGAGAAAGCAAATAAATTCCTTGTATTACAAGATGCTGCTGGGGATAAGTTTTATACATACGACGAGTATAAAACACAAACAGAAACTTTACAAAAGAACAAAGACGGCAAGCTGGTCGTTTTGTATACAACCGATCCTGTCCAGCAGGATAGTTATATTAAAGCTGCACAGGCAAAAGGATATACAGTGGAGAAAATGGAAACGTTGATCGATTCGGCTTTCATCAACCAGATGGAGATGAAATGGGAGAATGTTTCTTTTACAAGAGTGGATGCCGATATTGTAGACAATCTCATCGATAAGCAGGAGAGCAATGAAAGTGTATTGAGTAAAGACGAAGAATCCAAGTTGAAAGAGATGTTTGGCTTGCAGGTTCCCGAACTGCACGTAACGGTGGAAGTAAAGGGCTTAAGTCCCGAAACAGCCCCCGTGGTTGCCACTCGACCAGAGTTCATGCGTAGGATGAAAGACATGGCTGCAATGGGTGGTGGAATGAGTTTTTATGGCCACATGCCTGACGAAGTAACCTTAACGGTGAACGGTAATCATCCCATCTATCAAACATTGCTCAAAGAGAATGATGCAGATAAGCAACAAAAGCAAGTAAGGAATTTGGCTGATCTTGCTTTATTATCGCAAGGCTTGCTAAAAGGTAATGATCTTACAAACTTCATCAACAGAAGTGTTGAATTGCTGGAAGGGAAGAAGAGCGGTTTGATCTTAGAAGCTTAATTCAGGAATCAGTAATACATCATAAAGCCAGTCATTAGACTGGCTTCTTTATAGCTGTAGCATGCTAGAAGCATGGTAGGTATATAGATATCCCATGTATATTCCATGTACGTTCCATGGATATCACGTAGATATTCCGGCTATATATCGGCTTGGAGATAGTGAATCATTCGCTGAGTCGCAGATCAACGACCTTTAGTTGAAGAGAGCGGGTATCGTTCCATTCATTCATATCTAAAGTAAAAACTACATCTAAAGGATGGTTCATTTGCAGTAGGTGAAATTTAGTAGCAAGATTAAATCCAATACCTGAAAACGTAAGACCATTTTGCTTTAGTACAAAACGTATATGCTGGTCCTTCACAATTTTAGAAAAACCGGATTCCATCACTTTCCTGGCAATAAAAACAGGCCGCATATTTTCAGGGCCGAAGGGTTCCATCTGGCAAAGAATATTGTAGAATGATTCTTTTAGTTCGGTGAAGGTCACCTCCGCATCAATGATTATTTCAGGTATAAGCAGTTCAGGTTTGATGATCCTGCTTACTACTTCTTCAAATTTCAAAGAGAAAGCTTCCACCTTTTCGGGCAATAAAGTCATTCCTGCAGCGGCGAAGTGTCCACCATACCCTAATAAATGTTCACGGCATTCATGAATGGCTTCATATAAATTGAAGCCTGCAACACTTCTTGCAGAGCCTGCAACAATATCACCGCTTTTAGTAAGCACAATTGTAGGACGATAATAACTTTCAATCAATCGTGATGCTACTATCCCTACTACTCCTTTGTGCCAATGTTCTTTAAATACTACCGTAGTTCGACGGTTCGTATATTCATCTCCCTTCAATAAAGAAAGCGCCTCATCAGTGATGCTGCTATCTGCTTCTTTTCTATCAGTATTGTCATTGTGCAACATTTCTGCATATTCCAATGCCTTCTTCTCATCTTGTTCAATAAAAAGCTGTACTGCTTTTTTTGCATCATCCATTCTTCCTGCAGCATTTACTCTTGGAGCGATAATGAATACCAGGTTGGTAATGTGCATTTCTTTTTGCACTGAGGCTAATTGCATCAGGGCTCTTATACCAGGGCAGGGATTTTCGTTTACCTGCTTAACTCCATAATAAGCCAGGATCCGGTTTTCACCTGTGATCGGAACAATATCTGCAGCGATGGCAGTAGCCACCAGGTCCAGGTATTTTAAGTAAGACGATGCAGGAACATTCAGCCGCTCACTTAACGCCATCATCAGTTTAAATCCAACTCCACATCCACATAATTCTTTATAAGGATAATTGCAATCAGTTTGTTTAGGATTGAGGATGGCTACAGCAGGAGGTAAAATTTTATCAGGCAGATGGTGATCGCAAATAATAAAATCGATACCTGAATTCTTTGCATACGCGATCAGTTCAACAGACTTGATGCCGCAATCAAGCGAAACAATTAGGGTAAATCCATTCTGTTTAGCATAGTCGATTCCCAGCTTAGAAACGCCGTATCCCTCCTTGTATCTATGCGGAATGTAAAATTCCACTGCATCATATTGTTCTTTGAGAAATTGGTACATGCTGGCCACAGCAGTAGTTCCGTCTACATCGTAATCACCAAAAACAAGGATCTTTTCATTGGTTGAAAAAGCTGAAAGGATCCGTTCTACAGCTTTTTCCATATCCTTCATCAACCATGGGCTATGCAGGTGTTCAAGCTGGGGACGAAAATAATTTTTAGCTCCTTCAAATGTGGAGATACCTCTTTGCGCTAAAAGGTTGCAAATGGTTTTATTGATCTTAAGAGAAGCATATAACGAGCTTACAACCGTTTCATCGGCTTGTAATATGTTCCATCTCTTTTGCATTAGTATTTTCTATCTGTAGTATAGCGAACCAGTTCTTCCAAAGCATCTCTCACTTCGCCAGGAGGAAACTCATGCAATATAGCCAAAGCCTCATCCCGATAGGCGAACATTTTCTGCTCTGCATAGGCAATTCCTCCAACTTTAATTACCTCATCTATTACAAACTGAACCTTATCTTTTTGATTATTGTTATTTTTTACGATGTAAATAATTTTTCTACGTAACGAGGGATCACAATTATTTAGCGTATAGATGAGAGGTAAGGTCAGTTTCTTCTCTTTTATATCATTCCCGGTGGGCTTCCCGATAGCTGTATTACCGTAATCAAAAAGGTCATCTTTTATTTGGAAGGCCATACCCACTTTTTCTCCGAAAAGGCGCATTTTATCGACCGAATTCTCTTCAATAAATGTTGTATGTGCTCCGGCTGCGCACGCTGAGGCGAGCAAAGAAGCTGTTTTACCTTTGATGATCTCGTAATAAATATTTTCCTGCAAATTCAGGTTTCTTGCCTTTTCCATTTGAAGCAGCTCACCCTCACTCATTAATTTTACCGCCTCGCTCATTATTTGAAGTACTTTGAAATCACCATTATCCAGAGATAATAAAAGACCTTTGGATAGCAGGTAGTCTCCTACCAAAACTGCTATTTTATTTTTCCAAAGAGCATTTATGGAAAAAAATCCACGTCTTTCTAATGAATCATCCACAACATCATCATGAACAAGCGTTGCAGTATGCAATAACTCAACGAGGGAAGCTGCTCTGTATGTACTTGCATTGATAGGCCCGCCCAGTTTAGCAGAAAGAAGCACGAACATTGGCCGTAATTGCTTTCCTTTACGCCTAACTATGTATCGCATAATGTGATCCAGCAGTGAGGCACGGCTTTTGACAGCATCCCTGAAGTATTGTTCAAATTGAGGAATTTCGTGGGAAAGGACTTTTTTTGCAAGGTTCATTGGCGCAATAAAGGAATGCAATATACCATTGAAAAAATAAATTCGTTATGCAACTATAAGTAAATGGTTATTGTCTCAGTATCACGCACATATTGCATGAAAATAAATAGTAAAAATTTGGTATTTAACCCGCAACCTTTATTTTTGCGTTTTAAGTGTGGACTTAAGAATTGAAATTTTAATAATATAAATCTCACCTATGGCAAGCAAAAAGTACACTTTGATTGTTGGCTTATTATGCCTGATACAATCATCAAGTTTTGCACAGAACAATGACGCTACCTACGATTGGAGCGACTCGTCTAAGATTTCCAGTAAACTTATGCCTCAGCATAACGAGTTTATGAACAACCAATACCCTTACCCTGCTAAGCCTAGGAGTATGTGGGAACTTGGTTTACAAGCTGGAGTACCTATTTGGATCGGAGATATTGACCCACGTTTAGGCTTTGGAGGAGGTATTTCTCTGAGAAAGGCTTTGGGTCATGTTCTTTCACTTCGTGGCCAATACAATGGCGGTTTTAGCTATGGTTTGGACTATAGAAGAAGACCAGGTACTTCAATAGCTGCAGATGGAACAACAGGGGCTAATCCTTGGGCGGCCTATGGCAGTGGCGGATTCTTTGCTAACCACCGCACTCGCTTTCATCAAGGAAATTTGGATCTTATTGTTTCCCTAAATACTCAAAGCTATTATAGAGGAAACCCTAAGACTAACTGGTATCTCTTTGGCGGTTATAGCTTAATCGCTGCAGATGTTGATGTAGATGCAAGAAATGGATCTGGTGCCTTATACAGCTTTGCAGGTGTGCCGGGTGGAGCAAGAGGTGATATAAAGGATGCAGTGAAAGACATCTTAGACGGTGAGTATGAAAGCAATGCTCCGGTAGCAACTGGTAATAGAAGCCCTATCGGTAGAATTGGTGGTGATAACTGGCTTTTGCGACATGGGTTATCAGTGGGAGCTGGAGTAGCCTTCAAATTAAGTAATAAGATCAATTTAGGTTTAGAACAACGCTACTCTTCGCATTTCGATGATGATATGGATGGTATAAATGCTGGTCGTGCAAACGATATCTTAAGCATGACTACAGCTCGTCTTAATATCAACATGGGAAGCGCTGCTAAAAGAGTTCAGCCTTTATGGTGGCTTAATCCAAACAACTTCATCTATAATGAGCTTAACCGTCCTCAGCACATGCAATTACCTAAACCTGTATTGCCTGATGCAGACAATGATGGTGTAACTGACCAATTTGATCTTGAACCAAATACGCCAGCAGGTTGCCCTGTAGATTCACATGGTGTTAGCCGCGATACAGATGGTGATGGCGTTCCTGACTGCCGTGATAAAGAATTACTCACAGCTCAGAACTGCTTCCCAGTTAACGCTGACGGAGTGGGTAACTGCCCTGAGCCTGCGTGCTGCGGTGAATTGCGGAAGAAAATGGAAGAAATGGGTACTCGTCAGCCAACAGCATGCGCTATTACTTCTTTACCAAGCATACAATTCCGTTCTGGTTCTGTTAGCTTAAGCAAAGATGCTCAATCAGTATTAGCCAGTGCAGCATCTCAAATCAAAGCAAATCCTGATTGCCGCGTAAGAGTGGTAGGTTATGGTGCTTCTGATAAGAGAGCTCAGCAGTTAAGTTGGGATAGAGTAAATGCTGTTATCAAATACCTGGTAGAAACTCAAGGTATCTCTGAAGACAGATTCATCTTCAGTTATGGAGATCCAAGTGGTGATGCCAATACAGTAGATCTTCAACCTACAACAGAAGAAGGCCCTAACACAGTACCTGCGCCACATCCAAACCTGAGAAAGAAATAATATATTATCTTTTTTAGACAAAGGAGCCCGTATAGGGCTCCTTTTTTATTGATGCTACTTTTAAGTTTTCATTAACGGACACTGCCCACTTATAACTAAATACACTTCCTACTTTGGTAGGTAAAACCTAATTTTGCCCACTTTATGAAAAGAGCAAGCGTAGTTTTAGTTATTCTTTCAGTAATATTTGCTTCTTGTGCTTCACAATTTGGAAAGGTCTTAAAAAGCAAAGACAATGAGTATAAATACAAAATGGCTGAGCAGTATTATGCAAAAAAGAAATATAACCAGGCTCAGCAACTTTTTGAAGACCTTTTCCCATATGTAAAAGGAACAAACCGTTTTGAGGATTTGTATTACAAGTACGCATATGCTGCTTTCTATCAGAAGGATTATATGAATGCTGAAAACCTTTTCAAAACTTTTGCTGAAACATTCCCTACTAGCGGAAAAGCTGAAGAAGCAGAATACATGCGGGCATATTCGTTTTATATGCAGTCTCCTAAAGTGGAGTTAGACCAAACAAACACCACCAAGACCATTGGGTTGATGCAGGCATTTATTAATCAGCATCCTAATTCGGCAAGAGTTGCGGAGGCGAATCGTATCATCGATAATTCCAGGCAGAAGCTAGAGCTGAAGGAACTTAAATCAGCTGAACTATATTATAATCTCGGTTACTATAGAGCGGCTGCGATTGCATATTCTACGCTAATGGAAAACTACCCCGATTCGGAAAGAAGCGAAGAGTACAAACTAAGTGTTATCAAATCTTATTTTAAGTATGCTGAAATGAGCGTGCCTGAAAAGCAGGAAGAAAGATTTGAAAAAGTAATTACAGAAGTAACAGATTTCGTCGACCGCTTTCCTGAAAGCAAATACCTGGACGACGCTAATAACTATAAAAACTTATCTTCGAATAATATCAAAAACCTGAAAAATGAGCAAACTAAGAAGACAACTTAGTTCTAATACACCCAACGTAGTTGAAACTAAAAGCCTCGTGGATATCAAAGCTCCTACGGGCAATTTATACAAATCTATTGCTGTAGTTGCAAAAAGAGCAAACCAGATAAATATTGCTCTAAGAGAAGAATTGCATAATAAGCTTGAAGAATTTGCCAGCCATACTGATAGTCTTGAGGAAATTCACGAGAATAAAGAGCAAATTGAAATATCAAGGGCTTATGAAAAAATGCCTAATCCTTCTATTTTAGCAACGCAGGAATTTTTAGACAACAAGATATATTATCGTGATAATGATGATGATCTTTTTAGATAAAATCCTTTCATAATATTTTTAGAACGAACGACAGTGTATATGCCTGTCGTTTTGTTATTTTATACATGCTTAAAGGAAAGAAAATACTGATAGGCATCTCAGCCAGTATCGCAGCTTATAAAGCGATTCTTCTAGTGCGTTTGTTCGTTAAAGCGGGCGCTGAGGTGAAAATTGTAATGACACCTTCAGCAAAAGAATTCGTTTCTCCCCTTGTGCTCTCAACCTTATCAAAAAATGATGTTCTTGTAAATATTTCTGATGAAAATACATGGGCTAATCATGTAATGCTGGGTCGTTGGGCTGACGTTATGTTAATTGCACCCTGCAGCTGCAATACTTTAGCGAAACTGTCTAAAGGCATCTGTGATAATCTTCTTCAGGGCGTTTACTTATCAGCAACTTGTCCTGTAGTGATCTGCCCTGCAATGGATGAAGATATGTGGCATCATCCCTCAACTAAAATCAATATAGAGAAGGTGATTAGTTATGGTGATAAAGTCATTCCCGCAGAACATGGAGAACTTGCAAGTGGTTTAATTGGTGAGGGAAGAATGCCTGAACCAGAAAAAATTGTTACTTATTTAGAGGAGCATTGTTTTCGTTTAAAAGAATTGGCAGGGCAAAAAGCCCTCGTTACTGCAGGGCCTACATACGAATTGCTTGATCCCATAAGATTCATTGGTAATTACTCCTCTGGAAAAATGGGAGTGGCTATTGCAGAAGAATTGTATTTAAGAGGAGCAGATGTTCAGTTGATTATTGGTCCTTCATCATTAAAAACAAAATTTGAGGGAATTAAAACTACATCTGTAACCTCTGCAGAGGAAATGTATAATGCTTCTATTTTAAGTTTTAACTCTGCAAGCATAGCAGTATTAAGCGCCGCCGTTGCAGATTACAAGCCTGAGACAGTTGCAAAACAAAAGATCAAAAAAAAAGACGAACATTTAGTGTTGAAATTAAACAAAACTAAAGACATCTTGATGGCACTTGGTAAAATAAAGAGGAATTCGCAGGTGTTGGTTGGTTTTGCATTAGAAACACATAACGAAAAAGAGCATGCCATCAATAAGTTAAAAGAAAAAAATGCTGATTTGATTGTCTTAAATTCACTTCAGGATTCAGAAGCGGGATTTGGTTTAGACACAAATAAGATAACTGTTTTCGAAAGGGCAGGAAAAGAGTTTAATTATCCTGCGAAAACAAAAAAGGAAGTGGCTAAAGATATCGTTGATCTTATTATTCAAAGAATTCAACAATGAAACAAAGTATAATTGTTTTCGTGCTTTTGATTTTTTTTAGCTCTACACAAGCACAAGAATTACAGGCAAAGGTTACTGTGAATGCTCAACGGGTTTATAACACTGTTGATAAGAAAATATTTAATACCCTGCAAACACAACTCACTAATCTCCTTAATAATAGAAAATGGACAAATGATGTGTTTCAGCAAGGAGAGAAAGTAGAATGTAATTTTTTACTGAACATTGAGAGTATTGTTGAACCAAATGTGTATAAAGCGTCTTTAACTGTTCAGGCAGCCAGACCCGTTTTCAACGCTTCGTACCAAACAGCTTTGATCAATTATCAGGATCCTGAGGTTACTTTTAGATATGTTGAGTTTCAGCCAATAGAATTCAATGAAAATCGCATCCAGGGTTCTGACCCGTTAGCTTCCAATCTTACAGCAACATTCGCTTATTATGTGTATATGATGCTTGGGTTGGATTATGATTCTTTCTCACCAAAGGGAGGAGATCCATATTTTCAAAAAGCTTTGAATATTGTAAATAATGCGCCTGAAAACAGGAGTATCAGTGGCTGGAAGCCTTTTGATGGACAACGTAATCGCTATTGGTTAGCAGAGAACCTGATGAACAGTAGGTATAATATCATTCACGATGTGTTATACGCATATTATCGTCAGGGGCTTGACAATATGTACGATAACGAGAATGATGGTCGTAAATCAATATACAATGCACTTATGCAATTGCAAGCTTTTAACGAGCAAAATCAAAATACAATGATCCTGCAATTTTTTATGCAGGGAAAATCACTAGAACTAATCCGGATATTCAAAAAGGCTCCACCCCAGGAGAGATTGCAGGCAATGACCATTCTATCTCAGTTGGATATTCCTAACGCAATAAAATATAAGCAGGAGTTACGATGATGAGATTCGTATACGCATTAGTTATTTTGCTTTATACAGCATGTTCATCAAAACAAAAAGCTGATTTTATTCCTATGAAAGAAATGCGAGCTATTGCATGGGATCTTGCAAGAGCTGATGAATTAGCATCCATTCGAAAGAATAACGATTCTACGATTAACCTTAAAAGCGTTTCATTTGAGTTATACGAGCAAGTATTTGCTATCCATAAAATATCCCGCGAGCGATTTTACAGAAGCTTACGTTATTATCAACAACACCCTGTTCAGCTAAAAGTCATCTTAGATTCAGTCTCTAAACTGGCTGAAAAAAAGAATGAATCCAAAATAGTTCCGGTTAAAGATCATTAATACTTTTGCACAAACTCATTTTTATGAATAAGGTTGTTGCAAATGCTGATGATGCTATCAAGGATATTCCTGATGGAGCTACCATTATGCTTGGAGGTTTTGGATTAAATGGCATTCCTGAAAATTGTATTGCTGCACTTAAACAAAAAGGCGTAAAGAATCTTACATGTATTTCCAACAATGCGGGTGTTGATGATTTTGGTTTGGGTTTGTTGCTCCAGACGAAGCAAATTAAAAAGATGATGAGTAGCTATGTAGGTGAAAATGCTGAATTTGAACGACAACTTTTATCAGGAGAATTAGAAGTAGATCTTATTCCCCAAGGCACACTTGCTACTCGAATTCAAATGGCAGGCATGGGCATCCCAGCTTTTTTCACGCCTGCAGGTTATGGTACTGAGATCGCAGAAGGCAAAGAAGTAAGAGAGTTCAACGGAAAGATGTATTTAATGGAAAATGCACTGCATGCAGACTTTGCAATAGTAAAAGCATGGAAAGGGGATAAGATGGGGAATCTTGTTTTTAGAAAGGCTACAAGGAATTTCAGCACTTCGATGGCAAAAGCGGGTGGAATTACTATAGCTGAAGTGGAGCAGCTGGTTGAAGTGGGCGAAATTAATCCTGATGAAGTAGATGTTGCGAGCGTTTATGTACATCGCATATTCCAGGGAAGTAATTATGAAAAAAGAATTGAAAGAAGAACTATACGTCTTCAAAACTAAAGTACATGTTTGTAAGCGCTGATTTTCTTTCTATGCATTATGGCATCAAAGATGATATTGCAAAGTTCTTTGCAGATAGAGAACCACCGAAAAACAATTTATATTGGAAAGACAAATTGATGTATTTGCGGCCGCAACCAGGTTACCTGCTTATACCAATCATTGTTGACCTTATGCATAGGTCTGGGGTAGCAAAAGAAATTTTGTTGAGCGATAATTTCCTTAAAGTCATGGAGACTATACTTCATTATTCAGCAGAGGAAGAATTTGGAGTCTCTGATGAAGAAGATGCTATTAAGAAAAGTTTCCAGTTTGTGACAGGAAAAAGTTCCGATAATAATTTCTTAGTGGATATCAGAGACTATTTATCCGGGGGCGATAACTGGCTTCGAAAAGCTTCTGCACCTTATTCCGCATTACAAAGAGGAGATCTTTTCCTTTTTGTAATTGCAGCACTTAGGTTATCTAACGAACAAAGAGACCGGATATTAAAGCTATGGTTTGCGTTAATTTCAACTTTATTGTTGTTAGATGATATGGAAGATATCGTCGAGGATCAAAAGAAAGGAGATCATAACGCTTTTATTGAATGCGGATTAAATCAACAAGGCTTTGATAATTTAAAACAATTATTATCTCATAACCTTGCTGTATTAAAGCAGGTAAATTTCTCACTGGCTAATACCTTGCACAACAAATTTCAAAAAGTGAAAGATCTACCTATTGTTTCAGAATTTCAAATCTAATCTATGGCTTTAGACAAATTTGGCATTGCCAAGCGAATCGCAAAGGAGTTAAAGGACGGCATGTATGTGAATCTTGGTATAGGTATTCCTACCCTGGTTTCAAATTATATTCCACAAGGAATGAGTATTATTTTTCAAAGTGAGAATGGCATTTTAGGAATGGGGCCTTACCCAACTGAAGAAGACATAGATGCAGATCTTATTAACGCGGGCAAAGAAACAGTGACGGTGATTCCCGGTGGAGCATTTTTCGATAGTGCAGAAAGTTTTGGAATGATAAGAGCAGGCAAAATTGATCTTACGGTTTTAGGTGCAATGGAGGTGAGCGAGGAAGGTGATATTGCGAATTGGAAGATACCAGGTAAAATGGTGAAAGGCATGGGCGGAGCAATGGATCTGGTGGCAAGCGCCAGGAATATTATCGTTGCTATGCAACATACAAACCCCAAAGGTGAAAGCAAATTATTGCCAAAGTGTACGCTGCCATTAACTGGTGTAAAGTGTGTTAAGAAAATAGTTACTGATCTTGCAGTCCTGGATGTAACTGATGAAGGTTTTGTATTGTTAGAAAGAGCACCTGGTGTTTCAGTGGAAGAGATACAACAGAAAACACTGGGTAAATTGATCGTGAAAGGAGACGTTCCTGAAATGACAATATAAAAAGCAGAACTCAGTCTGCTTTTTATATTATTCAAATCGCTTACTATTCTTTTTTTGGTTTGCCCGGAACAAAGCTACCCATTGGTGCAGTATACCATGGTTTTATTTCATAAGCCAATCTTCCGGCTGCGATCATGGGGTCTGTTTGTAAAAGCTTTTCTGCTTCTTCTTTGCTTTCACAATCCATAATAAAAAGGCCTCGCCAATCTCCCTTTTCACCAAAAGGTCCTGCTACTTTTATTTTGCCTTCGTAATATAGGCGGTCTATATTGGCAATATGCCCTTTCTGAAGTTCTACAGCGGTGGCAGAATCCTGGCCTCGGTTTGGGCCTGTTTTTAATAATACAAACCAGTATTTCCTAATTTGCTCAATGGGTTTTTTCTCTTTGTTGTCTGTATTTTGTGCAAATGAAGAGGATGCAAGCATGAAAGCTATACTCAGGGTGACGATTTGTTTCATCCGGACGATTTAGTGTGAATATAAAAGAAAATACCTAAGGCTGAGACGCTTATTTTTGTACGGTTCTGAACTGAAAAAAAGGGCAATATATATCAGATGGATATCATTTGTTTGATAAATATTGATAAGAACGTACAAGAGTGCGACGCAACAGAAGTTGGATAGTAATCCTGGCTTCTGGCCCATAAATAAAAAACATTAACGATGGCTGCAAAAACCGATACATTTCAATCTCCTGATTATTATTTAGTGGACGAGTTGCTGACGGATGAGCACAAACACATTCGTGATGTAGTAAGAAGTTATGTAAAGAAAGAAATTTCACCGATAATAGAAGACTATGCACAACGAGCTGAATTCCCACAACAGATAGTAAAACAAATGGGTGATCTGGGCGTGTTTGGTCCTACCGTACCAGTTGAGTATGGTGGCCAGGGGCTTGATTATATTTCTTATGGATTAATGATGCAGGAATTGGAAAGGGGAGATAGTGGCGTACGATCTACCGCGAGTGTACAGGGATCATTGGTGATGTTTCCTATCTATGCTTATGGTAGCGAGGAACAAAAGAAAAAGTTTCTTCCGAAGTTAGCAAGTGGAGAATGGCTTGGTTGTTTTGGGTTGACGGAGCCAAACCATGGGAGTAACCCTGCAGGTATGTTGAGTAATTTTAAAGCTGCAGGTGACCATGTGATTTTGAACGGAAGTAAGATGTGGATCAGCAATGCACCATATGCACAGGTTGCTGTTGTTTGGGCAAAGAACGATCAGGGTGATATACAAGGCGTGATAGTAGAAAGAGGAATGGAAGGATTCTCTACTCCTACCACTCATGGAAAGTGGAGTTTAAGAGCCAGCGCAACAGGCGAATTGGTGTTTGATAATGTAAAGGTGCCAAAAGAAAATATATTACCCGGAGTAAAAGGATTGAAAGGTCCTTTGAGTTGTTTGAGCAAAGCCCGTTACGGCATTTCATGGGGAGCATTGGGTGCCGCAATGGATTGTTATGATACTGCATTGCAATACAGCAAGGAAAGAGAACAATTTGGCAGGCCGATAGGTGGATTTCAATTGCAGCAAAAGAAACTCGCTGAAATGGTTACCGAAATAACTAAAGCTCAATTGTTATGTTGGAGATTGGGTGTTTTGATGAATGAAGGCAGAGCTACTCCGCAACAAGTTTCAATGGCAAAAAGAAATTCATGTGAGATCGCAACGAATATTGCAAGAGAAGCGAGGCAAATGCTGGGCGGCATGGGTATTACAGGTGAGTATAGTGTAATGCGTCATATGATGAACTTAGAAAGTGTGATCACATACGAAGGAACCCATGATATTCACTTACTCATTACGGGAATGGATGTAACCGGATACAATGCATTTAGCTAAATGAATAACGATACCTCCAAAGTTGATCTAAATAAGCTGCTCAAGAAAAAATTGACTGCAAATGATGCAATTATCATTGCAGTGAACTTAATTCCATTGCTAGGCGTTTGGCTTTGGAACTGGGATGCTAAGGAGATGTTTCTTGTTTATTGTCTTGAAACAGTTATAGTGGGTTTATATACCATCATTCAATTGTTTTTGGTAACGCAGGTGAGAAGGAGAGATGTTTTTAATGAAGAGACCGGTGCAGTGGCATCGGGATATTTTTTTATATTCTTCTTCATTCTTCATTATGGTTTTTTTCTTTTCATACAGATGGGGATCTTTTTATCTGTTCTGAAATTTCCGGGCTTAGATGGATTTACGTCAGTCTTTAAGTTTCTCTTCAACTTTCCAGAGTACTTGAGTGGAGATGCGCTTTTGGTGTTGCTGGGTTTTGTTGTTTCGTATGGAGCCACCGTAGCAGGTAAGTTTATTATGTCAGGAAAATATAAAACAGCAAGATTAGGTGTGGTGATGTTTATGCCATATCCAAGGATCTTCGTTCAACAGTTTGTTGTGATTCTTGGAACCTTTGTGCTAATGTTCGGATCTGAAGCTTCAAAAATATTTATGTTGATCTTCGTTGCAGTGAAAGTTTTCTTCGAGATTTTCCTCGACTTTGATCGATTGATCGATGAAACCGTCAAGCCTTCAACTCAACTTTAGGACTGATTTACATTCAGCTAACAGTTTTTCCTTATTGATAGCTACTGTACCTACCTCTTCACAAACAATTCCGCCGGCAAGATTAGCCATTTCTGCGCTGAGATGAATGTCTTTAGTGGCTGCATATACTAAAGATGCTACCGCGATCACTGTATCACCTGCGCCTGAAACGTCAGCGATATTTCTTATATGGGTTGGGATAATCTTACTACCATTCACTGTTTCATAAAAAACTCCCTTTTCTGACAAGGTGATCAATGAAACATCATGCTTAAGTGACTGATGAAGTTGCAGGTGAATGTTATTTAAAAGATCTTCTGAGATTTCTTCAGCTATTAAGTTCAAGGCTTCTTTTGCTTCTTTAAAATTCGGTTTGAAGATGGTAGCACCTTTGTACGAAAAGAAATTTTTTCGCTTCGGATCAACAGTTGTAATGATATTTTTTTCGTTACATAATTGGATAGCAGCTACGATCAATGATTCAGTAAGTACGCCTTTATTGTAGTCTTCAAAAACTACAACATTTGGTTGCTCAGCTTCGATAAAAAGGCCAAGTTTCTCCAGCACATTGCTTTGTATTTCTAACTCAAGATCTGAAACCAGTTCTGCATCTAAACGCATCATTTGCTGATTGCGACCAATCACTCTCATCTTGTTTGTGGTGATCCTTTTGCCTGAAGCAATAAGATAGTCTGTATTGATGCCATTCTTTTGGATGAGTTCTTCTAATTGCCTGCCTTCCTCGTCTTCACCTATTACTGAGAAAATGAAAGTCTTTGCACCAAGCGAAGCCGTATTCAATGCCACGTTTCCAGCGCCTCCAATACGCAATTCTTTTTTATCTAATGCCACCACAGGAACAGGAGCTTCAGGAGATATTCTATCAACTTTACCCCACCAATATGTGTCCAACATTACGTCACCAATTACTGCAACTTTCAATTGGGAAATGTTTTCAAACAGTTGTTCAAAACTCATCAGCATATATTATATGGCGAAAATAAAAATTCCCGCAATAGAAGCGGGAATATCAGGAAACTCTTTTGTGATTGTTTATTTCTTTTTGTATTGAGCATTTAAGCCTTTTAAAACATCTCCCGTGATATTATAAACTGAATCACGGAAGTACATCATGTCGGGACTGCTTGCAAAAATGTAAGCAAAGCCCTTGTCTTTGTTATACACCTTTAAAAAATCTTCGATCCTCTTTTTTATTTCTTGCAGCTTTCTAAAACTTTCACTTTGTATCTCATCTCCCGCCATTTGTTGTTTGTTCTTATACATTTCTTCTAACTTCATCAACTCTTGCTCTGCAGCCTGTCGTTCCTGGGGCTGCATACCCGCAGCTCTTTGATTATAATCCTGGAATTTTTTTGCATAGGCATTTTTTATCTCTTCCAGATTGGCATTTTCCCTTTGTTCTTTTACACGAAGCTGGCTTCTTATCTCTTTAAAATATTCATAGTTGTTTTCGATAGAATCCATTTCAAAATAGGCGATTTTAAACTCATTATTTGTAGCAGGAGATGTAATAGCTGCAGTAGCTTGTAGTTTTTTCCCTGAATTAAAATGAAGAACGAATAATACCACTACTGCAATAACCAAAACACCATTTAAAGCGAGTAAACCATTTTTCATGAACTACGATTTAGGCGAAAATAAATCCAATATGAACTGTTAGGTGTTAAATGCCCGTTATTATGAACATGTTAGTAATCCCTCCTTTTTCCTGGTTTGCTGTCTTTAGAGACTATTCATTAAAAAATACTGTAATGCAAGTTCATACCCTTGTAATCCAAGGCCGCATATTTTCCCTTTGCATTTTGATGATATGTGTGAAAGCATTCTGAATTCTTCTCTTGCATAAATGTTGGTAATATGTACTTCAATTGCCGGTGTTGTAATAGCAGCTATAGCATCACCAATGGCAATCGAGGTATGTGTGTATGCACCCGGATTAATGATGATGCCGTCATGTTCGAATCCTACCCGCTGTAATTCATTTATTAACTCACCTTCAATATTACTTTGATAATAAAAAAGGTCGACAGATGGGTATTTTTGATTTAAACCTTTAAAAAAATCTTCAAAATTCTGGCTACCATAAATACCAGGTTCTCTTTTGCCCAGCAGATTTAAATTAGGTCCATTAACGATAGAGATCTTCATGTTGCTAATGTAGCAAGAACCTACTTATTTCTTAAATGCAGGATGAAATTGTTGTAAGGTACTCCTGAGATAATCTCTGTCTAGGTGCGTGTAGATTTCAGTAGTAGTGATGCTTTCATGGCCCAGCATTTCCTGGACAGCCCTGAGATCAGCACCGCCTTCCACAAGGTGTGTGGCAAATGAATGCCGGAATGTGTGCGGTGAAATGATCTTGGTAATACCTGCTTTGCCAGCCAGATCTTTGATAATATAAAAAATCATTACACGGCTAAGTTTACTCCCACGACGGTTAAGAAATAATATATCGTCATTTCCTTTTTGTATAGAGAAATGAACTCTTACATTGTCTTTATAGATTTTGATGTATTTGATCGCATCGCTTCCAATGGGAACTAGTCTTTCTTTATTTCCTTTACCAATCACCCTGATGAAACCAATATCAAGATAAAGACAACTGATCTTTAAATTAACAACTTCACTTACCCTAAGCCCGCAACTGTACATCGTTTCCAGGATTGCTCTATTTCTTACTCCTTCATTAGTACTTTGATCTATCTTAGAAAGCATGTCTTCAATCTCTGACAAACTTAAAAAGTCCGGCAACTTGCGTTTGATCTTCGGAGCATCAAGTAATGTAGATGGATCAACAGGAGATATATTCTCAATTAGGCAATACTTATAAAAACTTTTGATTCCTGAGATTACTCTTGCCTGTGAACTAGCGGTCATTCCCAATTCATTGACCCATTTAATGAAAAACTGTAGATCCTTAAGTGTGACCTCAGCCGGAGCTTTCGTATTATTGGTAGCTAAAAGAAATTCAGTGAGTTTATCAATATCTCTTAAATAGGCCTCAACAGAATTGTCACTTAAAGATCTTTCAAGTTGAAGCCAGCCTTTGAATCCTTTCTTATAAGCTTCCCACATGTGTTGAAAGTTAAAATTTGCCTGTGTTGGCAGAATAACATTATTTCGTTCACAAGATTAAGAAACAGCAGGCAGAATTTGATTAATGTATATAACATTGTCACCTCTGCATTAATTATTAAAAAAATGTTGCAGGTAAATTTCCGTTCGTTCAAACAAAAGGTGAGTCGTAACCAAAAAAATTTCAAGAAGTATCTCTCTAAAATCGAAAAGAATCCACCTAAGAACCTGGATGTTGTTGCAATTGAGTTGAATGATCATGTGTGGAAAAATGTGGATTGCCTGAGCTGTGCAAACTGTTGCAAAAAGATGAGCCCTACTTACACAAGAAAAGATATTGTGCGGATTGCAAAACATCTTGGAATGAAGAGTAAGGAGTTCGTTGATAAATGGCTGTATTACGATAAGAAAGACGGGGATTGGATGAACAAATCGCAGCCATGCCAGTTTCTTGATATGAAGACGAACATGTGCTCTATCTATGAGGTTCGTCCTGCAGATTGTGCCGGCTTTCCTCACCTTACCAAAAGGAAAATGAAAGAATATATTCATGTACACCAACAGAACGTCGAATATTGCCCTGCAACATACATGATGGTGGAGCAGATGATGGAGAAAATTCCGCCAGCGATCAAGATACCTGAAATAAAACCAGGAAATTAGTTTTGAAACGGGATCTGTAATTAAAAATATACATCTTCGATATAAAAATATTCAACAGGAAGATTGTTGTATATCGATATCGCTAACACATCAAATTGTATATATTTCCATTGCGGATTTTGGTATTGATATTCTTCTGCAGCATTCTTCAAACAGTTCATTTTTGCATACGTCATACTTTCCTCCGGTTTACCATATTTATCAGACGTGCGAGTCTTTATCTCAAAAAAATGGAGCCTGTTATTCTTTGATGCGATAATATCTACTTCGCAGTGACGGAATCTCCAGTTGCGTTCAACAATAGTAAATCCACGCTGCTGTAAGTACCCGGCAGCCATTTCTTCTCCTTTATTACCGGTTTCTTTGTTATACATAATTGTATTTTTGGTGAGTTTAGGGTCAAAACAAGATACACATGAAAATCGATGCTGACAAGGTTTACAAGTTAAAAGGTGTGATACAGAATTATGCATGGGGTGGAGCTGAATTTATACCACAATTACTTGGCCTATCGAACGAAGAGCATAAACCTGTCGCCGAATACTGGATGGGCACTCATTCCTCGGCGCCTTCTGAATTAATTGAAAATGGAAATACAATTGCAGATCTTAAGCAAGTTCTTATCGAGCAAAAAGATCTCTTAGGAAAAAAAGTAATTGATCGGTTCAACGACTTACCATATCTGTTAAAAATTCTGGATGTAAATGACATGCTCTCAATTCAGGTGCATCCTACTAAAGCTGAAGCTGAAAAAGGGTACGAGGAAGAAGAGGCGAGAGGGATCGCAATTAATGCATCAACCAGGAATTATAAAGACAAGAATCATAAGCCTGAGGTAATGATCGCTTTGAGTGACTTTTGGTTGCTGCATGGTTTCAAGCCCGAAGCTGAATTGCATAAAACCTTAGAGAACATTCCAGAGTTTGCATTACTTCTCTCTTTATTCAATCGCAATAATTATAGGTCGCTTTATAGCCATGTGATGGAAATGCAGCAAGAGCAGGTAGATGCCATTTTGATTCCATTAATAAAACGGGAATTGGAAAAGCGCAAATATGGTAAGCTGCAGAGAAATGATGCCGGGTGGTGGGTAACAGAGTATTATAAAGAAAAAGAGCTGAAAGATATTGACAGAGGCATCTTTTCAATTTACTTTTTCAATATTGTTTACCTTGAGAAAGGACAAGGCATTTTCCAGGCGGCGGGAATTCCACATGCTTATTTGCAAGGACAGAATGTTGAATTAATGGCGAATAGCGACAACGTTTTAAGGGCAGGGCTTACTCCAAAACATATTGACGTAAATGAGTTAATGAAACATACCCGGTTTGAGCCTGTTCACCCAATAATTATGAATGGTGAACAGCAGGGCGTGTATACTAATTTTTATTGCCCGGTAGATGATTTTATAATTACTCATCTTCAACTCAAATCAAAAGAAAGTTTTAGTTCACAAACCCAGTCTGCAGAAATATTCATATGTCTTGAAGGCTCTGGTAGTATAAAATGTTCGAATAATATTGATATCAAAAGAGGAGAAGCGTTTATCATTTTCGCATCGAACCACTACAGTATCAAAGCAGATAATAATATGATTATCTATAAAGCTGGAGTACCTGTATAATTCGAATTCAGGGTAATTCATTTTTCTTTTACATTTGTCACCAATAAATACGGTTATATGAAATTTAATAGCAGGTTGATAATTTTTACTTTTATACTTATTGCTGTCACTACTTTATGTAAGTTTTTCTTTGGGCCACGTTTAGGATGGTCCGGGTTCTCGCCTGTTATTGCTATCGGCCTGTTTTCTGGTATGTTGATCAATGATAAAAGCAAGTCATTTTTCCTGCCTTTGATCGCAGTGTTTGCAAGTGATATGATCATTGAGCTGTTATATGCAGCCGGAGCCTTCCCTTATTCAGGATTATATTCTTACCAGTTTGTAAATTATAGTTTATTACTTGCTACTACTTTGGTAGGATGGGCATTAAAAGGAAGAAATTATACTTCATTGATTGTTGGTTCTTTTACTGCACCCACTTTGTTTTTCCTTCTTTCAAACTTTGTCGCATGGAAGATAGATACACATAATATGTATCCGAATACGATTGATGGCTTACTGAACAGCTATGTTAATGGACTTCCTTTTTACAGAAACGCATTGGCTGCTACTTTTATCTTTCTGCCAGGTATTTTGATAGCTTACAACTATATCATTAAAAAAGCTTTGACATTGCGACTAGCTTAAGTCTTTGAATAGAAATTAGAAGGCCCTGTATGCAGGGCTTTTTTATTGGCTAGAAATTCTTCACCAAAACTTCGTTTGTGTTATAAGATTTTGTGAATTGCATTCTTCTAAGGAATGATTCGTGGTTTTTATTGAAGATTGTTTTATAAACGATCTTTTTTACTCCCTTAGAGATTAAGTAGCTGCGTTCTTTTTCAAATATGAATGTCCCTACTTTATAGTCCCTGTATTTCGGCACTGTATAATTGATCTTAACAAAAGCACATCCATCAGCTGTTACTTCAGCAATAAAAATATTGGCAATAGCCATGTCTCTTAAGACAATGAAGCGAATGTCATTATCATTTCCGGCAAGCGCAAATTCTGGAAAGAAAGCTTGTATATCGTTTTTGTAGAATTGCAAAAATTTGCTGATGATCTTTTCTCCGGGGTTGAATTCAACCAGTTCAAAATCTTCTTTTCTTTTGTAGGCTTTAATCAAATAGATGGCATTTATAAGAAGCAATAAAGCATTTGTAAGAATAACGGGAAAAGCATTGATCATTACCCCGTATGCAATAAAAGAAATGCAGCCTAAGGAATTAAACCACCTGAACTTAAGATCACCATTTACCATTAGTGATAAAGCAAGCAGTATAGAAGCGAGATAACCTATAAATACAGCGATCATAATCAAATTTGGGCTGCAAATGTATCTTAAGGTTGGTATCTAATCAATAACAACATCAGCTTTTCATGTTCATCAGATCAATCATTAAATTAAATGCATCTATAGAAGAGGGGCTATTCAGTTTTAAGGGTTTAATGATATAGCCAGAAATGCCTAATGCTTCAGCAGCCTGCCTGTCCACCTTTTCATCTGATGTGGTAATGATAAAACATTTTAAATTTTTCCAATTTTCACTAGTGCGAATGGTGTTCAAAAATTCAAGGCCATTCATTTTGGGCATATTGATGTCAATCAGAGTAAAATCTGGTACGAGAGGCGGTTCGCTGTTTAAGAATTCTAAAGCCTCCTCTCCATTTTTAGCAATATGAAGATTATACAGCACTTTCATTTTATCAAGGCTTCGCCTGATATCAATTGCATCTAATTGATCGTCCTCAACCAGTAAGATATTTACAACTTTTTCCATCACTAATTTTTATTCCAGGTAAATGAAAATGTAGCGCCTTTGCCTTCGGCGGAATCGATTCTTATGGATTCTTTTCTGGCATCAAGAATTTTCTTTACTATAGCCAATCCTACTCCTGTACTTTCGAAAGTATCACGATCTTTCAAAGTTTGAAATATTACGAATATCTTTTTATGATAATGTTCTGAAATTCCAGGTCCATTATCCTGAACAAAAAACTCATAGTGGTCACCTAAATCTCTATGAAAAACCCTTACCTCTCCTTGCTCTTTATCATTGTATTTAACAGCATTACTCACTAGGTTAGTAAGTACCTGAAAAAGCGGAATCCGTTCTGTCTTGATCGTTGGTAATTTTTCATAGGTTACTTTAATATGTGAATTCAGTGGAATAGACTCTTTGACTTCCTCCATCAAAACATTCATATCAACATCTTCTTTGGGCAATATTTCCTTTCCAATTCTTGCATACGAAAGAATACCCTGGATAAGATTTTCTGTTCTTATAACTCTTCCTTTGATAAGCTTTAAGTAATCATGAACTTTTTGGGGTAGCTCCTCTTTATGATCTTCTTCAATCCAGGAAACAACATTATCAATGCCTCTAAGCGGGCCTTTAAGATCATGTGAAACGATGTGAGCAAATTGATCGAGCTCTTCGTTCTTAGTTTTTAATAAGGATATATTGGTAGATAGCTCTTTTGACATATGATTCAGGGATTGAATTAAGGGAGATAGTTCATCGCGCCCAATATCTTTCATATTAAGATTGTAATATCCGGAAGCAATGGCATTTGCCATGTTTACCATTTTGTCAATTCTTTTCGAGATACGTCTTACCAGAATTGCAACGATTATTAAAGCCGTAATTAAGGACAATACAGTAAGAAGAAAAGATATTTGATTAGTGTTTTGCGCCGAGCTTGCCAGCATGGTTCTCCTTTCATCTCTTTTTGCATATTCCCAATTACTGAACTCTCTGAATTTGTGCTGGAGTCGTGCTTGTATCTGCTGCTCACCAGAAGATTTCTCACGGTATAATCGGTTGAACGTAACAATATTCGTATCGTTAATATTTGCCAGAAGCTTAGCCTGGCGGAGCGGGTCAGTATAATCCTCGACCCACTTGTCATTTAGTTGCTTTATTTCATTTAATAAGCGACGTTGAGAACTGTCGGTTATTAGAATAGTGATTTCACTCAGAATAATGTCGTTTTCCGCAACTGCCGAATCATATGTTTGAATAAAAGATTTTTCACCAGTAAGCAGAAAACCTCTTAATCCACTTACCATATTAATGGTATTTCTTTGAAACCTGCTGCTATTTCTTACAATTTCAGTTGAGCGGGCCAAAAAGTCTGCATTTTCTTTAACTTGTTGAGAAAGCTGGAAATTAATATAAGTAGTAATTGAAAATAGCAGAATTATGAATAGAAAACTTACGAGTATAAAGGTGGATATTTTCATAGTAGTGCGTAAATGTAAACATATATAAAAACTTCACGCATGCGTAACCCCAAATCAGTCACAATTTTAATGTGTTGTGTTCGTATGTTTAAAGCTCTTTGATTATGCAGTTGAATGCTGGCACGTTTTTTTTCATATACTATATATCAAAAATTAAGATTGGATATGAACAACAGTAAGGAAAAAGATTCCAGACCGCCAAGAAAACGCTTTTTAGTAAAGAAAGCGGCTGAACTAGTAAGATCAGTTAAACTTTCGGGGAAAAACGATGAAGGTGAATCCTTTATGTCTCAAACAGCAAGAAAATTCAACAATTTATTTTCAGGCAATTCTTCTATTCAGCCACAATAAACAGCATTTTAATTGAAGCTGCATTATTACAGCGGAAAATCTATGTAAATTGGTGTGCATAATGTTATGGTTCTATAAGCGTTGGAGTTAGCCAAAATGGGGAAATAATATTTCATCATCTTAAAACCTGCTTTATGGACTCACATGCTACATCCTATAAGTATACGCTGTTATCAAGAGGGATCTTAGGAGCGTTATTCATGGGCATCATTACCTGTGTACTCAACCTGGGATTCGATTTTGTGTATAGAAAGATCACTGGCTACCAGGTGGCTGAATTTGTGAACATCAATTCCATTATCTTCTTCACCATTCCTACGATGATCGCAGCTGGAATTGTATATTCTATTATCGTTGGCAATGTAAAGAGAGGTACACTGGTGTATGCGACTCTGGCCGTTATACTTACAATAATTGTTGCGTTCATACCTCTTGGTCCGAATATGTTACCAAGCGGCGAAGAAATGCCCGCAACAGCCAGGGGATTAACTATGGGAATCGAAATTCTTACCGGTATTATGAGCGCTTTTGCTTTGCCATATATGGTAGAGCATCCAAAGATCTGGGGTGAATAATTGGATTTTGTTGCATTTTACTAAGCTCATGCATTGCATGGGCTTTTTTGTTATGTAAAAAATAAGTTAGTAAGGTTGTGGAAAAGTAAACGACTATAGTAGCATCATACGCTTCAATTTTGTGACATGGAAATTTCTGAAAAAGTTCATTTGCTCGTTATAGGCTCAGGCCCGGCTGGTTATACTGCAGCGATTTATGCTTCCAGAGCTAACTTAAATCCGGTATTATATCAAGGTATACAACCTGGAGGGCAGTTAACTATTACAACAGAAGTGGAAAATTACCCGGGTTATCCGGATGGAATACAGGGCCCGGAAATGATGATCCATTTTGAGAAGCAGGCAAAAAGAATGGGTGCTGACATCAGGTATGGATTAGCTACAAAAGTTGACTTCAGCGCTCAACCCTATAAAGTGGAGATTGATGAAGATAAATGGATAGCAGCTGATTCAGTTATTATCTCAACAGGTGCATCCGCTAAGTGGCTGGGTTTACCCAGTGAGCAAAGACTGAATGGGTTTGGTGTGAGTGCGTGTGCAGTTTGCGATGGATTCTTTTTCAGAGGTAAGGAAGTTGCTATTGTAGGAGCTGGTGATACTGCAGCCGAAGAGGCCTTATACCTTTCAAAGCTTTGTACAACTGTACACATGATTGTAAGAAAAGGGGAGATGCGAGCCAGCAAAGTGATGCAGGAACGTGTGCTGAATACTGCCAATATTAAGATGTACTGGAACAGCGAAACCGATGAAGTATTAGGTGAAAACAAGGTAGAGAGTGTAAGGATCAGAAATAATCAGGATGGAAGTACAACTGAAATTCCTGTAAATGGCTTTTTCGTAGCAATTGGGCATTCCCCAAACAGTGAGATATTTAAAGGATGGCTGGATATGGACGAAACAGGCTATATCAAAACTGTTCCAGGAACATCAAAAACCAATTTAGAAGGGGTTTTTGCAGCAGGTGATGTTCAGGATAAGATTTACAGGCAAGCAGTTACCGCGGCTGGAAGCGGTTGTATGGCAGCCTTAGATGCTGAAAGATATCTTTCAGAAAAAGGGCTTGCTTAACCTTACTTACTCCTTTTCAACATTTAATCTTCAATTAATTAAGGTATACCCGTAAATTCTTTGGGCTTTGTAAAATTTCCCTAATTTTAACTGTTCTCAAACTTTCTTAAACCAAAATTTACTGCCTTGAAAAAATTTACACTCCTGTTCGCAGTGCTTTGTGTTTTTTTCCTAAACTTCACTTACGGTCAATCTGGGCCTGCTCATCGAACTTGTTCTACCGATGATGCAATGCAAAAAGTTTTTGAAAACGATCCACAGGCAAGACAACGATATGAAAGACTTCAGCAACAGCTGGAGAGCCAGATGTCTCAAACAGGTATCAATCGCCAGCTTCGCACCCAAGCAATTGTAAACGTTCCTGTGGTTGTGCATATTATTTTACCAGATCCTAACCTGGTAACCTTAACTACTATTCAAAACCAGTTGGATACATTGAACTGGTTCTTTGGAAATGCCTCAACTACAGATAGCTTACGTGTGTATACGCCTTTCCGCACAACCTACGGAAGAAGTAATGTGCGTTTTTGCCTGGCTGTAAGAGATCCTAATAACCAAGCTACTACAGGGGTTATCAGAGTTACGTCAAACACTACATTTACTTCCGGCGGAGCGCATCCAAGCACTGTTTCAGCGGCATGGAATACAAATGCGTACCTCAATATATGGGTAGTGTCATTTGGTAGTACAGGAATTTTGGGATATTCATATCTGCCCGGAACGTTTGCGCCTGGTGATCAGAGAGCCGGTTTTGTAAATGATTATCGTGCTTTTGGGTCTAACGCTCCATATCTTTTCTCCAGCTATAATTTAGGAAGAACAGCAGTTCATGAGATTGGACACTATTTTAACCTGAATCACACATGGGGGCCGAATAATAGTTCAAATCCAACCTGTACTTTAAGTGATGGTTGTGACGATACACCTCCAACCAATGGACCTACATATGGATGTCCAGCCTCACCGGTAACCAACTCATGTAGCCCTTCAGCTCCTGGTATAATGTTCCAAAACCATATGGACTACGCCGATGATGCGTGTATGTTTTTATTTACACAATGCCAGGCTACACGTATAGATAATGCACTTAATGCTCCTGATAGAATTGGATTAACTACGTCTAATGGTTGTCAACCTGTAGTAGTGTATCCTTATGATGCGGCAATTACAGCGATTATAAATCCTGCTAGTGGTCAGCAATATTGTGGAGTTACCAGTATTAATCCAACCGTAACTTTAACTAACTATGGAACCAATACCTTGACTAGTGCAACTATTACTGTTCAGTTGAATTCCGGTACTGTGGTAAATATACCTTGGGCAGGTTCTCTGGCTACTAATGCAAGCACGAACGTGAACTTACCTGCTGTAACAGTTGCAGGAGGTAATCATACTATTGCAATATGTGTTACAAATATTAATGGTGGTCAAACTGATGGTAACAGTAGTAATAACTGTCGCACTAATTCATTTGGAATTATTGCTGGTGGAAGCGGTGGCATAAATGCGCCTTTCTCAGAAGGATTTGAAGGAACTACTTTCCAGCCAGCAGGATGGGACCTCACGACTACCGGAACAGCAACACAGCGTTGGAATAGAGTTACTACCGCTGCTAAAACGGGTACTGCTTCTGCAATGATCAACTGGTATAGCATTACCAATGGCGTTGTATCTAACCTTACAACTCCTCTTGTAAATCTTGCCAGTGGTAATTATGATAATGCAAAACTTACTTTTCATTATGCTTACAAATTGTATAGTTTAACAAGTTTCCTTCAGGATACTCTGGACGTTCAGATATCAACAGATTGCGGAGCCAGCTGGGTTTCTGTATGGAAGAAAGGAGGAACAGAACTTCCATCTACATCTGGCACAAGTACCTCATCTGCATGGGTTCCTCTGACATCAGATTGGACTCAAATGCCTGTAGAGGTTGATTTAACCCCATATAGAAATGGAATTGTTAGTGTAAGATTTAGAGCGAGAAGCGGATTAGGACAGAAATTGTACCTTGATGATATTAATATTACAGGTTCAGTTAACGTAAATAACGATGCAGGTGTTTCTGCCATCAATGCTCCGGCGGCAGAGGTTTGTGGTAGTACAATTACTCCGCAAGTAGTTGTAAGGAACAATGGGGTACAGGTTTTAACAAGCGTACAGGTGGTTACAAGGATAGATAACGGAACACCATCTGCACCTCAAACCTTTAATAACCTTTTAATTGCACCTGGTGCAACACAAACGTTCACATTAAACAATATTACCGGGTTAACTGCAGGTAATCATACACTCACTGCTTATACTGTTAGTCCTAATGGAGTACTTGATCAACAACCTAGTAACGACACATTAAGGAAACAGTTCAACATAAACCTACAGGGTACTTTACCAGTTACTGAAGGTTTTGAGGGTGCTACATTCCCTCCGGCAGGATGGAAGGTTATTCAGGCACCAGGCGATGCTTATACCTGGTCAAGAACCACTGCAGCCAGAAAATCCGGAACTGCAGCAGCGTGGATCAACCATTATAATTACAACGCTCCAGGCGCATTAGATTACCTGGTTTCTCCATTAGTGAATTTTGCAAGTTATGCATCAGCAAAAATGTCGTTCCAGTACGCTTATAAAATGTACGATGCCGCATCAGCTGATAGTCTTGCAATTGTTGTTTCTACAGATTGCGGAGCTACCTGGTCTACGCCGTTGTGGAATAGAGGTGGAGCAAACCTTGCCACAGCGCCGGGAACTCTTGGTGGTGGATGGACTCCAACTGCAGCAGAGTGGACCTCAACCCCAATAGAGATTGATCTGACTCCATATGTTAACAGTGGTCCTATCTACATTGCTTTCAGAAGTAAGAATAGTTATGGCCAAAACCTTTACATCGACGATATCAATATTATACCTGTTTATAACAGGGATATCCTGATGAAAGAGATTGTAATTCCTTCAAGCGAAGTATGTGATGCGTCAGCAACTCCAAAAGTTACTATACGCAATGTGGGTACACAAACTATCACAAGCCTTAAGGTGAATTATACCGTTGATGGCGGTACGGCTACTACCACAACATTTACAGGAATGAGCCTTGGGAAAGATAGAGATACAACGCTTACACTTGCCACAGCAAATGGTCTTGCTGCAGGTAATCACACATTCAAAGTATGGTCATTCGATCCAAATGGTCAGAATGATGAAAATCCTGTGAATGACACGGCTACAAGAACTTTCACAGTTCTGGTTCCGACTACCGCTCCGTTGGTTCAAGGTTTTGAAGATGCAACCTTCCCTCCAACAGGATGGCAGATCAAACAGAATCCAACTGATGCAACAACTTGGGCAAGAACGAATGTGGGTAAAGCAAGTAACAACTCTGCTTACATGAATAACTTTGCTTATGCCTTCTTAGGCAGGGTGGATGATTTAGTAACACCTCCTGTGAAATTCGGAGCTGTTGACTCAGTATTCCTGAAGTTTGATGTGGCTGCATATACTTACAGCTATCCGGGTAGCACAGCTATCAATATGGATACCTTAAAAGTAATGGTAACTACAGATTGCGGAGCTTCGTATACTCCTGTTTATGTAAAGTATGGCGCTGATCTGCAAACGGTGGGTGAACCAAATGCTGGTGGCCAAGTTGCATTCAGACCATTACAGGAAGCTCAATGGAGAACTGATTCAATTAACCTCACCAGCATGCTAAGAAATGGTGCTAGTGTGAGAATTGCATTCAGAAACATAGAGAATTATGAGAATAATATCTATTTGGACAACATCAACTTCTATACAGAAACATTGCCTGCGAAACTGAAGAATGAAGGGTTCATGATTACTCCTTCACCTTTCACTACATCATTTGCAGTGCAGCACTATTTGCCACCAACCAACCTGAAATCTTTGGGTGTTTATGACGCTCTTGGTCGCCAGTTGGTAAGCCATGTTTACAATGGAAATGCTGAATCTTATATTCACATTGACATGAGAAGATTTGCTGCTGGTATGTACACTGTGAAGCTCACTTATGAAAATAAAGTGGTAGCTCAGCGTGTGATCAAAGCAAACTAGGAAGTTAAATTTCACTTAAATACAAAGTCCTGTCGAATGACAGGACTTTTTTTATTTCATCCATGTAGTTTTGCTCAAATATTTAATGATGATTGATTCAGCACCTGTAGCACAACTCATATCGGCAAATGCTGATGTGCAATTAAAACAGATAGGTGACAAGATATTGAATGGTGAAAGAATATCGCCACAGGAAGGATTAGTTCTTTTCCAAAAAGGGTCCTTGTCATGGCTGGGAGCACTTGCCAATTATGTAAGAGAAAATAAGCATGGCAATATAACTTACTTCAATCGCAACTTTCATATCGAACCTACAAATGTTTGTGTATTCAGCTGCAAGTTTTGTTCTTACTCCAGATTATATGCTCATAAAGAAGAAGGATGGGAACTAAGTATAGAACAAATGATGGATATCGTAAAAAAATACGATGGACAACCCATCACTGAAGTACATATAGTAGGGGGCGTGCACCCTAAAATGAACTTATACTTTTTTGCCGATCTCCTTAAACAGATCAAGCTACACAGACCAGATCTACATATCAAAGGCTTTACCGCAGTTGAGCTTGATTATATGTTTCGTAAAGCTAAACTGAGTGTGGAAGAAGGTATGAAAGTACTTCATGATGCAGGCCTTGATTCTCTCCCTGGTGGCGGAGCTGAGATATTTGATCAGGCGATCAGGGAACAGATTTGTGCCGATAAAGTTGATGGACAGGGTTGGTTGCATATTCATAAAGTAGCTCACCAGCTAGGAATGCATAGCAATGCTACTATGTTATATGGCCATATTGAAAGTTATGAGCATCGTATTGATCATATGGAACAGTTAAGGCAGCTTCAGGATGAAACTAAAGGCTTCAACACTTTTATTCCACTGAAGTTTAGAAACTTCGATAATGAAATGAGCCATATACCTGAAGTTAGCTTAATAGAAGATATGCGGGTGTATGCTGTGGCAAGATTATATATGGATAATTTCCCTCACCTGAAAGCATATTGGCCAATGCTTGGCAGGCAAAATGCACAACTGTCACTTAGCTTTGGTGTAAATGATATTGACGGTACTATCGATGACTCTACTAAGATTTATTCGATGGCAGGAAGTGAAGAGCAAAACCCTGCTATGAGCACTGCTGAACTAGTCTCACTTATTAAGCAGGTTAAAAGACAGCCTGTAGAACGCGATACCTTGTATAATGAAATCAGAGATTACAGCGATATAGATATAAAAGAGATAGAAGTGAATCCTCTGCTCAATTAGAAATACTTTCGATGAAAAATAGGAGCTGGCTTTATGCCGGCTCTTTTGATTATAGTAAACGGCAGTTTAGCCTGATATTTGATGATATGCTATCCAAATATACCTGCTTTAGATTATGGTGCCATTACCTCAGATCACAGATCCTGTATTTATCAGAAGAAATTATAACTGGTTAGATAAACAATTTCTCAAAATAGTGAGAGATGAAAGAGATCTGCCTTTTATCTATCTGCTGGTAAGAATCAGTTGCATTATACTTCCGATGGCTGTTCTATTGTACACTTCACTTCTTCCGAATTGGGCCTGGTGGCTACTAGCAGTTACTTACCAGGTAGTAAATTTTATTTTCAGAGCACCTTTTGGATTAATGATGCATTGCATCAGCCACCGCCAATTATTTAAACGTAAATACAGAGGGTTCTATTACTATATTATCTGGTTCATTGGGCCATTCATGGGACATACACCTGAAACATATTTCAGTCATCATATAGGTATGCATCATGCCGAAAATAATATGCCTGATGATAGAAGCAGTACAATGTTTTATCAAAGAGATAGTATAAAAGATTTCTTTAAATATCTCGGCCATTTTTTAGTGCTTGGATTGAAAGACCTCATTGTTTATTTATTTGCTAGGAATAAAAAGAAACTGGCACATAATGCTATGGCAGGGGAGTTTACTTTTTTGATGTTTTGTACGGTAATGTGCTTTGTGAATCTTCCAGGTACTCTAGCGGTATTTATAGTTACATTTTTTATTTCACGAATGATAATGATGGTGGGCAACTGGACTCAACACTCGATGATCGATCCTGTCGATCCAGCAAATCCTTATAAAAATTGCATTACAACAATCAATGTGCATTACAACAAGCGCTGCTGGAATGATGGCTATCACACCTGTCATCACGCAAAACCTGGGTTACATTGGACTGAACACCCGGTTGATTTCAAAAATAATCTGGAGAAATATGCTGCTCAAAAGGCAATTGTATTTGACAGGTATGATTTCGGGCATGTATTCTTTGCGCTCATGAATAAACGGTATGATTGGCTTGCAAAACATGTAGTCAACATAAACAATACTTTTAGCAGCGATGAAGAGATCATTGAATTGTTAAAAGAACGTACCCGCAAATTCTCACCTGATGTGGATTTTTTGAAGCATTATAATGCTGCTTCATACTAAGAGAAACAAGCACTTCTGCACTGGTACGGTTTTGTTTTCTGTTTAGAAAACGTGCGTTATGAAAGGATCAAGAAGTATGAACAACATGCAGAATAAGCAGATGCCAGGTCACAGGCCAACGCCAGAAATAAGAGACAATTTGGACAGCCGCAAAAATGAGGAGCAGCATTTCAAAGGAACTGATGTTTCACATAATACCAAGCAGAAGCGCAATGATAGAAGTAAAGTGAAGAATAAATAAACTTAACGTAAGCCTTGCAGAAACGCAGGGCTTTTTTACGCGTTGGCAATACTTGTTTGAGGGAAGTTAAATATGAATCAAAGTCCCTATAAAGCCTATACATTTTCCTCGCGTCCATTGATGAACTATTCTGCCATCATTTCCTTAATCACCTGGATAATTTCCTCCGCATTTGGTTTACTGAAATAATCTCCGTCACTTCCATATGCTGGACGATGTGCTTTTGCAGTAATAGTTCTCGGGCTGCAATCAAGCCACTTGTAACCACCTTGTTCTTCCATCACTTTATTAAACATGTAAGCCGCAGCACCACCCGGAACATCTTCATCGATAAAAACAATTCTGTTTGTTTTCTTTAGTGACTGTACTACCATGTGGTTGATATCAAAAGGTACAAGCGTCTGTACGTCTACGATCTCGCAACTGACGCCAGGTTTCTCCAATCTTGCAACTGCATCTTGTATTATACGCAAAGTTGATCCATAAGAAACAATGGTGACGTCGGAACCTTCTTTAATCACGTCGGGTACGCCAAATGGAACTGTATAATCAAGCAGGTTGGAAGGAAGTTTTTCTTTCAGCCTGTACCCGTTCAGGCATTCTACAACGATACCCGGATCATTACTCCTTAATAACGTATTATACATTCCTACCGCCTGCACCATATTTCTTGGAACGCAAACATGCATGCCACGCAGTGCATTTATCACAACTCCCATTGGCGACCCACTATGCCAGATACCTTCCAAACGATGACCTCTTGTTCTAATGATCAGCGGACAACTTTGCTGTCCCTTTGTTCTATAATGCAACGTAGCTACATCATCACTTAAAGGCTGTAAACCATAAAGGAGATAATCCAGGTATTGTATCTCAGCAATAGGTCTTAAGCCTCTCATCGCTAAGCCTATTCCCTGGCCAACGATAGTAAGCTCACGTATACCTGTGTCAAAGATCCTTTGTTCCCCATATTTTTCCTGTAATCCTGCAAATCCCTGGTTCACGTCTCCGATAAATCCAACGTCTTCACCAAAAGCAACAACTTTTGGATTGTTTGCAAACAGTTGATCAAAATATTTGTTTAAAACTTCAAAGCCATTCAGCGTAGGTGCATCAAAAGAAATAAGTGGTTTTACCTCTTCGATTTTTAATGCAGCTTTTGAAGTTTCAGAATATAAATAAGTATTATATAGTGAAGTATTTTCTTCTTTTAGTGCGTTATAATAGTTGTTGATCTCTTCTATTGAAGGGGAATTGCCAGCCAGTTCAACTGCTATTGCTAAGGCCTTCATCACATCTCTCCGTAAAGGCTCTCTATTACTTTCCAACTCCTTTGCGATCTGCTGAAGTGTATTATAAACCTCAATATCATTCACCATAATGGTGCGTAACAGATCAACTGTTTTAGCAACCTGTTGTTTAATAGGATTCAGGTATTTTTCCCAGGCTCTGTTCTTACTTTCCTTCACAAATTCTCTCGCTTCCAATTCTACACCATCTAATTCTTCTTCTGAAAGAATACCATTAGTAATGATCCATTCCCGCATCTGTTTGATGCAATCCCATTCTTTTTCCCATTGTAATCTTTCCTGAGTTTTATATCTCTCATGGCTTCCAGAAGTAGAGTGCCCTTGTGGTTGTGTTACTTCTTCTACGTGGAAAATGGCCGGCACATGTGTATCTCTTATTTTTTGTAAAGCATCTTCAAATACTTCACACATACCTGCATAATCCCACGCTTTTACCTTGTAAATATTGAAGCCGTTAGTGCCCTCTTGTTTTTGAAAGCCCTTTAATGCAGCAGAAATCGAACCCTTGGTGGTTTGATATTCTTTAGGTACAGATATTCCGTACCCGTTATCCCATACAAAAATGGCTAAAGGAACTTGTAGTACGCCAGCCGCATTTACGGTTTCCCAAAAATGACCTTCACTTGTACTCGCATCACCGATAGTGCAAAAACATATTTCATTTCCATTGTGTGAAAGATCATCAAATTGGCGAAGCTGCTCAATATTTCTAAAACACTTTGATGCAAAAGCAAGTCCTAATGCACGCACCATTTGCCCGGCGGTAGGGGCGATGTCTGATGAAACATTTTTATGATTTGCAAGATCGAGCCAGTTACCGCCCTCATCTACGAATTTGGTAGCGAAGTGTGCATTCATTTGACGTCCAGCACTGAATGGATCATTATTTATATCAGGGTCAGCATAAAGCTGCGAAAAAAATTGTTCTACATTAGCAAGACCGGCTGCAAACATGAAGGTCTGGTCACGATAATATCCTGACCGGTAGTCTCCCGGTTTGAAAAATTTTGCCATTGCAATCTGCGCCACCTCTTTACCATCACCAAAAATTCCAAATTTAGCTTTGCCAGTTAGCACTTCTTTGCGACCCATCAGGCTTGCCTCACGGCTTACAACGGCCATTTTATAATCTTCCATAACGGCTGTACGGAAGCCATCATAGCTCAACATGTCATCTTTGTATTGTAGCGAACTCTCAGTTTGTTCCATGCGGCAAAAATATACATTAAGGGCTCACTGCCATAGCCTAAAATTGCTTTGAAACAGAATAAAAAAGCAGCATTCTGGCATTTAAACAGGTCAAAAACCTATATAAATTCTTCTTAAAAAGGAGAGGGTTACTGTTTGAAGATTCTGAAATTACTTTTAGTTGTTAACTTTACCCACATAAATCAATTACAAGATGAAGAAATTTACATTTTTGGCTGCCAGCCTTTTCTTCTTTGGTGTAGCTCTTAACGCTCAAACCGTTACTCCTACAACAAATCCAAACCAGGTTGAGCAAAAGGACATTAAAAGTTATGTTGCTTTCAGCACAACGACTTACAGTTTCGGTAAAATTCCTCAGGGTAAGCCTGTTGAGTTTGAAGTTGAGATTAAAAACATCAGCAAAGACTCATTAAAGATAGAGAACATTCAGGTAGCTTGTGGTTGTACAACTCCCAAGTATCAGCAAAATGTATCTTTTGGTCCTGGTCAAAGTACGAAAGTGACTTTAGGATTTAATGCTGCTGCAATGGGGCCATTCACTAAAACGGCTACGATTTATTTAACTGGTGGTTTAACCCAGGTAATTACATTTAACGGAGAAACCTACCAGGTCGCAGAAAATGCTGCGCCTGCGAATAACGGATTAGAGAAATTAAAGCCAGGACATAAACACTAATATGAAGCAGTTCCTAGTATTATTATTTGTTTCGATCAGTACATGTTTGTTTGCTCAAACTAAGAATGATGTAAAATTCTCAGCTGTAAAGCACACATTTGGCAAGATCAAACACAATGTACCTGCTACGTACACTTTTACTTTTAAAAATCTCTCTGCTTCCAAGGCGCTGATCGTCGAAAGTGCAACTGCTGAATGTGGTTGTACAAAACCTGAATATCCACAGGCGCCCGTAGGTAAAGGGAAAGAGGGAAAAATAAAAGTAACATACAACGCAGCTAATCCCGGAGCTTTCACTAAGAAAGTAACAGTGAAATTCCTGAATATCGCCGAACCATTTATATTAACGATAGATGGGGATGTAATGGCCGCAACCAAGAAATAAGAGAAAATTCTTCTGACTATACTAAGCCGCAAATTCGTTTGCGGCTTTTTTATGTTTAGTAAAGATCAGAAAGTACAAGCGTGCGATGCAACAGGAGATAATAAATGTGATGTGGCTGGTAACATAAATCATTACACCTAAATCCTTAAACTGCTATTTTTGCCGCATGTTACAAATCAGTCAACGTGGCCAGGAAATGCCACCTTCACCCATAAGAAAATTGGTTCCTTACGCAGAAGCTGCGAAGAAAAAAGGACTTACAGTTTATCACTTGAATATTGGCCAACCGGATATAGAAACGCCGAAACTGGTGCTGGATGCTGTTCGTAACAGCGATTTCAAAGTATTAGAGTATAGCCATAGTGCAGGGAATGAAAGTTATCGCCGCAAACTTGTAAAGTATTATGCAAGTGTAGGTATCGAGGTGGATCATACGCAGATCATTATAACTACAGGTGGAAGCGAGGCGATCTTGTTTGGATTTAATACGTGCTTGGATGCAGGTGATGAAGTGATCATTCCGGAACCGTATTATGCAAACTACAATGGTTTCGCTGTTGCAGCAGGAGTAAAAGTTGTGCCTGTAACAAGTTATATCGATAACGGTTTTGCATTACCACCAATCGAAGAAATTGAAAAGAAGATCACACCTAGAACAAAAGCGATCGTGATCTGTAATCCTAATAATCCTACCGGTTATTTATACAGTGAAAAAGAAATGCAGCAATTAAAGGATATCATTATCAGGCATGGGTTGTATTTGTTCAGCGACGAGGCTTACAGGGAATTTGCTTATGAAGGAAAGCAGATAAGTGCAATGCATTTGAAGGGGGCGGAAGAGCATGTGATAATGATGGATACGATCAGTAAGCGTTATAGCGCCTGCGGCGGAAGGATTGGCGCTTTTGTTACGAAGAACAAGACTGTGCTGGATGCTGCAATGAAATTTGCACAGGCAAGATTAAGCCCGCCAAGTTTTGCACAGATTGCGGGTGAAGCTGCGATCGATCTGCCTGCAGATTATTTTGATACAACTAAAGCAGAGTACAAATCCAGGAGAGACCTTATCGTAAAAAGATTGAACGCAATGGAAGGAGTGTTTTGCCCTAATCCCGGTGGTGCTTTTTATGCCATCGCAAGATTGCCTATTGATGATGCAGATACTTTTTGCCAATGGTTATTGGAAAGCCATAGTCATAATGGTGCTACTGTTATGCTGGCCCCTGCAACAGGTTTTTACGGTACAGCAGGATTAGGTAAACAGGAAGTAAGACTTGCATATGTTTTGAATACTTCAGCTATTAATAAAGCAATGGATTGCCTGGAGGCTGCATTGAAAGCATACCCGGGATGAAAATAATCTTTCTTAAAGTATTGTTTTATAATGCTCTTGGTCTGATCAGGAGCATTTTTGTTTCAATGATGCAGAAAAACCACATTAATATCACATTGCAGCACTATGAAATTCGTAGCTTAAGTTTTTACTTTTGTTCCCTTAACTGCAAAAACATACATCATGAAAAACATCTTGCTCTATGGCTGCATGCTGGCATTCTTTTCTCTGCCTGTAGGCGTTTCTGCACAAGGTTTCCTTAAGAAACTTAAAGAAAAAGCTGAACAGAAAATCGAGAATGCAGTAGATAAAAAGGTTGGCACAAATTCAACCAGTTCAGAGAATAACAACACGAATAATGCAGGAGCTTCAAGCAATTCATCCTCTTCTACAGGAAGACCTTCTAATAAAGGCGGCGCGGGGTTAACTAATACAACACCACCAGATGTGCTGGTCCAGGTAAACGATGCTGAAGCTGCACATAACGCAAAGAATTATAGTGATGCGAGATATTCCCTGCAACAGGCCTTGATGGGTATAGAGATACAGCTGGGAAGACAGATATTGAAATCATTGCCTCCGACTGTTTCGCAGTTGCCTGCAGATACTGTTCAGGATAAAGTAATGAGTACACAATGGGGATGGAGCAATCTCAGCATACAGAGAATTTACAGGAAGGATGACAAGCAACTTACCATAACAATTGGAAATAATAGTGCTTATGCAGGTGCAATGAATGTATATTTTGCTAATGCAGGAATGATACAGTCTAGTTCAAATACTCAGAACTTCAAACAGGTACGAGTAAAAGGAAATAAAGCTATCATTCAATATGATGAAAACCGGGGTTATACACTGATGACCCAGCTTGGACAAACTTCAATGATTGTTTGGGAATGCATCAACTATGCTACAGAGCAGGATGTAATGGCTGCAGCCGAAAGCTTCGATGTAGATGCGATCAAAAAATTACTTGGAGAACAATAATTCATCAACATCTAACTAAAAGACATGAAAAAGATATTTATCATACTAATAGCAACGCTACTTATCACGCCTGCTTTTGCGCAGGAATTCACCTCAAACATTACAACAGCAAAAAACTCTTATAAGGCAGGAAAACTGGAAGATGCCCATTTTGCTTTACAAAAAGCAATGCAGGAAATTGACATGACCATCGGTCGTGAAGTATTGAAACTGTTGCCAGCTAAAATGGATACACTATCAACAAACGCAAATGATGATAATGTAAGTTCTAATGTAGGTTTTGTAGGAGCTACCGTTCATCGCAGCTATGGAAAGTTCTCTAAAAAAGCGGAAGTATCGATCATCAGCAATTCACCAATGGTGGCAATGCTGAACACTTTTTTGAATCTGCCTGTTATGGGAAATATGGGTGATCCGAATAGCAAAACAATCAAACTACAAGGATATAAAGCAAGGCTGGAAAAGAGAGAAGGGAGTGAAGGTAAATTGAACTACGAGTTACAGGTGCCGCTCGGCAGCGCATTGATCAGCTTTACTGTTACAGAGACAACAGAAGCTGAAATAACCGCATTTGCCAATACATTACCACTTGCACAAATTGCAAAACTGATCCAATAAACAAAGCATTTATTGAAAAGAGGTTACTAAATCAGTAGCCTCTTTTTTATTTACTCCCTTCAACGAGGTGTACAATAATTGTAGCAGCTGTGTATTTTCTTGCTCATTCTCTTTTGCTTTTAGCGGTTCTGAGTATGTTGAAATTTGAAAAACAATTTGTTGCAAACAAAATGAATTAAGCAAGGTTTTGGATGCCACCTAACAAAATATTTGTTATGATGGAACAAAATGCTAACAATCAGTTCAACCTGCAGAATGGTTTAAATACAGCTATCGGTCAATCAAATGAAGTGAACGTTAGCTGGCCTGAAAGAATGATCTCTGCAACCCTTGGAACATTTTTACTTACAAATGGTGTAGGTAATCTTTTTAGTAACCCTATTTCAGGGTTAGTTAAAACAGCATTAGGAGGATATCTATTATACAGAGGTGCTTCAGGTAACTGTGCTTTGTATACTATGTTAGGC
>JAEZDC010000090.1 GCA_023429825.1 Bacteroidota bacterium | reverse complement strand
GGAATATTCCATGGATATTCCATGTATGTTCCAAAGATATTCCGGCTATGAACCGGGCTGGGAATCTCGGGTTTCTAAAAACGAGGTACGAACCAAAGGTGATGCAGAGACGACTTATTCCGAAGGGCATCTGAATCAATGATGAAATGATTTAAAATACTCTCTACTAGCCCGTCAAAAACACGCTAAAATAACACTGTTTAATAACTGTAAACCTCTTGATTTTCGTTAACTTTGCACACTTTGTTTTCATACTGAAAAATCATTGTAGCAAAGGCAAAATATGAATGAAGAATTGATAGCCCCCGCCCCCGGTTATGGCGCAGATAGTATCCAGGTTTTAGAAGGTTTAGAAGCAGTTAGAAAACGCCCGGCGATGTATATTGGCGATGTCGGCGTAAAAGGGTTGCATCATCTTGTTTACGAGGTGGTAGACAACTCGATTGATGAAGCCTTAGCAGGGCATTGTAAGAACATTGACGTAACCATTCATGAAGATAATTCCATCAGCGTAAAGGACGATGGTCGTGGTATACCTACTGCCATGCATAGTAAAGAAAAGCGTTCAGCTTTGGAGGTGGTAATGACGGTATTGCATGCGGGTGGTAAGTTCGATAAGAATACTTATAAAGTTTCCGGTGGATTGCATGGAGTAGGTGTGAGTTGCGTAAACGCTTTAAGCACTAAACTTCATGTTACCGTTCATAGGGATGGAAAAATATTTGAGCAGGAATACAGTTGTGGAGCACCTCAGTATTCTGTTAGAGAGATTGGCGAAACAAATAAAACCGGAACCAGAGTTCATTTCTGGCCTGACCTGTCTATTTTCCAGGTTAGCGTTTATTCTAAAGACATCCTTGAAGGACGTCTAAGAGAGCTGTCATACTTGAATCGTAAGATCAATATTACTTTAACCGATCTGAGGGAAAGAAATGAGGCCGGCGACCCCTACACCGCTACTTTTTATAGCGAAGGTGGAATAGTTGAGTTTGTGGAAATGCTGGATAAGAGTGGCAAAAGAACACCACTTATTGCAAAGACACTTTATTTTGAAGGGCATGATGAAAATACCAATGTGGCTGTTGAAGTAGCGATGAGCTATAACGACGATTTTAAAGAACATATCTTCTCATACGTTAATAACATCAATACTATAGAAGGTGGTACCCATGTTACCGGGTTCAGAAGAGCATTGACTAGAGTTTTTAAATCCTACGGCGATAAAGAAGGTTTGTTTGAAAAAGCAAAAGTTGAAGTAGAAGGTGATGATTTCAGGGAAGGGTTGAGTGCGATCGTTTCAGTAAAAGTTCCAGAGCCACAGTTCGAAGGGCAAACTAAAACCAAGCTTGGTAATAGTGAAGTAAGTGGAGTAGTAGAGACTACTGTAAGTAGAATATTGCAAGCCTATCTTGAAGAAAATCCAAGAGAAGCGAAAAATGTAATTCAGAAGATTGTTCTCGCCGCCCAAGCAAGGGTCGCTGCTAAAAAAGCGAGAGAACTCGTACAGAGAAAAACGGTGTTGAGTGGTGGTGGTTTACCTGGTAAACTTGCAGATTGCAGTGAAAGAGATCCTGAGAAATGCGAGTTGTACCTGGTAGAGGGTGATTCGGCAGGAGGTACTGCAAAGCAGGGAAGAGAAAGAAGTTTCCAGGCGATTCTCCCGTTAAGAGGTAAGATCCTTAACGTTGAGAAAGCGATGGAACATAAGATCTATGAAAACGAAGAGATCAGGAATATGTACACTGCATTAGGTGTAACAGTGGGTACACCTGAAGATCCGAAGGCATTAAACCTGGCAAAGCTTCGTTATCACAAGCTCATCATCATGACCGATGCCGATGTGGATGGATCACATATCGCAACGCTTATTCTAACGTTCATCTTCAGGTATATGAAAGAGATGGTTGAGCAGGGTTATGTATATCTCGCCCAACCCCCATTATACCTGGTCAAAAAAGGGAAAGAACAAGCGTATGCATACAATGAAGAACAGCGTAAGGCTTTAGTTGAAAAATTATCCGGTGGTAAAGAGGATAGTGTTACCATTCAGCGCTATAAAGGTTTGGGTGAGATGAATGCAGACCAATTATGGGAAACAACCATGGACCCTGCCAGAAGAACTTTAAAGCGGGTTACGATTGAAAGTGCAGCAGAAGCAGATAGAATATTCAGCATGCTGATGGGAGATGAAGTGGCGCCGAGAAGAGAGTTTATCGAGAGCCATGCTAAGTATGCAAAGATTGATGTGTAATATCAAGCAATAATTGAAAAAGCCGGATTTCTTCCGGCTTTTTTGTTACATCGTTTCTTCAAAAATATTCTCATTAAATGCATTATTCTTTAAGAGCCTATAATGGTTCACTAAAGAAGTAGCTAAAGGAAACTGTTTATAAGGAAGATCATTTTCAACTGCAAATCGTTTGATGATCTGCGTTACTTCAGGATAATACACATGGTTTACCGAAGGAAATAAATGGTGAGCAATATGATAATTAAAGCATCCCATAAAAAACCGTATGAACCAATTATCCTCTTTCACATCATTCGTACAACTTAATTGGTGCTCGAACCATGAATGAGCTATTTTACCATTTTCATCAGGCAAAGGAAATTCACTTTCAGTATTTGCATGCGGTGATAAGAGTACCAATAATGAAATGATGCTTGCTGTAAAGATCATTATTAAGAAAGCGATGATCGCCTGTGCCCAGCTGATGTTGAGCATCAACTTGGGTAATACAATAGTATATCCTATAAAGAATCCTTTAAATAGGAAGAGCTTTGCGTATTCAATCTTTGGAATACTCGCTACTTTCCAGATCAGTTGTTTCTTATTGAAGAAGTCTTTAAAATCTCTTACCAATAACCAATTCACTAAATACAGAGGATAGATCAATGGCAAATAAATGTGCTGGTATTTATGAATAGATGAAAATGCGCCATGCGGGAAAACCCTGGCCACGGGACTTTGTTCAAAATCGCTGTCCCAACCCATTACGTTAGGATAATTGTGATGCAGCCTGGTATGCCTGATCTTCCAGATATAACTGTTAGCGCCCATCAGGTCAAAGAAATGAACGTACCAGTTGTTCAGTCTTTTATTTCTGAATAAAGTGCCATGCACCGCTTCATGAATGAGATTGAGAAAGTTCAGCACCAGGAATAATCCTAACAAAAAATAACAGGTATATAAAACAGAAATGTTATTGCCGAATTCAATGGCAGAAATGTAAGTTGCTAGGTACATTAGTGGGAACAGTATCGCTTTCAAAGTGATCTCAATTTGCTTATGCGGTTGCAAATTCTTCACTGTGTCGAAAACTTCTCTACGCAGTTCCTGGAAAAGAAACTCCTTGTTTTTTGCAAATGATGGTTTTATATAATTCTCCGTCATAATGATCTTTCACTAATTGATTCAATATGAGGGTTGTTATATCAAAACAAAAAGCAAACCAAAGCGACCAAATGCCAGCAAACCGGCATAAAGAACGTTTTGAATTTCACGTCACTATATCTAAATGGGTTCAAACTGCCCCAACTTTGAGTGTATTATTGCTTTACTTTCGGGCCGCTAAAAGAGTACTATGAAACTTGCAAGCTATATATACAACGGGCATGAGCAATTGGCAATATATCATGATGACGGGCTATACAATATGGATAAGCTTCATCCTGAACTGCCCAATACAATGAGCATGTTCCTGAATTTTTGGGATGATTTCTTTCCTATAGCTTTCAACATGAATGAAGCCATCAAGGATGGAACGATTGGAAAAGAAAGATCCATTCCGCTTGAACAAGTCGATCTTTTAGCCCCAGTTCCTTTTCCAACAAGCTGCAGGGATGGCTATGCATTTCGTCAGCATGTAGCTGCTGCAAGAAGGAACAGGAAAGTGGATATGATCGCAGAGTTTGATCAATATCCAATCTTTTATTTTACCAATCATCATAGCATACAAGGTCCTGGCGATATCATTTGCATGCCTGATCATTTTGAAAAGCTCGATTTTGAATTAGAAGCTGCAGTGGTCATTTGCAGAAGCGGAAGGAATATCCGAGCGGAAGAAGCAGATGAATATATCGGTGGATTAATGATCATGAATGACATGAGTGCGAGAAGATTGCAGATGGAAGAAATGCTTTTGAATCTTGGCCCGGCAAAAGGAAAAGATTTCTCTACAGTCATAGGTCCGTGGTTGGTTACGCTAGATGAATTGCAGCAATATGAGATACCATGCAAGGAAGGTCATATGGGCAAAAGCTGGAACCTTGATATGAAGTGTTGGGTAAATGGCATACAGGTAAGCACGGGAAACCTAGGCGATATGGACTGGACTTTTGCAGAGATCATTGAAAGATGTGCTTATGGCACTTATATTCATGCAGGAGATGTTATCGGCAGCGGCACTGTAGGGACAGGTTGTTTCTTAGAATTAAATGGCACAGGTAAACTCAATGATCCCAATTACCAAGAGCAATGGCTGAAAGAAGGTGATGTTGTTGAAATGGAAATTACAGCCTTGGGTAAGTTGAGTAACACTATTGTGAAAGATGAAGATGATTTTTCAATCTTAGCTAAAAAGAAGATTTAATTACGCTTCACATTTTTCGTGATAGTTGATGAGCTGAATAGGCATTCTTTCTATTTCAAACCCAATGTAATTTTTCTGAACTTCATCAAGAACCTCAAAAATTTCTTCTTTGGTATTGATGGTAACTAAACGGTTGCGATACTCTTTTATACCCGGCAAACCTTTCAGGTAATTTGCATAATGCCTCCTCATTTCATTGATACCTACAACAGGTCCTTTCCACAGTAAAGATTTCGTCAAATGTTCTTTGCAAACATTCACTCTTTCTTCAATAGAAGGAGGAGCCAATAACTCACCCGTTCTTACATAGTGTTTTATCTCCCTAAAGATCCACGGATATCCAATCGCAGCCCGACCAATCATTATCCCATCCACACCATACCTGTTCTTATATTCCAGAGCTTTTTGGGGCGAATCGATATCACCATTACCAAAAATCGGAATCCCAATTCTAGGATTGTTCTTCACCTTAGCAATCAACGTCCAATCTGCTTCGCCTTTATACATCTGCGCCCTCGTACGTCCATGTATTGCCAAAGCTTTTATACCCACATCCTGCAAACGTTCAGCAACGTCTTCAATATTCTTGCTGTTATCATCCCAACCCAATCTTGTCTTAACCGTTACAGGCAAGGAAGTGCTTTTTACCACCGCATCAGTTAATCGAACCATCAGGTCAATATCTTTCAACACACCGGCGCCAGCACCTTTACACGCTACTTTCTTAACAGGGCAACCAAAATTGATATCAAGTAGATCGGGATTAACTGTCTCCACGATCTTAGCACTTAATGATAACGCTTCTTCATCACCGCCAAAGATTTGAATTCCAACAGGCCTTTCATAATCGAAAATGTCCAGCTTTCTCTTACTCTTCATCGCATCACGTATCAAACCTTCACTGCTGATGAACTCAGTATACATCAGGTCAGCACCATTCGCCTTACACACGGCACGAAACGGCGGATCACTCACATCCTCCATAGGTGCAAGCAACAAAGGAAATTCGGGAAGCGATATGTTACCTATAGTTATCATTATATAATTTCTGGGATACCAGCTTTAGTTTAGGTGGCATCACCTGTTGCGTCGCAAGCACTTCATCGTTCCTGTCATTGTGCAGCAAGGAAAACCCCAACATCCACAAAACTTATGGCATCTTTGAAAAGAAGTTGCAAATTTACAGCTCTATAACCGTACGATATGTATTCAAAACCAAGGATAAGTTATATTTCACAATTCTTCATTTTACTCGGATTGATTGCAGGCGGATTCCTCTTTGGGGCAATTATCGGGCTGGTTGTATGGATGGCGCAGGTGGGAAGTTCTTTGGAAACCATGCAAAAAGACTTGTTGAATCCGGCTAATAAAAATGCCATCATGGTATTCCAACTCATTTCAACGCTGTTTGCGTTTTGTTTACCGGCTGTTATTTATGCAAGGATCGTAAACCCGAAACCTATCCGTCATTTAGGATTGAAAACAAAAGCCAATGCATTACAACTGGTATTTGTCGCAATCATGGTATTAGCAGGATTTGGTTTGACCGGTGCATTAAGCGAACTAAACACAATGATCCCTATTCCCAAGAACTGGGAAATGTATTTTAAGGAGTTAGAAAAAGCCTACATGGAGCAGGTGAAGCTTATGGCACGAATTGAAAATGTTGGCGATTACATTTTTGCTCTGATCGTTATCGCATTGGCGCCGGCAATATTCGAAGAGATCCTGTTCCGTGGGGCATTACAACAGTTAATGGTAAAGTGGACGAGAAATGTTTGGGTAGGCATTATCATTACCAGTATCATCTTCTCTGCCATTCATATGTCTTACTATGGTTTTCTTGCACGATTTGCTTTAGGACTGGTGCTCGGGTTTATGTTCTACTACAGTAAAAGTTTATGGACTAGTATCCTTGCGCACTTTATTAATAACGGGCTTGCAGTTACAGCTATGTACTTCTACACAAAACAAGGAAAACTCACCGATGAAGTATTGGATGAAAAGTTTCCGTTATGGGTTGGATTAATTGCATTAGTTATCATCGTTGGCTTGTTCAGGGTGTTTAAAAAAGAAAGCATTAAACTGGGTACGTTTGATTCAGATCCTACTTATGTAGAAAGTAATAACCCATTTGAGCCTAAAGAACGAGATCTGTTGAAGAGAGATGATGATCAACCGCCGTCAAACACGCCCACCAATCTCCCAAGCACTTATTAATGGCTTTCAACTTACAGACATTTAAAACAAGAGCACTCTCCGCAGTAGTATTTGTAATAGTGATGCTGTTCGGTTTACTCTGGAACCACTGGAGTTTTTTTATTCTGTTTTCAATTATTCATTTTGGATGCTGGATGGAATATCAAAAGTTGGTCGCTAAGATCGACCCCGGGTATGGAAACATTTCTTCTCTGCACAAATACGGTGTAATGCTGGCAGGATGGGGCTTTATGTTATGGATGACAAATGAGGCCTATTCTTTTTCAGAATTTCGTTTGGAAGATGCTGGATTTTGGATGCTGGTTGTGGGAGCTGTTGCAGTGAATGCGGAAGTGTTGTTTACGAGGAAGTTTAAGTTATTGGCGCATTCGCTGTTGGGATTTGTGTACATAAGTATAAGTCTCGGCTGCTTGATTGATATCGGAAATTGCATTGTGTATTGTGAAGACCAGCGCCCTACAGTTGAGTACGTACTGGTGATCATCGCTTCAATTTGGATCAATGATACCATGGCCTACATTGTAGGGTCATTAATAGGCAAGACTCCTTTGTCGAAAATCTCTCCAAAGAAGACATGGGAAGGAACGATAGGCGGAGCAATACTGGCCATGATTGTTGTTCCCTTGCTGGTATATTTTTTAAACCCTTTCATCCGTTGGGATATTTGTTTGGGAATCGCGGCCATCGCTTCCATCTTCGGAACACTTGGTGATCTTTTCGAATCTAAACTTAAACGCCTGGCAGGAGTGAAAGATTCTGGTTCTATGATGCCGGGACATGGTGGATTTTTAGATCGTTTTGATTCTTTGCTGCTGGCAACACCCATTGTTTGGTTG
>JAEZDC010000078.1 GCA_023429825.1 Bacteroidota bacterium | reverse complement strand
CAATAAAGAAGGCAGCGGTGATATGTATCCAAAAGCTGCTAATATGCTACATCTTATTCGGCATTCGATCAATGATGATGAAAAATTCAGGCAGATATTGAGAGGCTTGAATAAAACGTACTGGCATCAAACAGTAACCACGCAGCAGGTGGAAGACTACATTAGCCAACAATCCGGCATCAACTTCAAAAAGGTTTTCGATCAATATTTAAGAACAGTACAAATTCCTCAATTGGAGTTTTATCTTGATAACAAGACGAATACTGTAATGGCAAGGTGGACCAATTCAATCGAAGGCTTTGATCTTCCATTATCCATCAACAACAAAAGATTCGACATCACCACAAAATGGAACAGCTTTACGCTTTCTAATAACGATATTAGCAGCTGGGATCCTGCTTCAATTGAAAAACTGTACTATATAACAGTAAAGCAACTGCAGGATAAACCTTAGTGCTCAAGTAATACTCCCATTGGGAAGCATTCATGGCGAATATCCGTAAGCAAGCGATCATTTCGAGTTTCCTGGTATACATCGGCTTCATTGTAGGAGCCATCAATACTTATTTCTTTATAACCAATGGTTCCTTCACGCCTGCTCAATTTGGATTGACAAGGATATTCTTTGATGTAGCACAAAATTTTTATGCATTTGGATGCCTGGGTGTAATTCCTGTGATGTATAAATTCTATCCTTACTACAAAGACAATTTGAAGGATAGAGAAAATGATCTGCTTACATGGTCACTAGTTACTGCTTTCATTGGCTTTATAGCATTGATACTACTAAGCCTGGTATTCGAACCCCTGGTGGTGAGAAAATTCTCGGAACGCTCCCAGCTTTTTGTTGATTATTACTATTGGGTATTCCCTTTCGCTTTTGGAATGTTGTTCTTTTCTGTTTTAGAGGGTTTCTGCTGGGCGTTACAGAAAACAGTGCTCACAAACAGTTTGAAGGAAACAGTGCTAAGGATATTCACCACGGCTTTCATTTTACTTTACTACTTCAAAGTGATCAGCTTTGACACTTTCATTAAACTCTTTTCTACTTTATATTTTCTCATCTTCTTAATTCTGCTTATCTATCTTATTCGCATCGGAAAATTCAACATCACATTCAAAGTGAGTAGAGTGACGAGGAAATTTAAGAGGAAGATGTTCACGATGCAGATGTTGATCTTCGGCGGGGTGATCATCCAGTCATTAGGGCAAACGGTGGATACACTGATCATTGCAAGTACCCGGGGTCTTAACCTGGCAGGCGTCTTTAACCTGGCTCAATACGCGGCAAACCTGGTGCAGATACCCCAAAGGAGTGTACAATCGATCTCCACAGGCGTTCTGTCACAGCATTGGAAGGATAAAAATTATAGTGAGATCAATCGCATCTACAAAAGATCCTCAATCAACCTTTTATTGATGGCACTATTTATCTACGGCAACATAGTACTCAACATTTTTCATGTGTTTGAAGTATTGCCCATACAAGCTGATTATAAAGCTGCCGTTGAAGTAATGATATTGTTGGGGATTGCAAGGATCATTGATGCAGGTACAGGAGTGAATGGTATTGTGATTGCCACCTCAGCTTTCTGGAGATTTGATTTCCTTAGCGGTGTGGTTATGTTGGCTTTGAGGATCCCGACTACCTATTTCTTCATTAAAAATTATGGCATCATTGGTTCAGCTTATGCTGAGATCATTTCTTATACCGTATACAATTTTATCCGGTTCGAATTTCTAAGGCGTAAATTCAATATGCAACCGTTCGATATAAAAACTGTTTACAGTTTGGCAATAGCCGGAGTTGGATTTGCATTGTGCTATTATACTATGGATAACCTTACCGGTTGGATGGGCATGTTCATACGAACAGCTGTTTTCTCTTCAATATTGATTGCAGGAGTTTTTTACCTGAAGCTCACACCAGACGCAATACAGCTATATTACAAATTTGCAGATAAATGGAGATCTAAGGCTTGATGGGTGTTTCTTCTTTTGTAATTCTGCCAGCTCCACGATAGCGTGTTTTCCAGTAAACATCATTCAGATCGCTGATGCTCACTCCCTGGCTAACCGCAGCATGAACGAACTTGTTATTCATTAAATAGATTCCGACGTGTGAAATAGATCTGCCCGTAGTTTGAAAGAAAACAAGATCGCCTTCTTTAAGTTCTTCAACTTCTATTTTCTGGCTGAATTCGAACTGCTCTTTTGCTGTCCGGGGAAGTTCAATGCTGTATACATCTTTAATAACAGTTCGTGTAAATGCCGAACAATCAATACAGCTTTTTGAATCCCCGCCGTAACAATATTTTGTAGCCCACCAATCATCAATGGATTTTAACATTGCCACGTTGCCCAGCTTTTCCACCGATGCATCTAGCATAACCGAATACTTCAGTTGCAGTGCATCCGCATTTTCTATATTTCCAAAAGCATTGTTTTCTTTCAGAACTGCATTACTCACATAATCTTCTTTCTTTCTTTTTGCTTGCGTGGTATTTGGCGATTGCCTGGATGTAACGGTATTGCCCGGGGTTACCTCGATGTTATCTATAAACACCACATTACCATTCTGTTTGGTCTTAGGTGACTCAGTAGTTCGCTTGCTTCCGGAGTTATCTTTAGCAGCAAGATTATGGATGGTCTTGCAGCTTGCAAATACAGCGATGGCTAATATAAACGATATGATTCTCAGCATAGGAAGGATTCACTTATTGCAATATAAGGCTACTGCTGCTAAACTGCAATATGTGCTAAGAACTTTTTAACAAATTCCGCCCCAATTTAAGCCTGTGGATAATTGCAGTTTAAGGGAAATTTGCAGAGATGGATATTTGATGCCGGGTAAATTGGGTAGTAAGCTGTTCAATAAAGAACAAACCGATGAAAGGATTGCGACGCAACGAAAATGCACAAAGTTTCGATTGCTGGTATCCAACTCAATTGCCATAAACAGAATTAACGATGTGCAATTTTTCTCACTTACACGTACATACTCAATACTCTTTGCTGGATGGTGCGGCAGCGATCGATAGCTTATATAAAAAAGCTGCCAAGGATAATATGCCTGCACTAGCAATCACTGACCATGGAAACATGTTTGGTGTGTTTGATTTTGTGAACCAGGCATGGAAGAATACAAAAGTTGTTGGTAAGGATGAGAAAGGAAAAGATATTACACAACCTTTGGTAAAACCAATTGTTGGTTGCGAATTTTATGTAGTTGAGGATAGACATAGAAAGACATTTTCAAAAGAGCAGAAAGATGAACGATATCACCAGGTATTGTTAGCGAAGAATGCAACAGGTTATAAAAATTTGGTGAAACTTACATCGCTGGGTTTTATTGAAGGGATGTACAGTAAATATCCGAGAATCGATAAGCAATTGATAGAACAATATCGTGAAGGATTGATCGCTACAACATGTTGCATTGGTGCTTATGTTCCACAAACCATTTTGCATGATGGTGAAGAGAAAGCTGAGCTGGAATTTAAGTGGTGGCTGGATATGTTTGGTGATGATTATTACATTGAGCTACAAAGGCACGAGATAAAAGAACAGGAACTCATCAATAATACCTTGATGAAGTTTGCGAAGAAGTTCAATGTGCCGATGATCGCTACGAACGATAGTCATTATGTAGATAAAGATGATGCGAATGCACACGACATTTTGCTTTGTATCAACACAGGTGAAAAGCAAAGCACTCCCGGCTTTGATGATTTTGTGAATGATGAATTGCAGGTGAAGAATCGTCGTTTTAAATTTCCTAACGACCAGTTCTATTTCAAAACAGCGGAAGAGATGAAACAACTTTTTTCCGATGTGCCTGAAGCAATAGACAATACCAATGCGATCGTTGATAAAGTAGAAGTGTTGAACCTGAAGAAAGATATTCTACTTCCCAATTTCCCTATTCCAAAAGAGTTCAAGATTCATGATGAGGACACTTTGAATCAATGGGAATACTTAAAGCATATTACTTACGAAGGTGCAAAACAACGGTACGGTGAAATTGAAGAAAGTACAAGAGAGCGGATCGACTTTGAGCTTTTCACAATTAAGACGATGGGATTTGCCGGATACTTTTTGATCGTATCTGATTTCATCAAGGCTGGAAGAGAGATGAATGTGTTTGTTGGTCCGGGCCGTGGATCAGCTGCAGGAAGCGTGGTAGCATATTGCATCGGTATCACCAATATCGACCCTGTCAAATACAATTTACTTTTTGAAAGATTTTTAAATCCGGATCGTAAGTCGATGCCCGATATTGATACTGACTTTGATGATGAGGGAAGACAGAAAGTAATTGATTACGTTGTTCAGAAATACGGTAAGAACCAGGTAGCACAGATCATAACTTATGGTACGATGGCTGCTAAGATGAGTATTAAGGATGTAGCAAGGGTAATGGATCTTCCATTGGCAGAGAGCAATGCATTGGCGAAGATGGTACCTGACAGACCGGGAACCGATTTGGGAAGAGTACTCACTGCACCAATGACAAAGAAGGAAGGAGAAAAATCATTAGAAGAAAAAGAAGGGTTTGGTGGAGAAGAGATCGAGAATATCAAAAAGCTTCGGGAATTATATAATGGTGACCCGAAAGATCTGCGGACACAAGTGTTGAGAGAAGCAGAAAGATTAGAAGGTTCTGTTCGAAACACCGGTATACATGCTGCGGGAATCATCATTGCACCAAAAGATCTTACTGAATTAATTCCGGTAGCAACTGCAAAAGATTCTGATCTCTGGGTAACACAGATCGAAGGAAGCATCATTGAAGATGCAGGTGTTATCAAGATGGACTTTTTAGGATTAAAGACGTTGTCCATTTTAAAAACTGCATTGGAGCTCATCAAACAAAATCATGGAGTAGATATCGACCTCGATAATATTCCATTGGATGATGAAAAGACCTATCATTTATATCAAAAAGGAGAAACCAACGGTACGTTCCAGTTTGAAAGCCCGGGCATGCAAAAGTATTTGCGTGAGCTAAAGCCGGATAAATTCGCTGATCTGATTGCGATGAACGCATTGTATCGTCCTGGTCCAATGGCTTACATTCCGCAATATGTTGCGAGGAAACATGGTAAGGAAGAAGTGGTGTATGATATTCCCGATATGAAGGAATATCTCGAAGAAACTTATGGTATCACAGTATACCAGGAACAAGTGATGTTGCTTTCGCAAAGCCTTGCAGGTTTTTCTAAAGGTGATGCTGATGTATTGCGTAAGGCAATGGGTAAAAAGCAGAAGTCTGTACTTGATAAAATGAAAGCGCAGTTCATTGATGGAGCTGCTGCAAAAGGGCATAACAAGGAAATACTGGAGAAAGTCTGGACCGACTGGGAAGCGTTCGCTCAATACGCATTTAATAAATCGCACTCGACGTGTTATGCATTTGTTGCATATCAAACTGCATATTTAAAAGCTCATTACCCTTCCGAATACATGGCTGCGGTGTTGAATCATGCAGGAAGCATCGAGAAGATCACATTCTTTATGGAAGAGTGTAAGCGAATGGGATTGAAAGTGCTGGGTCCTGATGTGAATGAATCACAAAAAGGTTTTGCAGTAAATGAAAAAGGCGAGATACGTTTTGGCTTAGGTGGATTGAAAGGGGTTGGTGAAGCTGCCATCGAAAGTATTGTTGAAGAAAGGCAGAAAGGTCGTTATAAAACCGTGTTTGATTTCATTCAACGCGTGAATCAAAGGGCGGTTAATAAAAAATCTTTAGAGAGCCTTGCTTATGCAGGTGCTTTTGATTGTTTTCCTGAACTGCACAGAGCACAGTATTTCTTTATAATGCCGGGTGATACTAAAACAGGTTTAGAAAGGATAATCCAGTTTGGCAACCAGGTGCAGGCGAATAAATTGCAGAGCACATCCAGCTTGTTTGGTGTTGACTCATTGCCTGAGATACCAACACCAAAACTTCCTATATGCGAGCAATGGACTTTGACAGAAAGATTGGACTTTGAAAAGGAAGTGACTGGAATTTACATGAGTGGCCATCCTTTAGATCACTTCAAATTTGAATTGAGATATTATGGCATCATGCCTCTGAGTGATTTCAATGAAGTAAAAGAATCTAATACACTTATCAGCGCAGCTGCAGGAAAAACATTCAGATTAGCAGGCTTGGTAATCGATGCACAACACAGGGTAACTAAAACAGGAAGAAATTTTGGCTCACTGTCTATCGAGGATTTCACCGGTAAAACGGAGATGATGTTATGGAGCGATGATTACGTTCGTTTCCAAAACTATCTTGAAAAGGGAAAGAATTTATTGGTACATGGAATGTTCAAGCAGCGCTATAATAGTGACCAATACGAGTTTAAAGTAACGGGTATCTGTTTGCTTGAAACAGCAAAACAAATGCTCACCAAGAATATCAATATCAAATTAGAACCTGCCTCTCTTACACAAGAGTTCGTCGATTTCTTTGATAAGAATATTAAAAAGAACCCGGGCAAATCTTCCTTGCATTTTTCAGTATACGAACCAACTGCAAAATTGGAAGTTAAAATGTATAGCCTGGAAAAAGGTTTTACAATGAATGAAGAGATGGCGGAGTTTTTATTGGATAACCCGGATGTGGAGGTGAGTGTAGGATTAGTGAATTAAATTTGATTCATGCTTATTCGACCGGTGCAAATACAAGATACACAAGCTGTGCTGCACATTTATACTCCGTATATTCTAACCACTGCTTTTACATTCGAAACCACTATCCCTACTATTGAAGAGTTTGAAGAAAGAATCAAAACCTACACTCAGAAATATCCATGGCTTGTTGCAGAAGATGATGGCATGATCATCGGCTATGCTTATGCAGGCAAACACAGGGATCGTGAAGCCTACCAATGGTGTGTAGAGAGTTCAGTGTATGTGCAGGAGAATTATCATGGTAAGAACGTAGCTTATGAATTATACACCCAGTTATTTAAACTGCTTAAGCAAGCTGGCTTTATTAATGTATATGCAGGTGTAACACAGCCTAACCCAAAAAGCATTTCATTTCATACTAAGATGGGTTTTGAACATTTTGCTACTTATAAAAACATTGGCCATAAGCTAGGTAAGTGGCATGATGTGGCCTGGCTGGTAAAAGTAATTAACGAACACAGTGATCATCCTGCAACTCCATTATTCGGAAGGTGATCGTTCTTTCAAAATTCTCCATTCAGAAGGATAATAGTTGTTGATCCTATTCGCCAATACTTTCATCCACCCCAATCCCAATCCTTTGTACTCGGCAACATACCATCCCTGGGGTGCATTGATCTTTAGTTCCTGTTTCCGCAGGTATGTCAATGCAACTTCTTTGGAAAGATCAATACGATTAAATTTATGAGTGATTTTACTCAATGCCAAAGAGTGTTCTGGTACAAAGCTTTTTCCTTTAAAACTTCCTAAAGCAATACCTGCTTTTTTTATATAGAGATGAGCAGCTAATTGTTTTAAATGGTTAAAATATGGTGCAGCAAACATATTCATCGTTTCGCCCTGTTTGAAAACTGTTGATGTGGACCGAACATCTATATAGTTAGCCAGTACATCCATCTCCTTTGCGGAGGTAGGCTGAAGTGTACTTTCTTTGATCCTTGAGCAGATTACTTCGTTCCTCTGCTGTAACACTGCAATGAAAAAACCTTCACCTTTTATTTTATCCGGGAAAAAACGATACCCTGGAGCTTGATGCTTGTATGACTGTGACTCGATGATATTCCATTCATTTTTCAGAGGTATCGATAAGGGAATTAATCCAAACTCATCGATCATCCAGTCAATGATCTGTTCATCTTCTTCTTTTGAATAAGAACAAGTAGAATAGATCAGTATTCCATTTTGATTGAGCGAAGGAATGATATCAGATAAAATTCTTTGCTGTCGCTGGCAACAAAGATTTACGTTATCCAAACTCCATTCTTCAATAGCTGATGGATCTTTTCTGAACAGTCCGCTGCCGCTGCACGGTGCATCAGCAACAATCACATCAAAAAAACCATTCAATCTTGCAAAGTCTTTACTATCATTATTAGTAACTACTACATTTTCATCTCCCCACTTGGTTATATTTTCTGCGAGAATATTTGCTCTTGATTTGATCACTTCATTAGATACAACCACTCCTTCTGTAAAGAATGATGAAAGCAAAGTGCTTTTTCCTCCCGGTGCAGCGCAGAGGTCTAAAACAATTTTATGCTGGTCTTTATTAATTACATTTTTGAGAGCGTGCTGCAGGAACATGCTGCTTGCTTCCTGAACATAATATGCACCCGCATGAAACAAAGGATCAAGTGTGAATGAAGGTCTTTGAGAAAGATAAAATCCTGTATCACACCATGGGATTGATGACAGTTGAAAGTTGATTTTTGACAGTTCTGCTGCAAGCCCTTCTTTAGTTATCTTTTTTGGATTGATGCGGATAGATGTTACCTGCTCACCGGATTCATGAACGGCTTTGAATGAATGCTCATTAAAGCCCTGAACATTTTGCAGTGATTGTAATAATTCAGCAGGAAGTGGCATTTGAGCAAAACTAAATAACGAATAAGCAATGAGAAATAAAAAATGAGAAAGTGGCATCACTTTCTCATTTCTCATCGTTTATTTCTTATTTCTAATCCCTAAATATTCTTCATCTCAGCTAACAATTTCTGCAAGGCAGCTTTTGCATCGCCGAATAACATAGAGGTTTTAGGCTGGAAGAATAATTCGTTTTCTATACCTGCGTATCCTGGTTTCATGCTTCTTTTATTAACGATCACCATTTTAGCCTGTTCTACTTCCAGAATCGGCATTCCATAGATTGGTGATGCAGGATCACTTTTCGCCGCAGGATTCACCACATCATTTGCACCAAGTATCAATACAACATCTGTTGTTTTGAACTCATCATTCGCTTGTTCCATTTCCAATAATTTATCATAACTCACATCAGCTTCAGCTAATAAAACATTCATATGTCCCGGCATCCTGCCCGCTACAGGGTGAATGGCATACTTTACTTCTACGCCTTTATCTTCTAAGAATTTTTCCAGCTCATGGCAAATGTGCTGCGCCTGTGCAACTGCCAATCCATAGCCGGGAACGATCATTACTTTATTCGCATAACCCATTACAACAGCAGCATCGCTTAATGATATCTCTTTGTAATTACCACCTGATGCTGATGCACCACCTCCTGCAGCATTTCCACCAAACGCACCGATCAATACATTTTTTAAAGAACGGTTCATTGCCTTACACATGAGAATAGTGAGCAATGTACCCGCAGCACCCACGAGAATACCACCTGTTAACATTACCTGGTTGTCGTATAAGAAACCGCCAAACGCAGCAGCCATCCCCGTGAAAGAATTCAATAAAGAAATTACCACGGGCATATCTGCACCACCGATGGGGAAAACGAACAATACGCCATACAGTAATGCTAGAGTTATGATGCCATAAAAAATATACACCTGGCTTTGCATGATACCGAGACCTTGATCACCATTTGCAGGTGTAGCATAAACATACCATGCACACAATGCTAAAAGACCAATCAGAATGGTCATATTAACATAGGTCTGTCCTTTATAGTTGAAGTCTTTGATTTTTCCATTCAATTTTCCCCATGCGATCATACTTCCGGAGAAAGAAACAGAACCGATCACCATTCCTGCAACAACTACCAGGAATTGTAGGTGTGTGGCTTCATGCGTAAAACTTAGAAAATCTCCGTTTGAAATTGCACTATCAGTAAAATGCTTGAATTCCATTACTGAAATGAGCATGGCGCACAATCCACCCATACCATTAAAGAGACTCACCATTTCGGGCATGGCAGTCATCTTTACCTTCTTCGCCATCATTGTACCTATGAGCGTACCTAAAACAAGTGCGCCGAATATCCATCCGTAGTTTCCCAGTTTATGTCCTTCTTCGTCTGTATACAGAAAGATCGTTCCGAAGATGGCGAGTGTCATTCCAAATGCAGCAATAAGATTTCCTCTTCTTGCAGTATCGGGATGAGATAACATTTTTAACCCTAAGATGAAGGTTACTGAACCTATGAGATATATTATTGTAAGCAAACTAAGTTCCATGCAAATAGTTTATAGCAGTTAGATTATTTCTTTTTCTTCTTGAACATTTCCAGCATTCGATCGGTAACAACAAACCCACCGACAACATTCAGAGTACCTACCAACACAGCGATGAAGCCAATGATTAGAGCAACATAATTATCAGGGGCAACACGTCCCATAACGATTATCGCCCCGATAATCACTACGCCGTGAATTGCGTTTGCACCACTCATTAACGGCGTATGCAAAACACTTGGTACACGCCCGATCACTTCTACCCCAAGGAATATAGAAAGGATAACGATGTATACCATTTCTATATGTGCAGTTATCCAGTTGAGAAATTGTTCCATATGTTGATTATGTTGTGAAGTTGATTGATGAATATGTTATTCAGTACAAGTGTGCGACGCAACGGAAGATCAATTAATGATCTGCAGCTCGTCTCACAATAAACTTTTTACCCTGTCATTTACAATATTTCCATTATGAGTGATGCAGCAACCTTGCACGATATCATCTTCAAAGTTGAGGTTGATGCCACCTTCTTTAGTTAAGATGAGCTGCATAAAGTTGAGCACATTCTTTCCGTACATTTTACTTGCATCGAAAGGCATCAGCGATGGAAGATTGCTGTTACCGATGATGCTTACACCTTTGCGAACCACCGTTTCATTGTTCTTAGTGAAAGGCGTATTACCACCTGTAGCAGAAGCCAGATCTATAATGATAGAGCCCGATTTCATTGCATCCATCATTGCTTCGGTGATAAGTATCGGCGCTTTTTTACCAGGAATTTGTGCAGTTGTAATTACCACATCTGCTTTTGCAATTGAATCATGGATCTTTTGTTGTTGCTTTTGTTTATACTCTTCGGTTTGTTCAACTGCATAACCGCCAGCTTTACTCGCATCGGCAGCACCTTCCACTTCCACGAATTTTGCACCGAGGCTTTGCACTTCTTCTTTTACTGCAGGACGAGTATCGAAAACTTCTACCACGGCACCCAAACGTTTTGCAGTGGCAATAGCCTGTAAGCCTGCAACACCAGCACCCAATATCAAAACTTTTGCCGGCGGTATACTACCAGCCGCAGTCATAAACATGGGAAAATATCTTGGATAACTGTAGGCAGCCAGCAACACAGCTTTATAGCCGGCAATATTTGCCTGGCTACTGAGTACATCCATGCTTTGTGCTCTTGTAGTACGTGGAATCATGTCCATGCTGAAAGTGGTCACACCTTTGGCGCTCCAATCTTTCATTTCATTGAACTTGAATAGTGGCTGAAACACACCTATAACTATTGCATCGCTCTTTAACTTAGTAACATCGTCTGCGCTTAGCGGACTAAGTGAAAGAACGATATCGCTGTTCAAAGCCTCCTGTCTTGATACAACCGAGGCATTCCTGCTTTTATAAGCTGCATCATCTGCATAGGCATTATTGCCAGCGCCCGATTCTACAACTACGGTAATATTTTTTTTGATAAGAGTTTCTGCCTGTTCGGGTAAAAGTGAGACCCTGTTTTCGCCCTGCGGTTCTTTAAGAATTCCTACTGTCATGCATGATGGCTTTTTGATCGAAGGCCACGAAAATAAGCCATTTGGAGTGTAAGAAACTGATATTGCTCATGAAACTGGGCAATCGTTATCGGTAACGTTATCAGCAAATCACATTAATAGCGGATAGAGAAATGTTGCTTATGTAATATCTCTTTACGCAATACAGCAATACCAATTGCAAACAGGTCAATGGTGAGTGTTACCTGCTGATGAGCTTTTACCCAATCCCAGGCTTGTTCCATTTCCTGGCTCCAGTGAATATCATCAAGTATAATGATGGTGCTATTATGAGAATGTTGAAGTATTTGGTGAAAGTATTCTACCGTTGGAAGATACCGATGATTGCCATCAAGGTAAGCAAGATCAACCTTAATATTCTTTAGTGTTGAAGGAAGTGTTTCATCAAAATTGCCCTCAATTAATTGGATATTATTTATACCGAGCGATTGAAAATTACGTGTAGCAGTTGAGGCAATTTGTTTAGCTCCTTCCATCGTGATAATCTTAGCACCAGGGTTTCCTTTCGCTAAATAGGATGTAGTGATACCCAGTGATGTTCCCAGTTCAAGTATCGTTGACGGTCTGTAATACCGGGCCATTCTATATAAAAGCTGGCTATACTTCTTTGGCTTGAGCGAACTTTTAGCAATCTGCTGAATGCTGCGCTGATTGGTTGGATTGACCCTTGACCCAGCACCAAAGTCCTCAATAGTTATGATTGAATTATCTTTTAAGAGTCGCTTTCTAACGGCTTCCACTTCATCATATACTTTATAGTAGATATTTGAGTTAAGCACCTTTGTTACAAACTCAAATACAAATGGTGAATGAATACCATGGCCCTTTCCGTTACTTGCTTTTCGCCAGTATTGCAAATATTTGTAGATAAGTTTTGAAGGAGAGTACATCAAATGAAGATAAAAGATGAGAGTGATTGGTTTATTTTCTTTCCCAAAGTTGAAAACTGAAATCGTACTTATGCTTCTCGTCTTTAAAATGATCTTCATTTGAGATCAGTTTCCAGTCCTTATCAACTGCCGGAAAGAAGACGTCGCCATCTATATTTGCATGAACTCTCGTTAGGTATAATTTATCAGCTTTCTCAAACACTTCATTAAATAATTGGCCGCCCCCTATGATAAAAGCTTCTTTGTAATCTCCATTCTCTGCAACAAACAAAGCATCTTTCAGTGAATTAACTGTAACCCCATTTTCAAAATGCAGATCTTTTTGAGAAGTGATCACAATATTCAATCTACCCGGTAAAGCTTTACCCATAGACTCAAATGTTCTTCTTCCCATGATCACAGGCATTGCCCAGGTAGTGTTCTTAAAGAATTTCAGATCCATTGGCAAATGCCAAGGAAGTTGGTTGTTTACACCGATTACATTGTTTGTGGATGCAGCTACTACTAAAGAGATAATCATTGAAATAATGAATAAGAAATAATTAATAAGTAATTACAAACTTATGAAGACAATTTGCTGCTTTTTTCTTTAACAGGCTGATTATTTTTAGCTGTTTCAATACTTTTCAAAAATATAGCCATTAACTGGCCAGCTTCCGACATGGCTATATCAACTTTAGCCGATTGAATAACAGGCTTCTGCTGAATGATCTTAAGATTGACTCTTGTTTCCCTTATCTCTTTTAATACCATCTTCATCTTATGTAAAAAGTCTGCTTTAGATTCAGCAGCTTGCGCTTCTCCATAAATCAGTGCAGAGGCAGTAGAACTTTTAGATAATTGGTATTCCAGGTTTTGGCCTGATTTTGAATTTGGAAGTAAATCACATACTTCAAGACACAAACATGCAAAAGAAATTAGACGATCTTCCAGATCGAAGGGCTTAGAGTAGGGCATTTTATTTTCAAAATACAAAGCTTTCCGCAAAAAGCCAGTGGCTCAACCTAACCCTTTTCTTATTAATTATTTCTCATTAATTATTTCTTATTTACACCGCTACCGGCGCTTTTATATGCGGATGAAACTGGTAATTCTTTAATTCAAAATCTTCAAACTTAAAATCAAATATGTTTTTTACTGAAGGGTTTATTTTCATCATCGGCAGATCATATGGTGTTCTGCTCAATTGCAATTTCGCCTGCTCAATATGATTGTTGTACAAGTGCACATCGCCGAACGTATGAACAAAATCTCCGACCTCAAGATCACAAACCTGTGCGATCATCATGGTAAGCAATGCATATGATGCAATGTTGAATGGAACACCAAGAAACACATCAGCACTACGTTGATACAACTGGCAACTCAACTTTCCATCAGCCACATAAAACTGGAATAATGCATGGCAAGGCATCAACGCCATCTTCGGAAGATCAGCAACATTCCATGCACTTACAATCAATCTTCTACTATCAGGATTCTTTTTGATCTGATCAATCACATCTGTGATCTGGTCAACAACAACTCCATCTGCACCTTCCCAACTCCTCCATTGTTTACCATATACCGGACCCAACTCTCCATTTTCATCAGCCCATTCATTCCAGATACTCACGCCATTTTCTGTGAGATAAGCAATGTTCGTCTCTCCCTTCAAAAACCATAATAATTCATGCACGATACTCTTCAAATGCAGTTTCTTCGTTGTCACCAATGGAAAACCTTCCTGCAAATTGAAACGCATCTGGTATCCGAAACAACTGATGGTGCCGGTTCCTGTTCTGTCAGTCTTTGATGCACCGTTATCTAAAATGTGCTGTAGTAATTGATGGTACTGTTGCATAGCTGCAATTTAGGAAAATGGGACATGGGGAACAGGGAATAACAAAGTAGTGTGAGCAAGGTGTGAGCAATATGATGCCAGCTATTGATTTTCATAGCCTCTTCGTTGTGTCACTCACTTGTACTTCCGGTTCAATTGGCATCAATAAACCTCAGCTCCATTACTGACCATCGTCATCTTCATACATATCAACTTTTTTCATCTTTAACCTCCCAAAGACACACGATATGAAAAGCTTTATAAAGATCCTTTGCCTCCTGCTCATCTTCTTCAATAGCATCCAGGCAATATATGGAGGCATCAACTTCATCATTTCTCCTGATGGAAGCGGGATGGGATTAACCCCTCATCTACTAGAAAGTTCTCCTTTCAAAAATTTTTTGATACCGGGTTGGATATTGTTGGTGAGCATCGGTTTATCAAGCCTGGCAGTGATCGCTGCGGTATTGATGCAGGTGAAAGATTATTACTGGTATATCATTGTGCAGGGGTTTGTAGTGATGGTATGGATCGCGGTGCAGATATTTATGCTGCAGATGATAAGCCCGTTGCATTTTGTAATAGGTGGAGTTGGCTTGTCTTTATGCATCGGGGGAATTTGGCTAAGAGGCGTAGAAATGAATCTTGATAAACTACATACTCCTAAACTTACCTGATCTCTACAGGTTCAGTAAAACAAAAAGGCGAAGAATATTCTTCGCCTTTTCTATTATAAGTAAGAAACTTATTTAACTATAGTAGCATCATCTATCAAATAGATGAGGTTTGATCTGTGTGCTTTTGTTTCTTCATTAGCAGTTGCAGCAGCAGCAGCTAATTTAGACTTCAGCTTCTTCAATGCATAACGAGCAGCACCTTTAGCTACATCATCTGCAGCGGTACCGTTAGCTACAGTTGCCAAACCTTTTACATAAGCAGTTTGCAAATATTGACGGTGAACATTTACGTTACCAGCCATATCAGCATCAAAAATGCCTTTGTTAAGGTCGTTCAACATATCAGCTACACCGTACGTGTTACCATACAAACGGCTGTTTGTAAGACGCTGTAAAGTGTTTGGATGTAACAGGTGAGTAAGCGCTCCGTTAACCTGTGCACTCAAATAGTTTGAAGTGAGCTTAAGGTCTTCGCCGGTAAATGGTTGGTTAAAACCACGACGCTGCATTTGTAAGTAAGGATATAAAGCAGCATCAGCAGCAAAAGCATCCGGTGCAAATACATACTTGCTCAAAGTTTCGATCGCTTTCTTTTGAGTAGCTGCAGGTACCGGAGTATAAGGCTTGCTAGCTGATTTTTGATCAGGAGTGCTTCTGTCAACATACACACCACCTACATAACGGCTAACAGCAGAAGTCATACTTGTACGCTGGCCGTTCAAAGTATTGAAACGAGTTCTCAACTCCTGGTAAGATTTACCTGGCTTGCTGTATTTAGCAAGGATCTTAGGCATAGTAGCGTTTACGAGTTTGAATCTCTCTTCAGCATATGCAATAGCATCACTACTCATATCACCGATATTCACTCTAGGATCCATCGCTTTACCCGGAGTTCTCATGTCGTCATTATCGTTACCGAATGCAAGTTTAGGATCAGTGCTGCGAGAAAGAATTTTGTTCAATCCAGCTTGCTCTTCATCCCATGACTTATATGGAGTGTAGCCATACTCAATAGCCCAAAGATCATAAGGACCTGCTTTTGTAGTATAGTAATCACCTTGCTTGCTTCTGTCTAGTGCAACGTTGATAGCAGGATAGTCCATAACTGAACCAGTCAAACCATATTGGCGTGTAAGTTCTTTGTTATGTACTTCTGCAGGGCTCCACATCTGGCTTGATTTCATATTGTGGTTCAAGCCCATTGTATGACCCATCTCGTGCATGATCAAATAAGTAAGGTATTGCTTATGCATTTCTTTGATCTCTTCTTCAGTGCCACCAGCAGCTTCAGCTACAGTTGCACCCGCTGTGAAACCAGCTTTCAGTTCGCCTGCAAGCGTGCAGTACTTATGATGCTCCAGTTCCATTCCTGGGAATTTCATTTGCTCGATAGAAGGAGCACTGTATAACTCATCATTGAGTGGTGTAGCACTACCGCTGTACCACTCAACTGTGATATCAGAACCAATGATCTGTCCTGTTCTTGGGTTAACAAAGCTTGGCCCGATCGCTCCGTAAGGAGGATTAGCAGAAGATACCCAACGGATCACATTGTAACGGATATCAGCAGGATCCCATGTAGCATCATCAGGCATGATCTTCATTACTACCGCATTCTTGAAACCAGCTTTTTCAAAAGCTTCGTTCCATTTGTTTCCGGCATCAACGATAGCCTGGCGATATTCTACAGGTGTTGTGTTCTCAACCCACCATACGATCGGCTCAACCGGCTCGCTCAATGCAGCATTAGGATCTTTCTTTACAAGATTCCAACGGTTGATCATATCTCTGTAAGGCGTTGCAGAGATACTGGTTTGATCAGTTACCTGCTGGGTGAAATAGCCTATTCTCTGATCGTCAAATCTTGGCTTGAAATCATTCTTAGGCATTTCAATAAAGCTGTGTTGCATACGTACACGCACATAACGCGGGTCAGTAACATCGGCGCCACCGCTTACCATAGCCATAGGATTATCGTAGCTAAGATCAACTACAACATCGCTGTTGTTAGGGTAAGAACGCACATTTGAATACTTAGACTTAGTTGGGTTCAACTGGCCTAAATTGAAAGTAAACATAGCCGCAGGGCTTGGAGGGAAAATAGGTTTTACAGGGTCCATCTTCTCACTCAGGAATAATTGATCTACGTTGATAAGGTAACCTGCAGAATCTTCAGCAGAGAACTTATCAATATAAAGCACTGCTTCTGGCTTATCTACATTAGCAGTTTTGCTAACTGCATTTTTAGGATTGTAGTAGAAGTTAGTGTTCACTTCAGAGAACTCTAACCTGTCGAAAGCTCTTTCGATCTTAAATACACCAGTTTGCCTGTGCATACTCTGGTGAAGGAATAAAGAGGTAGGACCGCTGATAGAAAAACTCTGGTAAATGAACTCTTTACCTAACTGGTCTTTCTTAACATACATCTGCAAACTTCCGGTTGCAGTATCCTGGTATAAGGTGAACAAGCCACTATGCTTCTTCATTCCTTTTACTTTTTCCGCAACTCCTGGTTTTTTAGGAGTGGCAGCTTTTGAAGAGTCTCCCCCTGGTTTAGGCTGTGTGCCCGCAGGTGGTTGTGCATTTGCTGATAGGGATATGAAGCATCCGGCAGCAAGAGCAAGTAGAGAATTTTTTTTCATGCCGTCATTTTTTTGAGGGGATGAATGTAGACCGAAAAGGGTTGTAAAGGAAATGAAATGTATGAAAGGCTAAACGGTTAGTTGGATGGAAAGGTTATTTACCCAGCTATTAATCTCCGCTTAAGCTTTCCTTGCGTCGCACACTTCTACTGCAGGATGCAGGTCAGCAGATTACACCCTGCAATTCGTGCTAATACTTACTGTTCTTAATTCTGGCTGAAAAACCCTGCAGAAAGGTGAAAAATGCAGATCAATGTGGGATGGGTGGCCGCGAATGGGTCATAACCTCAACTAAAGGTTGAAGACGATTCGTTGATAGTTTCGGAAATTAAGTTGACAATTTCTGAAAGACAGTTGACAATTTCTGAAAGACAGTTGATAGTATCTGAGAGATAGTTGGGAGTTTCTGAGGGTCAGTTGATAAATTCTGATAGTTAGCTGACAATTCCGGGCAGTAAGTTGACAATTTCGGGCAGCCAATTACCATTTTTTGAAAGTCAAAATGATCCTTCTGGAAGCTTAGTTACTCCTTTAAGAAACAAAAGAGCTCCTTTTGGAGCCGGTATCCTATAAAGTAGGACCCTTTTCTTATTTATTGGGTTATTGCCTTTGCAGCGATCCATCCACTCG
>JAEZDC010000019.1 GCA_023429825.1 Bacteroidota bacterium | reverse complement strand
GTGGTAGTGTTAATACCGGTACTTCTACATTAAATAACAATGGCACTACCGGTACAGCTTCAGTTAACGGTTCTGCAAGTGTTGGTACAACAGATAGCTTAGGTTCTGTAGATGGCAGCGCAAGTTTAAGGGGCACAACAGATAGTTTAGGTTCTGCTTCAGTTGATGCGAATCTTAATGCAACATCAGGAACCGATGCAAGCACAACAAGCACCTTAGGTATCGAAAGCGTAGATTATACAGCAGCTAACGGTAACTATTATCAATTACCAAGATTCAATCTATTTATTGATAATGGAAGCTTCACAGGTTATACAGGTTGTAATGCGATCAGCGGAAGAGTTGAAGTAAGTGGTAATACACTTCGCTTCCAGGATACAAATCCGCAAACAAAGATCGAATGTACAGCTGGCTTTAACGAGCAGGCATTATTAGATCTTTTAAAAAGAGTTGATAGCTACCAATACAGCAATGATGAATTGCAATTATTGCAAGGCGGACAGATCGTAATGCGTTTTAAGCGCAATGGTCAGGCTAGCGATGGTCCAGTTAATCAATAATAATCAAGGTTAGCATTAAATCGAAAGACCGGTTAATTATTAACCGGTCTTTTGTTTATTAGCTGTATCCAATAATACTTGTTACTAACCATTTAAATAAGCTGATGCAAGAATCTATCTCTGCCAAATCAGTCAATAAGAAAGCCCGCAGCAAGCTGCAGGGCTAAATCCAAAATTCAATTATTTTTTAAATATCTCTTCTTGTGTTACCGCCTCGCATTAACGCAACAAGCAATAAAATAAATACTGCAACTCCGATCACCCATACCCATGGTGAAGCAAAAAATCCGCCGCCACTGTCAGAGTTAATATTTACATCTACTTTTTTTGTGTCCTGTGCATATCCTGCAACACAGAATAATGCAGTTACTATTGCTAAGAATACTTTGCTGAATACGTTTTGCAGCTTAGTGATGTTCTTCATGATTCGATTTTTTACGTTACTAATGCTACTACTGTTTAAAAAACCATGCCATCGCAAATGCCGCTTATTTTCAATACATGAAAATCAATAGAGTAAACCGCGGGGGGAAGAAAATCAACAGTTGCTTGGGTGAGTGTTGGCTTTTTTCTTGTTTGATAACCTGAAACAGACTCAATGACCACAGCTAAGATCATACGTCACAGGCATAAGCATTTACACTACATGAACGACGATTTAAAAGAAGTAAAAGAAGTGACTTATTTTAAAATAGTATTTAGCGACCCCATTGAATTTGAAAAGTGGAAGCAGTGGTGTAAGGATAATGGCGGCGAATATGATTATGATAAAGAGAACAGTTGCCAGAGAGGAAAACTCCCGCAGATAGAAATGTTCAGGGATGAGATATGTTGGTGTGATATAATGACGTATTATTTGATGCATATCGCCGGATATGATTTCTACAGCACCATTCATCCGTACAAAGGAGAGGTATATGTGAAGGATCAAACCTCAAACTACAAAGCGGTAGCCAATACCTTTGATGGTAATGATCTCAAGTGATGGATCATCTTTTAAATAGCTGCGGAGTTTAGTGATATATACGTCGAGATTCCTGCTATTGAAGAACGAATCATTTCCCCAAAGAAGATTCAGTATATCTCTTCGGTCAATGATATTATTGCGATTGGTGTATAGATACTTTAGCAGTTCACTTTCACGATATGAAAGCTTTCTTTCATCCTTTTCGTCGATAAGGACCTGCCTGTTGAGGTTGTATTGATACTTTCCAAGGAGGATGTTTTCTGTAAGGTCTTCTTTTGCATCCTTTCTCACTCGTAGGGCATTCTCTATCCTTACGATCAGCTCCTCCATGCTGAATGGCTTACGTATATAATCGTTGGCTCCTATCTTAAACCCCTTGATCACATCTTCGGTTTGCGTTTTGGCCGTAAGAAAAATGACCGGAATATCGTCGTTCAGTTTTCTGATGTCTTCAGCTATTTCAAAACCACTCTTATTGGGCAGCATAACATCCAGAATGCAGATGTCAGGATATTCCTTTTTAAATAATGGAAGCACTTTTGCGCCATCATCTTCCATCACAACTTCAAAGCCTCTCGTTTCAAGGCTTTCTTTAACGATCTTACCCAGGAATAATTCATCTTCTACATAAAGAACTTTAATTCTGCTCATAGTCTTTCAACAATTGTATGATAAAGGTGCTGCCTTTCTCCTCTTCACTTTTTACATCTATCTGGCCATTATGTTTTTCAATAACGTGAGCAACATAGCTCAATCCGAGGCCATAGCCTTTTATATTGTGTGTATTACCATGTGGTACACGGAAGAATTTTTCAAATATCTTATCAGCATATTCTTCAGGAATACCAATACCATTATCAGATATTCTCAGATCCACGAAGGTTTGTTTTTCCGAGAGCGATATCAATATATCCGGATTCACAGGACTATATTTTAAAGCATTATCCAAGAGATTATAAATAACACTGGTAATATGAAGCTTATCTGCGTTGATATAAAAATTCTCTCCTTCAGTTGTAAAGTTGAGCTTTGCTTTCGATTTATCAAACTGGAGCTTCATTGTTTTCGCCACTTCATCTACAACTTGTCTCAGATCGAATGTTTCCTTCTTCAGTTCGATCTCTTTGTTTTCAAACAAAGAAAGTTTCAGCACTTTATCTACCAGCAAAGAAAGTCTTTGCAATTCCGATGCAGAAATATCGAGATATTCTTTTGTTCTTTCAGGATTATCAATTGCATTGAAATTTCTAAGCGCTTCAATTGCTACGTTAACCGTTGCGATCGGCGTTTTCAATTCATGAGTGATATTACTGATGAAATCGTTTTTGATGGTAGTAAGTTTTTGCTGCGCAAGAAGATTACGATATAAAAAGATGAAGGAAACGGTGGTTAGTGAAATCAGAATGATAGAAACAAGGATCGGGTAAGTGATTTTCCCAAAAAGGTAGTTATAAGGATTTCCGAGTTCTGCCTGGTAGGCCACTGGATTTGCGATCCCGGTTACCTGTGGTCGGGTTTTGATAATAGAGAATTTAGTCGTATCTCCCGGGAAAGGGGCATTATGATGCTTGAGCGGATAAGCCTTGATCTCAAACACCACTTTGATCTTCGCCTTTGAAAGCTCTGTTCTGTATGCAGAATCTAATTCCGGTATCGTGAGCGAATCACCCATCGAGCTTCTGAAAATGATCTGCTCACCATCTCTTACACTCGGCATAGGCATTCTTATAGGTAACTTTTCGGAGGAGCGAAAAATGACTGTAGAATCTTTTTTTGCCGAGACGGAGTCTTTTTTTAAAGATGAAGTGGAAGTAACAGAGATGGTCATGTTTGGTTTTATCTCTGAAACTTCTTCAACCGCACGTCTCTTAAGAAGATTCACCGCATTCATTAAAAAAACATTGCCTTGTGTTTTTCTGGTGAATGAAGTATCTTTTTCAAACCTGGCGATCTGAACTTTAAAGATTGTTTCTCTGAAGAGCACATCAGCCTCTTTCTTCAGCCCTTCTTTTTCTTCTTTGTATAAACGATTCAGCCAATAACCCTGGAAGCCGGCTATCACAAGAATAGTAGCGATCATCAGGATCATTGAAAGTTTCAGTTTATTCATAAGAAATCCGCGTCTGCTCACTGCATCAAATTTCAACAAATGTATGAAGCTCATTACATAGCCAGGCGGAGCATTAACCTTAATTAACCATCCTCACATCTTATTTAACAACAACGCCAATTAGCTTTGACGTAAAATAAAATGTATGAAGCCGATATTTTTATTCTTCTCCATGTTGCTGTCTGTGAGCTTACTTGCCCAGTTGAAAGAAGGTGTTATCATTTATGAAAGAAAGATCAACATGCACCGCACTATCCAGGACGAACAGATGAAAGCAATGATCCCCGAGTATAGAACAAGCAAGCATCAGTTATTGTTCAGTGATAGTTCTTCTGTTTATAAACTATTGCCTGAAGACGAAGCACCCGATCCTTTTGCAAGCGAAGGTGGTGCAAGAATGGTGATACGAATGGGTCCCGGCGATGGCGGTGAAGTGTTCAGAGATTTTACCTCTATGAGAGCCATTGAACAAACGGATCTTGGCGCTAAAACGTTTATCGTTGAAGATTCGATGAGAAGAAGGAGCTGGAAATTAACAGACGAAACAAAAACCATTCTCGGATATATATGCCGTAAAGCAGTATCAACGGAAACGATCATGATGGGTGGCGGTGTGAGAATGATATCAAGCAATGGCGGCGCTCCGCAGGTAGATAGCACTAATATGCCAAAGCCCCAACAAGTACAAGTAGAAGCGTGGTATGCAGAAGGGATCAATGCGCCTGCAGGACCAGATTCATATGGCCAATTACCAGGCGTGATACTTGAACTTAATATTGACAATGGAAGAACCATTTACAAAGCCATTGACATAAAGAAAGAAGTAGATAAAAAAGATATCAGGGAACCTAAAAAAGGTAAACGCATCAGCCGTGATGAGTTTAGAAAAATGCAACGAGAATTGATGGGCGGTGGCAGTGGTGGAATGAGGATAAGAATGTAAACCATCTCAGCAAAAATTCATTAAAAGCCTTATGCATGCATGAGGCTTTTTTAATGTGTTACACAGATGCCTGCACTACTCAATCCGTTATTCATATAGAAATTTCACAATAATGTAAAACCTGATTAATATTATTTTAGATAAACAACAACCGTTTTAAAAAGCCGTTTATTTGCATATATCAGTTCCTATGAATCTCAGTGATTCCGCTTTAACCAACAGGATATTGTTGGGAACGGAAGAAAGCAATATTGAAAAAAAGGAACAGCTCCAAATGATCATCGACAGTTTTGATGCCGGCATTTGGGACTGGAACGTCACCAACAACACAGTATGGTGGTCCGAGAAGTTATACTCCTTGCTTGGCCGTACAATAGGAGAAATAGAGGCTTCATTTGAATATGCCTTTTCCACCCTTGTACACCCTGCCGACAGAAAAAATGCGCAGCAAAGTGTTGAACTGCATTTGCAAACCGGGAAGCCTTACTATGTAGAAATGCGTGTGCTTCATAAAAACGGGAATTACTATTGGTTCGAAACTACGGGTAAAGCAAAATTTGGTGCTGATGGAAAACCACTGCGTATGGTGGGCTGCCTTAGAAAAATAGAGTACCGAAAAAAACTACAGATCGAATTAGAGAAAGCCAAGTTTTTACTTAACGAAACGGGCAGAATGGCAAAGGTGGGTGGATGGGAAATAGATCTGCTTACGGGGAAACGTCATTGGTCAAAAGAGATACTTGAGATATTGGAACTGGAAGATATCAAGATGCCTTCAACCTTTTCTATCCTTAGAAATTTTTCTACTGAAAGCCGATCTCAACTTGCCAATGCAATCGATGTATTGAAGAAGTCTGGCAAGCGGTATGAACTGGACCTGGAATTTAAAACAGCCGGAGGAAAACTGATATGGGTTAGATCAATAGGCGAGGCTGTAAAGGATTCTAAAGATAATATTATTGCGATCAGGGGGATTTTCCAGGATATAAATAACCTAAAACGGAAAGAACTTGAACTTCAATCCTCCAGTAAATTGATCTTAGATCAGAATAACAGGCTAATCAATTTTGCGCATATCGTTTCGCATAACCTAAATTCTCATTCAGGCAACATTAGTATGTTACTCGAATTATTGGAAGCAGAAACTTCAGAAGAAAAAAGAAAAGAAGTACTTCAATATCTTAAAAACACTTCAGTTGCTTTACAGGACACCATCCACAATCTCAATGAAGTAGTATCGATCCAAACAGATACTTCAAAAGCAAAAGAATTATTGAGCTTTGAAAAAATATACGACCAGGTTATAGATGTTCTTAGCGCAAAGATACTTGAGACAGGTACTTTGATCGATGCAGATTTCTCTGCGTGCAAAATGATTGAATATGTACCTGCTTACCTTGAAAGCATCATGCTCAACCTTGTTTCTAATGCGATTAAGTATAGGCATACAGATAGAGCCCCACTGATAGAAATTAAAACCAGCACCGAAGACGGCAGACCTGTACTTAGTGTGAGCGATAACGGAACAGGAATAGATCTCGCTCTTCATGGTGATAAACTGTTTCGCATGTATAAAACGTTTCATGGAAACCCTGATGCAAGGGGAATAGGTTTATTTATTACTAAAAACCAAGTGGAAAGCCTTGGTGGAAATATTTCAGTACAAAGTAGTGTGAACGTAGGCACTACATTTAAAATTAAATTTTGAAATGGGAATGTTGAACAAGAAGATCACTTGTCTTATCGATGATGATACCATCTACCTGTTTGGTATGAGAAAGCTTATCCAGAACCAACAGCTCTGCGATAAGGTGCTGGAGTTTCACAACGGGCAGCAGGCTATTGATTTTCTATTAGAATATAAGCATGACAGTATCGAACTTCCGGATGTGATCTTTGTTGACATTAACATGCCCGTAATGAATGGGTGGGAATTCGTTGAAGCGTTCATCAAGTTACGTCCCTCAATTTCGAAAAAGATCACACTGTATATGATCAGCTCATCAGTAAATGCTGAAGATATCGAGAGAGCAAAAAGCCTTTCTGCTATCTCAGATTATATCATCAAACCAATGACCGGTGTGCGGCTGAAAGAAATATTTGAAAAAGGTGCTGCATAAAAAAATCCCGTTAGAATCTAACGGGATTTTTTCTTTAGTTGATCGTTCTGATCACTGCTCTCGGCCCACTCTGCAAGCCACTTTTATTAAGGCTGTAGGTGAAGCTCAGCAAACCATATCTTTTCAACACATTGTATTGTAAGTCTTCAATGTAGTTCTGATTTGCATTTCTTACGTTACCAATGTTCTTATTCAACAGGTCGTACACACTCAGCTTCACTTCTGCTCTCTTATTCTTCAGGAAGCTTTTAGCAACTGATGCGTTCCAGAAAGGAATGCCTAAGTTGAACCCGTCAGCTCTTCCCGTGTTTTTAGTGTAGTTAAAAGTGTTATTCAATACAAACCCGGCAGGCAAGTAATTCGTCATTTCGAAATTATACACCTGCTGCAGGTAATTACTGTTAAGCTGCGATTGCAAAGAATATTCTGCTTTACTGATATTCAATCTTGCAGAGGCCATCAGGTCGATCTTATTATCTACATTGAAATTCCATGAAACAGATGGGCTGATGGTTGTATTCTCGATCGTATTTTTCTCATGATTGATGAAAGAAATGTTCTTCATGTAATTCGCCCCGATCGATAATTCCACTCTTGATTTCAACTTTCTTATCGGCAACCCGGTGCTTACATTAGCAAAAGCGAATAATTGTCCATTAGCGTTCATTGGCTTTACTGAACGGATCGCTCCAGGTAATATCTCTTCTGAGTTTACAATTGCATTATCTGTCAGGTTAACCGAAGCGAAGGCAAACAGGTTCTTCCTCCTCAACGGGTCAGCAGAGAAAAAGCTGGCATTGAACGTATGTGTGTATGATCTCTTTAAATCAGGATTACCATATATCGTATACAATGGATCACTTACATCAGCAATTGGCTGTAACTGTCTTACCGAAGGTTGCTCTGTATTGGTTGTATAGCTCAGCGACAGGTTCTTATATTGGCTGAATTTATACTGGAAGTTCGCATCAGGCAGCACGTCTTTGAACGACTGGCTTACTTCTGTGCCTGTAGTTTTATTCTCGCCTTTTAATTCTGCAGATCGGTAAGCACCTCCTATCGTTAAGTTATACTTAGGCTGTGCCGTTCTATAATGCATACCTCCGCCGCTGTACATATAGTTACTGTTAAATGCATTACTTAAAGCTGCATTCATCGCATCGTGTTTTCCGGATGTAGTATTATAATCATATGTCTTTCTATCGCTTTCTCCTGCAGATGCATTAATATATGCATTCACCTCCAGCAAAGACCTTTTACTTAAAGGTTCTGTATAGATCACATTTGAATACAATGATTTGCTTACAGCATCCTGGCTGTTCAACTGGTTGATGATTGAATCCTTTCTCGTAGCGCCGATATAAGTTGAGAAGTTCGATTTAAGACTGCCATCGCTTTCACTTTTGTTATACTGCATGTCGATATTAGCCGAGATCGTTCTTCCTTTTTTATTGAATCTTTTGCGGAACAAAATGTTGTTTGTAAAGTTCAATGCATCGGATAGCGTTTTGTTTTCAGTAGTTCCTGCATTCAATGCTGCCTTGGCAAGTGTTTCTGAAGCATAGCTGCTATAGCTGTTGTTCCTGCTCTTCTGAAAGCCAAGTGTAGGTGTGATCTTAACAGAATGCAGGCTATCAAACTTGTGATCGATGCTCATGTTGATGCGTTGCTGTTCTGTTCTTCTTTCACTGTTCGAGGTTGAATTGTAGTTATAATTATTGCCCGGGAAAAGATATTGCCTGTTTACTTCTCTTACAGTATTTAGATCCATATCACTGGCAATAAGGCTTGCATTCACATCAGACTTCTTATTCCAGTTATCGTTATAGTTGAATCCACCTGCATAGGTTTGCGCAACACCTTGTTGATTTTGTCCCATACCTGTTACAGGCAACCCATTATCACTTCCGCCGCCGCCCATTCTTATTGTCATTCCTCCGCCGCCTCTCATACCTCTTCCCATCTCACCGGTAAAATTCAAGAGATCCATTACAGAGAACCCTTGCCTGTTAGTATTATTTCCCATTCCCAGCAAACTCATCTGCTGCTCTCCCTTAAACTTATTTATGTTGGCCTGTGCATCATAGCGCTCATTCTCTCCACCACCCGCAGTCACTCTTCCAAACAATGCGTTGTTTTTATCTTTCTTCAACTTCAAGTTGATCGCCTTTTCTGAATTACCATCATCCACACCCGTGAATGTTGCCTGGTCACTCTTCCTGTCAAACACCTGCACTTTATCAACCGCATCAGCACTCAGGTTTCTTGTCGCCAACTTTGGATCGCCTGTAAAAAATTCTTTCCCATTCACCAATACACGATTCACTTTCTGACCATTCAGGCGTACAGTACCATCATTATCTACTGTAATGCCGGGCATCTTCTTCAGCATATCCTCAACTACAGCATTAGGTTGTGTTTTGAAATTCTCGGTATTAAACTCCAGCGTATCCCCGTTGATCACCACCGGCGGACGTTTGGCTGTTACCATTACATCATTCTGGTATTTAACATCCGTCATTGCTACATCCCCCATCTCCACCATATCATTTGAAACTGTAACGGGTTTCCAGGTTGGCAGGAAGCCAACATACGAAGCTGATAAAAGATAACTGCCATGAGGCACTTGCTTTATCGTGAAGTTTCCTTCGGCATCAGCTCTTGTGAAGCTCACCAGTGAGGAGTCTTTCGCTTTTACTAAAGAAACTGTTGTATAGCTCAATCCCTTTTTTGAAGTGGTATCGAATATCCTTCCTTTGATGGTGCTTTGGCTAATTGCAGCGATGGGCAATAAAACAAAAAGTAGTAAATAGATCCGTTGCATATATTTTGGTTTTAGGCAGGCCCAAAAGTATATGGGCATATCTGCAACGGCGGTTAACTAACTTGAGAGAAACGTTAAGGAAGGTTAATAAAACCATTCAGGATCTGTTACGCACTATCTCCGCCATTGCTTTTAGTTCTTCAGGCGATAAACTTTCTAATAACTGTTTGGCAGAAGTATCGAAGGCTGGCCCTTTTATCTTGTTCAGCGGGTGTGTTTCATTTAATGGCTCGTTTAAAGATGGTTTGTACCTGATCACATCGTTAGGTGTACAGTTCAGCAGTTTGCACAACCGGAACAAATGGGTGAGGCGAACCGTGCCGAGCTCCTGGTGAAGTATGCGGTAAGCCATGGGTTTAGTAAACCCATTATCTAATAAAAATTTATGTGGATGAGAGATATTCCTTGCTTCTAACAAAGATTTGAAATCGATGTACAACATAATGGTGGGTTTTAGGTTGAGGTATTACAATGCCGGGTACATAACGTGAAAAGCAGAAGAAATGGTATTATAGGTTGTAATAAAATTGAAGAAATTGGATAGCTAAACATGGATAGCTCCTATCTTCTTGAGTACAGATTGCGGGAAATAGCACCCGGTTACTTATTTCACAGCCTCAAATCCACTTCTGTAAGCCATAAATCCATCGCTGTAAAATTCAAATCTATTGCTAAGCATTTCAAATCCACTTCTATAGAGTTCAAATCCATTGCTACACAATTCAAATCTACTTCTACGCACCTCAAACCCACTTTCAGGAAAGGCAAATCCATTTATACAGATAAATGATCCACTTTTTGAGAGACATTCTTCGTGGAGCTTTAACGTACTCTTCATAATTGTCGCAGCATCTTTTTCTATCTTGGCGGGATGAAGCCTACACTGCTTTGCATCTTCATATTGTTTGCAGCCTCTTCTTTTGCACAAACAAGCGATTTCTTTATCGTGAAAAAGAAATACCGCACGGTAAAGACTTTCTTCAAAGGCGGCTTCATCGATTTTAAAACCGTGCAGGGTGAAAAGTTCAATGGTTATATCAAGAAGATCCAGAATGATTCTGTGTGGGTGGAATACCATCACATCACACGCAGTGTAACACACATCGGCAGTGTGATCCTGGATACGTTTGTATACAATGCCAAACCATTTGCGGTGAAAGATATTGCGATGATCACCAAAGACGATCAGCCTTCACGATTGTTGCCCACGATGATGCAGGCAGGTGCTATTGGATATACAGGTTTGCATGTGTTTAATGGATTGAGAGATGGTGGCGAAATTGAAGGGAAGAATATTGCGATCGCCGCAGGTGTTTATGTAGCCGGAACAGTTTGGAAGCGATTTATAAAATCGGAGTGGGTGATGGGGAAGCGGTATCGGGTGCAGTATGTGGCGATGTGAGTTTGCTCTGCAATAATAAATATCGACTCATAAAATGACCGGCAATCATTATGTTCCGTAGGAACAGCCTGTTTATAGGATTTAGAATTGCCCAAATATAACGGGCTCCGTAGGAGCTACCTGAATTAGACGGCACCTACGGAGCCAAATCAAAAATCTAAAAACAATTTCTATAGACAGAAAGCTCTTACAGAGCTTCAAGGCTAGCTGCTAAAATGTGCCTTTAACCGTGATAAACACATTATGTTCCGTAGGAACAACCTGTTTGTAGAAGATAAAGCGAAAGGATCATAAGCTCCGTAGGAGCTGCCTAAAATTCAGGCGGCACCTACGGAGCCGAATCAAAAATCTAAAACGATTTCTATAGACAGAAAGCTCTTACAGAGCTTCAATGCTATTTGCTAAAATGTGGCCTTAACCGCGATAACACATTATGTTCCGTAGGAACAAACTGTTTGTAGAACTTAAAGCGAAAGGATCATAAGCTCCGTAGGAGCTTCCTAAAATTCAGGCGGCACCTACGGAGCCGAATCAAAAATCTAAAACAATTTCTATAGACAGAAAGCTCTTACAGAGCTTCAAGGCTAGCTGCTAAAATGTGCCTTTAACCGTGATAAATACGCTGAATTAAAACTACTCACCCTCACCCATTCATACTCTATCCAGATAATATGTTCCAAACCATTTTGTTGAAGAATGGAATTATTATTCTCCTCCGGTAAATTCTCAATGACCAAAGTGCCGGGGATAGGTTTATTGAATTGATAGATGCTCAGATAGTAATGATTCATCTGGAGTATCTGTTGTAAAGTGGAGAGATCGGTCTGCAGATCGAATTGCATATTGCGTATCAAACCATTCTTTACTATCTCATTTGATTCCACGCTCACAGATCCATTAAACCATTCAATCGACTGGTGAGGATTGAATCGGTGAAGGAAAATATATGGAACACTCTTATCCACGATCTCCCATAGTTCTTCATTTGACTCTACCTGGAACGAAATACTTTCCATCATTTCTTCCCCCTTCTTCCCTGCAATATTTTATAAAAACTCCTGCTTCTTATTTCTTCCAAAGTCAATCCTGTTACCATCGCTTCTTCTTCGCTGATGGCTCCGCAATTCATTGCTTTGAGGAAGAAGTTGAGTAAGCCTTGTCCTGTTGCCGCATCGTCGAAAATATCTCCTGTAAGTGTTGAGATCGCTGCCCTTTCAACAAATGTTTTTAAACGGTGCGCCGCATCATCATAACTGCTCAAAAAGAAATTATAAGTAGCTGCATAGCGCATAGGTAACTGTGCAGGGTTAAGATCCCAACCCTGGTACAATCCATTAATAAGTGAATGCATGGTATGACCAAACCCAATACGCCATGCATTGTGTACGCTTTCTCTATTCTCCTGTTGTTGTTCAAAAGAAAGATCATCACCCCTGTGCGGACCGATAGGCATTACGTTAGTGGCGCCATCGCTGATGAAGATGCCTGTACCACCCAATGCCACCTTCGTCATGTGATGAGCAAAATCACAAACCGGGTGTGCCATGGTTTGGTACTTCGCAGTGATGCCGCAACTCGCTGTATAATCATACGTACCGAAATGTGCAGCAATGCAACGGCCTTCACTTGCACGGATGATGCGCATTAGCGGGTTGCGCCCTTCATCATCCATCACGATCTGCGTTGCCTCTACCATCGTTTCCATTTTCAATGAACCGGGTTGCAGTTTGTTTTCTTTTTCCAGTATCTCGAACAAACGCACCATTGTTGTCACCTGTTCAGGAATAACAACTTTAGGTAGCATCACAACAAAATTGCCCGGCAACTTACCGCCTGTCTTTTCTAAAAGCGTAGTAAGGAATATATCAAGCGTACGAACGCCTCTTGATTTGAGATCTTCAGTAAAAGGTTTGATGCGAATGCCGATAAAAGGAGAAATGGTTTTGTTCTGCATGCCGAGAGCAAGTTCATTGGCTGCATTCACCGCCGTTGCATCTTCCTCATCGTCGGGGCGGTTACCAAACCCATCTTCAAAATCTATCCTGAAGTCTTCAACAGGTTCTTTCTTCAACTTTTCAATGATCTTGTTGTAAACAGAATAAGAAAGCCAGGCGTGCTCTTTCTTTCTGTCGGTTTCTTTCATTGCATCTAACTTCGCAGACAATTCTTTAATATCTGCTTCATGATGGGGTAAATGTTCGTATCCCTGCAGCTTTAATACATTGGCCAGCACTACAAAGTTGGGCGCATAGGATTGAAGATTACGCAGGGCGATCTCTCCCATCTTAATACACGTATCGCTCTTAAACAGATTAGCTCCGCCATACACCGTATGCACTGGCTGGCGGTCAGGTTTATCGCCCGGATATATCTTTTGAAACTTTTGATTGGCTATACCTAATTCATCTAACAGCGACTGTTTAGAAGCTTCATTAATGGAAAATTTCATTGCGACAGTTTTGGAATAGATAAAGATATAGCGGAGCGCTTAACAAAGCGCAGCTATATCAGGCAGGCGTCTTCTCTTCAATGCTGGATTGAACCGTAGGTGTTTCTCCATAACCAATTTTCGGAGCCACTTTTCTCTTGCTGTAATTTTCTATATTCCTGAGGATCTTAAGTGATATTACCAGCCATATCAATCCAAGTGCAAAGCCTGCTATTACATCACTGGCGTGATGTACACGCAAATAAACCCTGCTCACTCCTATGATGATAATTACCAGGGAAAGAATGAAGACCATTGCCCATCTCCAGAATGGATGCTTAATTCTATTCCATAAAAAGTAAATGATCAATCCGTAGAATGTCATGCTGCAGAGTGCATGTCCGCTTGGAAAACTTAATCCTCCAACGGGCTCTAATAAAGGAATCAGCGGACGTTCTCTGCCGAATAAGCTTTTCAATCCTACCATTATCAATCCGCTGCTAAGGCCGATAACAGGAACTTTTATCGTATACCATCTATGTTTTCTTACAAACAAGAACCATAGCGTGAGAACGAGATGCGCAGGTAGTAAAAATTCTACTTTACCCAATAAAGTGAACGCATTCATAACATTCGTATTGATATCGCTCACCCATGTTTGTAAAAAAGAAAAAGCTGCGTCATCAAAAGCTGTTTTATCGTCCAGGAAAACATACTTAGCTATCCATACAAAAGCGATAAGAGAGGTAAGGAAAAGAACAAGTATGATGATGACATCAACCGACAATAATGCAAGGCTTGCCCAGAATTTATTCCACTTGTTCCTTACCGATACGTACATGAAAATTGTATAAGTAATTCCATGCCAGCTACGTAAGCGGCATAAAGATTTTGGCTATATTTTTCAAACATAACGTTTTGAATGAAGTGGTAAAGTAAAATAGAATGTGGTGCCTTTACCTTCCTCGCTTAAGAAATTAATAGAGCCGCCATTCAATTCAACAAACTCTTTACACAGGATGAGCCCGAGGCCCGTTCCTCCTTCGTTTTTTGTTCCTTTTGTGGTAAATCGTGCCGACTTATTAAAAATATTAGAAGCATAATTTTTTGATATGCCTACACCGTAATCACGAATAAATATCTTCTGATAATTATATTCCTCTCGCTCATTCCATATTTCTATCTCCCGGTTCTCGAAGCTGAACTTGATCGCATTGGAAATAAGATTTCTGAATATCATATCTACTTGGTTCATATCACCAAATGCCTGGCTATCGTCGACCAAATTTTTAAGCCTGACATTTTTAAGCTTAGCGGTACTCTCCAGCAATTCAATGTTTTTTTGAGCAAGTGCCCTGAGATTGATCTTTTCTACTGTAGCTTTCAGATCGCTTTTTACCTCGCTCATTGCCCAACGTAGTACACTGTCCAGCGTGGTATTGATTGTATGTATTTGTTTGTTTAATTCTATGCGCAGGTTTTTAAATTCTTCCTCGGACAGCACGTTCATGTCTAAAAGCGAAATTGTAGCCATTAATGTACTTAACGGGCTGCGCAGATCATGTGAAAGAATTGAGAGAATATTGTTTTTGAATTTGAGGCTTTCAATCAGTTGCTCATTGATCCTCTTTAATTCCACAGCTTGTTCATCTATTTTCTGTCTCGACTTTTTCTCCAGTTTGTAGCGATGCATTATCAGGCACAACCCTATGAGAACAACCATTCCCCCGACCGCGATCAACCATGTAAACTTTCTTTGTTGAAGTATTTCCACTTCGTGAAGCTCTTGTTCTTTTTTGAGCAATTGAATTTGAGATTCTTTTTTCTCTGCGTCATAGTTTGTTTGCAGCATGCTGAGTGTTTCTATATTTTTTGCATTTAGTAACGAATCGTTAAGCAATGTGTACTTAGAAATGTATTCATATGCGGCACTATGGTTTCTGGATTGGGAATATGTTTTTGCTAAACCATACAGCGCTTCTGCGTGGATGCTTCTAAAACCGTGTTTTGCTGCCAACGATTGAGCATTGTGGTAGTAAAATAAAGCACTGTCTGTTTTGTTTTTATTCCGATGAACTTCACCTATACGAGTCAGGAAGGAAATGAGCAGGTACTGGTTCTCTATCTTTTCGGCAAGGTGCGCACCGGTGTAAAATAATGTAAGTGCGTTGCTTGTTCTTCCAAGGGAATTATAGATGTCACCCAGTGTTCGATACGTGAATGCAAGTGGATATGGATTGTTGAGTCGCTGATTATTTTTTAAAGCCTTCAGTCCATAATGAATTGCCGAATCATGCCACTTTAATTGATATGCATTAAAAGATAAATTATTCAATATTCTTCCAATACCAAAACTGTCGTTTGCTTTTTCAAAGTGAACTAACGAATGCCTGAAGTAATCTAATGCCTGCTCAAATTTGTTTTGATCGCTTAGCACTGCTCCAACAGTATTATACGCTTTCCCCTGTTCATAATTATTTGAAAACTGCTCGCCATATTTAAGCGCTTCGAATGCATATTGAGAAGCTTTTTGGTAATTGCCTTTCCGGTAATAGATCCATCCGATGTTATTCAGCGCTACGATTATACCCTTGCTGTAATTAAGAGTGGATGATAATTCGAAACTAATTTGTGCAAAGTGAAGCGCACTGTCCGTATTCTTGTCCTGGAAATGCTCAGCAAGCTGATTCATTATGATAACAGCATTTGTGTCTTTAGCTGATGATAATTGCTGCTTGAGGCTATCGATGATATTTTGTGCAGTGACAAATAATGTAACAGATACAAAGATTGTTACGAGCAAGATCTTTTGCATACCGGCTTTAAGGTTGAATTGGAGAGCAAAGTACTGATATGTGGCAAAATATTAATATAAATCAGGCTTCTAAAAATTACAGAGTCCGTTTTCCTTCTGCTGGGCGCCTCACTTTAAATACTTCATCTACAGGTATCCATTTGATCAGTTTGATTTGGCACGAATTGTGACTTTTTACCTATACGAACAGAATTTAAAACCTATAAAACACCGGATATGTTACGTTGGACAGTTACATTCCTTATCATAGCTATCATAGCTGCGATATTTGGATTCTCAGGCATTGCGGCAGGAGCGGCAACAATTGCAAAAATTATTTTTTTCATTTTTATTGTATTGTTCTTACTATCACTAATTGGCGGCAGAAGCAGAATATAATTTCTGATATTCCTATGCGGCCTAAGTGATTCAAAAAAGATCACCTGCAGCAAGTGCAGGTGATCTTTTTATACTGTGGCTTCGCTATCGGGTTACTTCTTTAGATTGGCCTCATATGTAGCAATCCAATCTTTAACTGTCAGCTTTTTCATTAACTCACCGATTAACTGGAATGGGATCTGATCAGGTTTCTTAAAACGAACACAGCTCTTACCCATATCCAGTTTTGTTTTACTGTGCTTTGGATACTCTTCCTTGAACCATTTCAACAATTCAGGCTTGGCATACAAACCCATATGGTAAAAAGCGATAAAGTTCTTTTGTGAAGCAAACGATGCAAAGGGAAGCGGTTGTTTAGGATCACAATGATAACCTGCAGGATAAATAGAATGCGGTACACAATAACCAATCATTCCATAACTAACACCCTCCTGGAAACCCTTTGGCAAATTTTTGAGTATCGTGTTTCTCAATTCCGTAACAGCCTGTTTCCTTTCTTCTGGCACTTCTTTAAGGTATTGTTCCGGGGTAGCAGCTTTGGATATCATATTCGCAATTTAGGTAAAGCTAAGTTTTTCCATTTTTCAGCGGACAGACGATAAATGACCTCATTCATACCGGGTTCCAACCTGTCTTTTTCTCCTGCAATATCTCGTTCAAACCCAAATTTTTTTAGAAGCAGAATAGATTTAATATTTCCTTCCTGCAACCACCCCTCGAGGCTTTTTAATCTCATTTTATAAAATGCAAATTCAATCGTCGCATGAAGCACTTCTTTCATGATCCCTTTTCCCTGGAATTGTGGTAATAGCTCATATCCTACTTCCGCTCTGTCATTTTCAGGATCAATATTGTATATAGTAATGGTACCCGCCAGATCACCAGTATTCTTTATTGTAATTGCCCGGTAGAAGGCGTTCTCCATGGCAATGATCTTCTTGATAAATATTATGGCGTCATCTATTGATGTCGCTAAAGGTCTGTTCAAAAACTCATTCACCTCCTCGCTGGATCGAAGTGTATAGATCGTTTCAGCGTCGGTTAGCTGTAGTGGCCGAAGCACATAATTTGGCGTATGCAATGCTGCAGAAAGTTCGTTATCCATTTTAAAAACTATAACCCATAGATACTAAGAAAATAAATTAGCGGCAACAGCATTTAACTATTGGGCATTCTTTTGGTGGCAGGCAAATAAAAATATGGGTGACATTCAGCATTTATCAGGTTCAGAAGGCATTAAGAAATTGCAAGTGCTGTCCAGGCAAGTTGACATGTGTATGTTCTGTACCGATCTTGGGAGCTCTCCGTTTCAAACACGGCCTATGAGCACGAGAGATGTAGATGATGAAGGAAATATCTGGTTCTTCAGCAGGGAAAGCAGCCATAAGAATTTTGAAATAAAGCAGGATGATGAGGTGCAACTGATATATGCACAGCCCGATAATTCGCATTTTCTTTCTGTTTATGGAGAAGCGGATATTATTAAGAGTAAAGAAAAAGCAGAAGAGTTATGGAGTGCATTCGCTAAAACATGGTTTAATGACGGCGTTGATGATCCTGAACTTACTATCATCCGTGTAAAACCAAAAGATGTTTATTATTGGGATACAAAACATGGCAGGATGGTTTCACTCCTCAAAATTGTAGCGGGTGCCGTTACAGGTAAGCAAATGGATGATGGTATAGAAGGCAAGCTAAAAGTTTGATCTATATTTAAATAATTCACTTTATTGGTGAGTTCAGCTTGTTATCTTTATCCACCAATAAAGAATACATGCTAAACAATTTTGATCTTTCCAAACCCATAGCTATTGGCTGTGATCATGCAGGCTTTGAATATAAGCAAGCTGTAATGAAATGGCTTCAGGATAAAGGATATACAGTCAAGGATTTTGGTACACATTCATTAGACAGCGTAGACTATCCTGATTTTGCGCATCCCACAGCTTCTTCAGTAGAAGCAGGAGAAAGCGGTTTTGGAATACTCATTTGCGGTTCGGCAAATGGAGTGGCGATCACAGCAAATAAACACCAGCATATCAGAGCTGCGTTATGCTGGCAAAATGATGTAGCTGCACTGGCAAGACAACACAATAACGCTAACATAATTTGTATCCCCGCAAGATTTGTAGCTTTAGCTTTAGCGCTTCAAATGATCGAACAATTCATTAATACTCCTTTTGAAGGAGGAAGACATGAAGGAAGAGTAAATAAAATCGCCTGTTAAAATATAAGTACATGAGAAAACTTTTATTACCAGTATTGATGCTGCTGTCTGTAGCAGTTGTTGCACAAAAGAAAGCCAGCGAAAAAAAGATCCGTAAGTATGGAGCTTCCATAAAAGTAAAAGAGCTGAGAGAAAAACTCAGCATTATTGCCGGGCCAGAAATGGAAGGAAGAGAAACTGCTACTCCCGGGCAGAGAAGAGCTGCGCAATACATTGAAGCCAAATTCAGAGAGTTGGGGCTAAAACCCGGAAACGGAAATAGCTACCAGATGCTGTATCCATTATACCAGGA
>JAEZDC010000016.1 GCA_023429825.1 Bacteroidota bacterium | reverse complement strand
GGGAGAATGATGGGTTTCGAACCCACGACCTACAGTGCCACAAACTGTCGCTCTAACCAACTGAGCTACATCCTCCATTTTAACAGGCGGCAAAAATAATGAAATGCATGTTGTATTAAAAAAAATGTATGAAATATTTAGTCAGGCTTACTTAAACCTTCCGTCAATACGCCTCTCAATAATTACCGCTGAAATATTTTTTCGTCCTTTGGGTATGGTTTTAGTCGCGGCTAAAAGTTTTTAAGCTAAATTAAATTGACAAATCGCTTTAGGGCAAAAGTTTGTTAATAAGGATTAGTGATAAAGTGATCGATTTTTTTTCAGCTATTTTTGAAACGAATGACAAAAATTTGGCATTATATGATGAGCAAAAAGGGTTTACCAATAGTTGGAGTTTTGTTGGCACTCGGATTATTCTTCGGTTTTAAATCGATAGGAGGAGACGGCAGTGGCAACGATAAAGAAAATGCAAATAAGCAGCAGAGAATAATTACATCAGTGGGTGTATTGCTTAAGGAAAAGCATTATAGTCCAAAACAAATAAATGATGCATTTTCGAAAGCAGTTTTTAAATCTTTCTTAGAAGATCTTGATCCTGACAAAAATATATTTACCAGAAGCGATATTACCGAGCTTTTAAAATTTGAAACTGTTATCGATGATGAGATTCATGGCGCACCGCTACAGTTTTTCCCTGCAGTAAATGCTTTATATGAAAAGAGGTTGCCTGAAGCAATCAAGTTATATACTGACATTCTTGCTACACCATTTGATTTTACCACAAATGAAAAGATCCAGTTAGATGCGGAGAAGATCAAATTTCCTGCTACTCCTGAAGAAAGGAAAGAATATTGGAGAAAGCGTTTGAAGTATATGACCCTGGAACGTTATGCTGACCTTTTAGAACAAAGAGAAAGTGCTAAGAAAAAAAGTGAAGAGAATAAAGATGCTAATACAGCTAAAACTGTTAACGAATTGAAGGAAGGTAGTTCCAAGCCTACTTTTGATATTACTTCTAAAGACGATGCTGAGTTAGAAAAAGAAGCGAGAGAAAGAGTATTGAAAGTGATGAACAGAAATTTTGATCGGCTTAAAGTTCGATTCACAGAAGAAGAGCGATTCAGTATGTTCATCAATGCTATTTCTGAATCGATGGATCCTTATACAACTTACTTTCCGCCAGTTGAAAAAAGAGCATTTGATGAGCAAATGAGTGGTAAGTTCTTTGGAATTGGTGCCCAGTTAAGGGAAGAAGAAGGTGTGATAAAAATTGTTAGTCTTGTTACCGGCAGCCCTGCCTGGAAAAGCGGTGAAATACAGTTGAACGATGTTATTCTTAAAGTGGCACAAGGTGGTGGTGAAGCAACAGATCTTACGGGTTATGCAGTTGAAGATGCAGTAAAGCTTATTCGTGGGAATAAGGGGACGGAAGTTCGTCTCACTATGAAAAAAACTGACGGTTCTGTAAAAACGGTTACGTTGATCAGGGATGAGATCATCCAGGATGAAACATATGCAAGGAGTGCAATTGTGAATAGCAATGGAAATAAGATCGGTTACATCTATTTGCCTGAGTTCTATGCAGATTTTGAAAAGACTGATGGTAACAGATGCTCAATGGATGTAGCTAAGGAGATTATGAAGTTAAAGGGAGAAAAGGTTGATGGAATTATTCTCGATCTTAGAAATAATGGTGGCGGTTATTTGTACGAGGTTGTTAATATGATTGGGTTACTCATTAAAGATGGTCCCGTTGTACAAGTGAAAGACAGAGATGGCAAAAGTTCGGTTTTAGAGGATAAAGACGGGGCGGTTTTATATGATGGACCGTTTGCTGTAATGGTTAACGAATTAAGTGCATCTGCATCAGAAATATTTGCAGCTGCTATCCAGGATTACAAGAGAGGAATAGTGATAGGTAGTAATTCAACTTATGGAAAGGGTACTGTTCAAAGAAGCATTCCTTTTGGTAAGCCTTTAGATTTCTTTTCAGGAACCACAGAATTAGGAGCATTGAAACTCACTTTGCAAAAATACTATAGGATCAATGGAGGTTCTGTACAGCTAAAAGGTGTTGTTCCTGACGTTGTTTTACCTGATGTTTACCAATTCCTGAAGATCCGTGAAAAAGACAATGAGAATGCATTGCCTTATGACGAAATCCAAAAATCAACGTATACAACCTGGACTTCACCCGTAGATTTTGACGCGGTGAAAAAGTTAGCATCAGAAAGAGTGAGCAAAAATGAGCGTTTCACTGGCATATATAAAAATGCAGAATGGATCAGTCAAAATGCTGATAGGGAATACGATCTAAACCTTGAGAAATACAGGCAAAGGCAACAGCAGATCAGGAATGCGGTAAAGCAAAATGATCAGCTTACAAAGCTTTCATCTGATCTCAATATTGAGTCGTTGGAAGCGGACAAGGAAAAGTTCTTTAATAATGCGGATAAAGCTAAGGGAGAACGTTACCAGCAATGGCTAAAATCATTAAAAACCGACATCTATATTGATGAAGCCGCAAGGATTGTAAGCGATATGATACATATGCAGAAAGGTATTGTTCATAAATAAAAAATAGGACATCTAAATCATCAAAGTGTGTTCTTAACAGAGCACACTTTTTCATTTATGCATTAGGTAAAATTTAATAACTTCCATAATAGAGATTTACACAATGTGTTTACCTCTCTGTTAATAAGTGTAATTAAAGCGAAATTTGAAAAAAGCATTAGCTTAATTTTGGAATGAACGTCAGTACTTATTAACCTAATGTATATGATCTGGTTTAGTGGACGAATAAAAATGATCAGGTTCAACTTAACCTCAGTACTCTTGTGTTTACTATTTTTTTCGTGCCGCAGTACGAGAGAGAATGTTACTTTGAGAGATCTCCCGGCTTCTGGAAAAGTTGAATTACCGGAACTGCAAATTACTCCTGCCGTGATTCAGCCTGATGACCAGATAGAGATACGCGTTACCAGTGCAATTAACCAGGAAGCAGCTAACAGGATTATGGGTTTAATTGGAGTGACGCAACTGGTAGCACCTGTTTTTTTAGTTGATTCTGATGGCTACATTGATTTACCGCAGGTGGGACGGATAAAAATTGGTGGTTTAACGAGAGAGCAAGCAAGACAAAAACTAACCACAGAGATTATCAAATACGTAAGAGAACCTATCGTGAATGTCCGTTTAATAAATTTTAGATTTACTGTCTTAGGAGAAGTAAAAACACCCGGAAACTTTTCTGTGAATAATGAAAGAGTGTCTATACTCGATGCTTTGGGCTACGCAGGCGACTTTACTGAATTTGCTAAAAGGAGCAGTGTGCGAATAATTAGGGATAGCAGCGGAAAAAGGGAAATTGGAATGGTTGATTTTACAAAACAGTCCTCATTAACGTCTCCTTATTATTACTTAAGAAGAAATGATGTTGTTTTTATTGAAGCAATGCAGAATAAAGCAACTTTTCAATCGTTGTCCAGAACGGGCATTATAATCGGTGCTGCATCTAGTGTGCTTGCATTGGTGCTTACGATAGTTAATATCAGCAAATAAATTACAAATGAGTAACCCTAATACTACTGATTCAGACTATGTAGTGGCTTCTTCGGGGAATTTTGATATAAAGAAATTCATTTTCAAGCTTATTGGATATTTGCCTTGGGTTATCATCTGCCTCTTCATTGCATATTTCTCTGCCATACTTTATCTGCGATATACACCCCAATACTTTAGGATAACTTCATATGTTTTGATAAAAGATGAAGAAGATAATTCTAATTATAAGATTCTTAAAGAATACAATATAATTCCAGGTAATAAAGATGTTCAGAATGAGATGGACATTATTATGTCATACTCGCTCATGTCAAGAGTTGTTGACTCTCTTAACCTGAATATCACCATATCTAAAGAGGGTAGGATCACAGCTTCCGAATTGTATGGAGAACTGCTGCCAGTGTATTATAAAGTTATTCTTAAATATCCAGACGTTAAGCCCGAGGAACACAAGCTCCAGGTTAATCAAAACAATTTCATTTTGTCTTCAATAAATGGAATTAATAAAGCACGAACATATAATTATGGAGATACAATAGATCTGAATTATGGCAAGTTTGTATTTGAGCGTAATCCTAAAATCAAGGTAAATAATGCTCCTTATTATCTTAAAATAAGAACAAACAGAGACGCAGCTACTCAATTGCAAACAGAGATTGTAGTTGAGCGAAAACAAGAAAACAGTGCAATTTTGGAAGTTGCAAAACTGGATAAAATACCTGCAAGAGGAGTTGAAATAATTAACGAGCTAATCGAGGTCTATAATACAGCCAGCCTTGCAGATAAGAATTTAGCTGCTAGTAAGACCATTGAGTTTTTGCTTAGTGAAATTGATACAGTAAGTAGTGAACTAAATAAGATTGAATCTGCAATTGAGATATTTAAACGTAATAATAAGACTGGTAATCTGCCAGACGGGTATGGCGTATATAACTCACAGGCTATGCAACTTGAAAGAGATAAGCAGGTGCAGTTACTTCAGCTCAGGCAACTGGAATCTTTAGAAAATTTAATCAGGAATTTCAAAGATACAGACGACATCATACCGGCAACAATGGGCCTTTCTGATCCAACTTTAGCCGCATTGATTAATGAACACAATAAGCTGGTTGCCCAACGTCAGCATTTAGATAGTATCAGCACTTCTAACGATCCTACTTTGATAGCAGTGACAAAAGATATTTTCAATTCCAGGGTCAACCTCGTAAGGAACATACAGGTTGTGAGGTCAGGTTATAATAACAATTTATCACAGATTGAGCAACAATACGGCGGGGTAGAAAGTAAAATGTCTTTAATTCCAGGAAATGAAAAACAGCTTTTAAGTTTAGAAAGACAGGCGGCCGTTAAGCAGGAAATCTATATTGATCTTTTAAAAAATAAAGAACAGGCTCAATTATCTCTAGCTTCAAAGGTAAATAACATTCGAATCTTAGATACAGCTCATACTTCCGGTAATGTTGCTATACCCAATGCGAAACAGGTAAAGATGATAGCACTTTTACTTGGCCTTGTCATACCTATTGCTATAATTTCTCTAAAGGATTTCTTTAATACTAAAATTATGGAAAGGCGTGAAATTGAAGACGCCACGACTGTGCCAGTACTTGGAGAAGTTATTTACGAGAAAAATAAGAAAGGAATCGTTATAGACACAAAAAGCAGAAGTTCTATTTCAGAACAATTTAGATTGATAAGAACTAATCTGCAGTACATGGCAACTGATAAGGTGCTAAAAACTATACAGGTTACGTCATTCATGAGTGGCGAGGGAAAAAGCTTTGTATCTCTTAATCTTGCCAGCAGCCTTGCTATTACCGGAGCCAAAACGATTATCCTGGAATTGGATCTCAGAAAACCCAAGCTTAGTAAATACCTTAATATTTCTAGTGATGTAGGTTTAACAAACTACATAATTAAAGACATTCCGGTTGAACAGATCATTCATAAAGCGCCGGGATATGATCATATTCATGTAATTAGTTCTGGACCGATCCCACCAAACCCTGCAGAATTATTACTGAGTAATAAGACTACAAAATTATTTGAGTATTTAAGAAATCATTACGATCATATTATCATTGACACTGCACCAATTGGTTTAGTAACAGATGCTTTATTACTCGAAAAATATGTGGATCTGACTGTATTCATAGTACGCCATAAGTATACTTTCAAATCTGTATTACCATTCATTGATAAACTTCACAAGGATAAAAAGTTTAGAAATATGGGAATCATTGTGAATGGCATAAAAAGTTCTGGCGGTGCTGGTTATGGCTACGGCTATGGTTATGGATATGGCTATGGATATGGGTATGGTTACGGCTATGGGTATGGTTATTATTCTCAGGACAAAAAGAAGAACTGGTTACAGCGGGTTTTTGACAAAAAATAAACAGTAACCAGATAATGAATAAATGTACACTAATGCTTACCGAATTCGCTCATGTGAGTGAGGTGGCGAAGCTGTAAATTTGAATGAAAGAAGCTTGGAAATGGATAAGAAATGGTTTGCGATCTACACAAAACCCAGATGGGAAAAGAAAGTAGATTCAGTTTTAACAAGAAAGGGAATTGAAAGCTGGTGCCCATTGCAGAAAGTATTGCGACAATGGAGCGATAGAAAGAAAATAGTAGAGGAGCCACTATTTAAATCTTATGTTTTTGTATATATTAATGAAACAGAAAAAACAAAGGTGTTGATGACGGATGGAGTTTTAAATTTTGTTCATTATTTGGGTAAGCCAGCAGTAATTAAAGATGAAGAAGTCGATCTTATAAAAAAATATCTTTCAGAAAAAGAAGCTTCATTAAGTATTATTTCGGCTGAAGGGTTTAATGAAGACACAAAAATTCGAGTTACTCACGGGATTTTTATGGATAAAGAAGGTGTCGTTGTGAGGGGTGGTCGTAAAAAGGTTTACGTTAAATTAGAAAGCCTTGGCCAGGTGATGATTGTAGAGTTCCCTGTTGAATATTTATATCCGCTTACTTAATTTTTTGTACGTTATCTGGTCGCGACTTTTCTCTCAGAAAAACTTAGGATTATTAGTGAGTAGTGACTAATGAAAAGATACATATTGTTATTGAGCCAACTTCCGGATGGAAGTTTATTTCGTTAAAAGAACTAATGCGGTACAAGGATTTATTATATTTTCTCGTCTTAAGAGATATAACGGTCTTGTATAAGCAAACGGTATTTGGGTTCGCATGGGCTATCATTAACCCGCTGATTCAAATCCTTATCTTCTCTTTTATTTTCGGATCTATTGCAGGTATTAAACCAGATATTGATGGAATGCCTTATGTGATTTTTTCTTCGCTTGCAATAATTCCCTGGACATACTTTTCAAATGCCCTTAATTCTGCTTCTACAAGTTTGATAGGTGCATCCGGTATTTTTACAAAAGTTTATTTTCCGCGATTATTCATTCCAATCACACCTATAATTTCGAAATTACTAGACTTCACCATCTCCTTAATTATTCTGGCAGCTCTCATGATATACTTTGGTTATTACCCGGGGATTAACATTCTTTATTTACCAATACCACTCCTAATAATAATCCTTACCGCTTCAGGGTTGGGGTTTTGGTTCTCATCGCTGGCGTTACAATACAGAGACTTTCGATTTGCAATAAATTTTTTCTTGCCAGTGTTGATGTATGTGGCGCCCGTTGCATTTCCAACTTCTATGGTTAAAGACAAATTTGGAGAAGTTGTATACCATATTTACGGATGCTATCCAATGGTAGGTGCTATTGAAGCTTTTAGAAAGGCTTTCACGTACGAGGCTGAATATCCATGGATGCTTATCTCCATAAGTATCACTGCAAGTATAGTGATATTTATTTCCGGTGTTTGGTATTTTAGAAAGACTGAAAATTATTTCGCTGATATAGCTTAAGTAATGAGCAATCTCACTGTAAAGGTTTCGGGTTTGAGTAAGGCTTACTCATTGGGTATTGTGGACCGACGTGAGAAGACACTGATCGATGCTATACTTTCTTCATTAATATATCCATTTAGAAATTACAAAAGTATTAAAGCCTTAAAGAAAGCCAATCCCTCAGATGAATCAATTTTCTGGGCAAATAGAGATATTACCTTCGAAGTAAAAAAAGGAGAAGTACTTGGAATCATAGGAAAAAATGGCGCAGGCAAAAGCACCTTGTTGAAGATGCTCTCCCGCATTACACAACCTACTTATGGACGTATAGATCTTTATGGAAGAGTAGCCAGTTTGTTAGAGGTGGGCACCGGATTCAATCCTGAATTAACCGGTAAAGAAAACATTTATTTAAATGGAACTATACTTGGGCTTACAAAAAAAGAAATTGATAAAGAATTTGATAGCATTATAGAATTTTCCGGAATACAAAAATTCATTGACACGCCCGTTAAAAGATATTCGAGTGGAATGAAGGTGAGGTTGGCGTTTGCAGTGGCAGCGCATTTGAACCCTGAAATATTGATAATAGATGAAGTACTTGCAGTAGGGGATGCTGAATTTCAAAAGAAGTGCGTTGGCAAAATGGAGCAGGTATCCAAGGGTGAAGGAAGAACCGTAATATTTGTATCGCATGATATGGCTGCTGTTAAAAAAATGTGCGACAGAGCTATTTTATTAGAGCAAGGCAAAATTATAAAGGAAGGAGATCCCTCTTCGGTAATAGATTTCTATCTGCAAAATGTAGGAAACATGGATCAACTGAATGACGCCCAATTGATGCATAGAAGAAAAGGAAATGGAAAATTTATCTTAGTTGGATTAGAATTTTTGGATGAAAAAAACGTGCCTCTAAAAATTGTCAAAACCGGCATGAATATTCAATTAAGAATGCTGTATAAAATGCATGAACAAGGGCCTCATCCTGTAGTGAATCTTATTTTTCGAAATAACTTACATCAACAAGTAATTAATTTACTGTCACGAGACTCATACGAAGGAATAATCAAACTCAGCAGGGAAGGAGAGATAGTTATTTCTATTCCACATTTTCCGCTTTTGCCTGGAAGGTATACGGTGGATTTTAATTTAAAATATGACCAGGAGATCACTGATGCCGCTGAATCAATCGTTACAATTGATGTGGAAAAAGGGGATTTTTTTGGTACAGGAAAGCTAAGTGAATCATTAAAGAACGGATTCCTTACGTATCATACCTGGGAGATAAAATAATGCGGTTACTAATCACGATTTCATTCAGTTTTTCAATAAGGTATATTGTAAGAACCGGGCTGCTGGAAAAATTGAGATCGTTTTGTACTCCTGTGATCGCAATTGCATGGGAGGAAACAGTTCTGGTAAAAGAGTTGTCTCATAATGGTTATGAGGTACACGTTATCCCAATAAGCAAAAGAGAGCCATTGTATAACGATGCAAGGAAGAAAATCAATATATGGTTTAAGTATTTTCAACTGAAAAGCCCTTCTACAAAAATTCAGGAAAAATATGTTGATGGATTCGCAAATTGGAAAACTAAAGCATTAAGAAACCTTCGGATATTTTATAACATTTGTAAGCTGTATATCCCTGGTAGTATCCAACGACTTTTCAAAAAGGAAAAAGAATTATTAGTTACAGCGACGAACTATAATGCGCTTAGCAATTTTATCGATCAATTAAATATTGATGCTGTTTTTACATTAACGCCGTTTCATATTCAGGAGGATTTATTACTTAGAGCTTGTCAGGCCAAAAACAAGAAAATGATAGCTGGTATTTTATCTTTCGATAATCTCACCAAGCGAGGCTGGATCCCGGTGATTTATGATGCATATCTTCTGTGGAACAAGTACAATGAACGTGAACTCTATCGAATATATCCTACATCGAAACAGCGTTCTGTTTACATTACGGGTGCTCCACAATTCGATTTTTATTTTAAGACAGATAACCTTTTACCTGAACAAATTTGGCGAAAGAAAGTAGGCATTCAACCAGAGGACAAAAGAAAAATCATTTTGTATGCCGGCGGACCGAAGAGTTTATTTCCAATAGAACCGTTAATACTCAGAGATATTATAGATGCACTCAACGACGGATTAATTAGTAATGCTGTTGTTTTATTTAGATGCCATCCAATGGATGATATAGAAAGGTGGAAGACTGTTATCGGACCCTCTCACCATATTGTCTATGATAAATCATGGACGGGCAAGGACAAAGCGGGTTTTGTGAATATTACTGATGATGATATCAAAAAACTGTGTTCAACCCTGGCATATACAGATGTTCACATTAATCTTTGCTCAACAATGACGGTTGACGGAAGCGCTTACTCCAAGCCACAAATAGGACCTGCATACATTCCAAATGATACGAATGCCTCCGCTGCTTTAAGAATGATGTATTACCAGGAGCACTTTTTACCCATAATTGCAACTGGAGGGCTCCTGCTAGCCAATTCTAAGAAAGAATTAATTGAACACATCATAAGCTGTTTAGCTAACCCTCAAACATCTTCAGATAAAAGCAATGTTATTTTGGAAGAGATAATAACCTATAAAGACGGAAATAATATGGAACGGGTTGTTCAGGCGCTAAAACAGCAACTTTTCGAAGCTGATTTTAATTGATTGAATGAAAGTAGCAGTAGTGGTGCATAATTATTTCCCTTCAATTGGCGGTACCCAAGTGTTGCTTCAATCTGTTGCTGAGAAATGTGTAAGTGAATATGGAGATGAATTTACGATCTACACAACCAACTCTTATTTCAGCCCACATAGCAAAAGCTTTAAAAGAATTTTTCCAAAAGAGGAATCGTTAAACGGGGTTTTGATTAAAAGGTATTCCTTTTATAGATTTCATCTTGGATTTTTAAGATTAGTAAAAAAGATCAGGTATAAACTTGGTTTACCTCAAAGTGCTTTTATCGAGAGGTATTTGTATGGCCCATGGTCTCCTTCTTTAATACGATCTTTAAACGAAACGGATGCGGATGTTATTCTGGCATCTTCTCTCAATTATTCTTTTACACAGTATCCATTAATGAGAAATAGGGTGAAGAATGCAAAGCCCTTTATTTTACAAGGAGCTATTCATTTTGATCTGAGCTGCGAGAATATTAGTAGTGAGTCCTTTAAAATTATACAAGCCAGCGATATTTACATCGCTAATACTGAATATGAAAAGAAACGCTTGACTGACTCAGGTATTTTGCACAGCAAGATTAAAGTTGTTGGGTGTGGTGTTGATGTGGAAGCGTATGAAAACATAGATCGTGATCAATATAGGAGAAAACTCAACATAGATGAGAATGAAATATTGATTGGTTATATTGGCAGAATTCAAAAGCATAAAAGCATAGACGTGTTAATAAAAGCTTTTGGATTACTTCCTGCGTCATCGAACGTTAAATTGTTAATCGCAGGCCACGGAAATGAGCACATGGATGAGCTTTATGCTATTGCTACTGAATCAGTAACTAATTACGAACAAAAAATATTGTTCCAAACTGATATAAGCGAGGACGAGAAGACAAAGCTTTTTCATGCGTTGGATATTTTCGTTCTTCCTTCGGTAAGTGAATCTTTTGGAATTGTTTTTTTAGAAGCCTGGGCATGTAAGAAACCTATAATAGGAATGAATATAGGAGCTATCGCATCTGTTATTTCAGATAATAAAGATGGATTGCTGGTGTCACCTAATAATGTCACGGATTTAGCAGATAAGATCTATAAGTTAGCAGAAGACAGTAAATTAAGAATGCAATTAGGTTTTAACGGGTATCAGAAAGTAAAAAAAAAATATACCTGGGATACTATAGCGTTCCATTATAGAAAGGCTTTTGAAGATGCAATTGAAGTTTTTAAACATAATAATTCAGCCAGGAATCACTAATGTGTGGTATTGTAGGCATATTTAACTTCAAAGACTCCGCCTATAAAGAGAAAAGATTTGTTGAAGATTCTCTTTGTACTATGAAGCATCGCGGAGCTGATTCAAAAAAAACATGGGAGCATCAAAATTATATTGTCGGGTTTACTAGGCTTGCTATAAGAGATCTGTCGCCTGGTGCAGATCAACCAATGATATCAGATGATAAGAATTATTCCATTGCTTTTAACGGAGAGATTTATAATACGCCGTTTTTTAAAGATCAACTACAGGGTAAGGGTATATATTTTAAAACAACTTCAGACACAGAAGTGTTGCTATATTCCCTGATAGAGCTTGGGTTTAATTATGTATTAGAAAATGCAGATGGCATGTTTGCTTTCGCATTTTACGATGTAAGGCAGAATGTTTTATTGTTAGCGAGAGACAGAGCTGGTATCAAACCTTTGTATATTGGAAAATCCTACAACGGAATTGTATTTAGTTCTCAGTATGACCATGTAATAAAACATCGTTATATCAGTAATAACAGCATCGATGAAGGGGCATTGGGAGCTTATTTATCCCTTGGATATGTGCCTGAAAACACCGGAGTAGTTTCAAATACATGGTTGCTTCCGCATGGATATTATTCTTTAGTCTCCGCAACTGGCATTAGCACTACTAAATATTATACTTATCCTTTGATTGACCAGGTTAGACCTAAAGCGTCTCTTGATGATTTGCTTGCTGTCAAAGTAAGAGAGCAACTTGTCTCCGATGTTCCAATCGGTACATTTATGTCGGGAGGTGTAGATAGTCCGCTTGTATCATACTATGCATCAAAAGAGATGCGTATAAAATCCTTCAATATTGGTCTCGAAGATAAGTCGCTAGATGAAAGTGACGCTGCAAATTCGTATGCAACAATTTTTAAAACATCCCATTATTGCAAGCACATCTCGGAAGGAGATCTATTAGATGTAATTGCAGGTAACACTAAAGCCTTTTCTGAACCTTTTGCTGATTTTTCTTCTATTCCAACTCTAATATTATCAAAATTTGCTAAAGAGCATGTTACTGTAGCCTTAAGCGGAGACGGGGGAGATGAACTTTTTTGGGGGTATCCAAGATCTGCTCGCATGCTAAACGAGGCAAAAGCTTTCAGGCATCCGAAAAGTTTGCGGATGATTAAATTGATAACACAAAAACTCTTTTCGAAAGAGAGAGTATTAAGAAGGAGGCATATAGAAGTTGATGATCCTGCATCATATTATTACCGATCATTGTACATAACCGGTGCAGATTATTGGATTCCGAAACTTTTCAAAGGAAAAGCAACACCTGCTTTTTTTTACAATGAAATAGTAGAGGAAGCTAGAAGCCCATCACTCACTGAAGCACAAATAATGAGATTGGTGAGAAAACTAGAATACGACATTCATCTTCAGCGTATACTTTTAAAGGTAGATAGAGCAAGTATGTATCATACACTTGAAGTACGGGTACCCTTTCTTAGCAATGCCATTATACAGTATAGCAGTCAACTTCCTCATACGGAATGTATTTCTAACGGTGAAGGAAAGGTGAACCTAAAGAAAATGCTCGCTTCTGTATCTGATCCTTCATTAGTTTATCAACCAAAAAAAGGCTTCACGATTCCACTAGGAGAATGGATTAGAGGCCCGCTAAAAAAAGACATACACAATAAGTTACTTGGAATGCCTTCAGAGCTAAAGCCTTTTTTTGATTCGGATCAAATAGAGAAACTATTAAAACAACACTATTCAGGAAAAATTGACTGGAGTTGGTTTATATGGAGCCTGTTTTCTCTGATTAACTGGCATTCTGTTCACAGGAAAGTTTAATATGAAAATCGGTATTATTACAAACAGCTTTCCATCAGTCAGCGAAACATTTATTACCAATATAGTAATAGGTCTTTGTAGTAGGGGACACGAAGTAGTTGTATTTAAAAATCAAAAAGGAACAGATGGTACCCTTGAGAACTTATACAATTTGAAAGCAATCAGAGGTCTAAAAATTATTTCTGTAAAGCAGAATTTCATTACCGCAGTTCTTAAGAACCCATTGTTGCCTTTTACACTTTTCGGAGCTGAAAGAAACTCGATCCCATTCTTACTGCAGAAAAATATCTTCAAACAATATAAATGTGATATCTATCACTTTCAATTTTCCGGTCTTGCGATACAATACATGCCATTATTTAAGAAGTTGCCGGGAATAATTGTTACAAGTTGCAGAGGAACTGCTGAGAATGTAAAACCTATTACTGATGAAGGCCGAAAAGAAAAACTTAAAAAGTTATTTGATCTGACAGACAAGATTCATTGTGTTTCAGATAATATGAGTTCAATCATTAGGAACTATGGTGCAAAAGCAGAAAAGATTTTTATTAATCGGCCTGCAGTCGATATTGATGTTTTTAAAAGATCAAAAAAGCAACCTGTTGAGGAACATGTCGTTTTATCTGTAGGCAGGCTTACTTTTCAAAAAGGTTATCTAATTGGTTTGCTGGCTTTTAAAGAATTGCTTCATGATCATCCTGCAGCCAAATGGATTATCATAGGAGAGGGTTCAGCAAAAGAGGAGCTGCTTTTTTATATTAATTCTATGAATCTCCAGCGAAATGTCTTTCTTGCGGGAAAGAAAAATAGAGATGAAATAATTAATTTCTATAAGATTGCAAAGGTTTTCTTTTTGCCTAGTGTTTATGAGGGTATAGCAAACTCTGTTCTTGAAGCTATGAGCATGGAGTTGCCTGTCGTTGTAACGAAGGCAGGAGGTATGCAAGAAGTAATTGAAGATTCAGTTGATGGATTATTATCTGAGGTTTATGACCATTCTAAACTAGCCGGCGATCTTAAACGCGTTTTAAGCAATGAAAAATTTGCAGAAACCCTTGGAGCGAACGCAAGGAAGAAGGTTGAGTCAGAGTTTAACGTAGGTAGGCAATTAGATATTTTTGAAAAGGAATACAAATTACTTTTAGAAAGGAATGTTTCCCTTTGAGTTCATCAAATTTGTTCAGCCTGCATGGCAGTTCAATATTATTCCATCGAAAGGAGATTTTGTTCCTACATGTTTTTATCATCCGGTTTTCCAGCCTTCAAAAAATAATAATATAACAGCAGATGATGCTTATGAAACAGAAACTGCAAAGTGGATGGATATAGGATTTAGGGGCTTTCATAGTGGACATATGGCAACTATACAACGGGATAACATCTCTCAAATATTTTTGCTACCTAAGCCTTCACTAAAAGACGAGTACAGGTTTGTTGCTAAATATTGGGGATTCCCATTCCTGTGTTTTGCCTTAATAACGAGACTCATCTCGCTCTGCAATCCATTTAAAGAAATAAGCGCTGCAAAGCCATCATTCAGAATAAAGCGACACGATTTATTCAAGTACTCTCAGCCTATAAAGGAGTATGCATGCTTTGAAAGTGATTTAATTAAGAGCAATCCTTTTGTGAGCGTCATCATCCCTACTTTAAACAGGTATAATTATTTAGCTGATGCGTTAACTGACCTGGAAAAGCAGAACCATTCAAATTTTGAAGTAATCATAATTGATCAAAGTGATAATTATAATGAAGCGTTTTATTCAAGGTTCAATTTAAAAATCAGATTCATTCGGCAAAACGAAAAGCTGCTCTGGACAGCACGTAATAAAGCCATTAAATCATCTGGCGCTGATTATTTATTGTTTTTTGATGATGATTCACGGGTAGAGGCAGATTGGATCGAACAACATTTAAAATGTATAGATTATTTCGATGCTGATATTTCAGCAGGTGTTTCACTAGCCACTAGCGGATCCAAAGTGTCAAAAAGCTATACTTATTTCCGTTGGGCTGACCAATTTGATAGTGGTAATGCACTCGTTAAAAAATCTGTATTTAAAGAAATCGGTTTATTTGATATCCAATACAATAAAATGCGGCAAGGCGATGGTGAATTCGGCTATAGGGCTTTTCTTAACGGATATAGAAGTATCAGCAATCCCTTTGCTGCAAGAGTACATTTAAAAGTGAAGGAAGGTGGATTAAGAGAGATGGGATCATGGGACGCTTTTCGACAAAAGAAGTGGTTTCAGCCAAAGCCAGTACCCAGTGTATTGTTTCAGTACAGAAAATATCTTTCGCCTGAAGAAACCAAACATGCGGTCATCCTTGGTTTGATGTTGTCAAATGTGTCCTACAGACATAAGAAAAGCAGTAGTATGCTGTTTCTAAGTTTTCTTCTTTTTCTGGTTAAAAGTCCTGTACTTTATTTCCAATATAGAAAAGCTGATAGAATTGCTTCTGAAATGCTTCAAAGAGATAAGGGTATTGAATTTTTAAAATGAGACTTGGTATTATTTCCGATTGTCTTCACTTTGAAACACCAACTGGAGAGGTTGCAACAGAAAATCATATTTTACTTAAACAATTTGAAGCGTTAGCAACTCATTTTGAATCAGTAATAATTTGTTGCCCTTTCATATCGTTTAATGAACGCCTCACTTATTCTATTTATCAAAGCAGCAAGATTAGTTTTATAAAAGTGAAGAATGTAGGAGGAAATAATGTGCTTGATAAAGTGAGGATCATTGCTAATATTCCTTCATGGATAAATGCATTCAAGAAGGTGAATGCATCAAGCGATATCGTTTATCAAAGGTTTCCAAATAATATTAACATACCTGGGCTGCTTTATTTCTACGCAATAAAAAAGCCCGTGTTCGCGACATATACGGGGTCATGGGATAGCAAGAATGAACCATTTACGTACCGGCTACAAAAAAAATGGCTAAAAAAATATTTCCGCGGACCTGTTTGGGTTTATAGTAAGAAGATCCAAAGTGGAAAATTCAGAAATGGAATCAGTCCTTCATATAATTCGTCTGTATGGGAAGAAGAGGACTTGCAGGTTAAGGCACGAATAAAATCAATTGAACAGAATGGAATTAGTTGTTTAAAATTAGTATCAGTTGGTTCGCTTGTAACTAATAAAAATCATAAATATATCCTTGATGCCTGCAAACTTGCGAAGCAAAAAGGAATTACATTTCAATTAATCATAGTAGGCGATGGACCGCTAAAACGCCATTATCTGAACTTCATTGCTGAGAATGGTCTTGAACAAGATGTTCACTTTGTCGGAAAAAAGGACCATGCCGAACTTAGAAATATTTACCGCAAAAGTGATTTTATTTTGCAGTCACCTATAAAAGAAGGTTTTGGTAAAGTTCCAATTGAGGGCTTCTTTCATGGACTGACTCCTATTATCAGCAATACAGAAATGGCTTCTTATATTACGCAGAATCAGGAACAGGGTTTTGTTTTTAATACAGATGATGATCCATCAGTGGTTGTTAACATTTTCAGTAAAATATTAGATAATCCCGCTGCTGTTATTACGATGATAAATATGGGAAGAAGCTTTGCGAAGGCACATACTTTGGAAAGTTGGGCATTTGAATATTACAAAGGAATAGAAGAATACTTTGGCTAAGAATCCATTTTCTTTTTGGGCAACAGAAACTGGTAACGTCATTGTCGCTATCACTTTAGGTCTTTTAGTGGGCTATAATGTGATTCCAAAAAGTGTAATCGGTATAGCGAACATAGGACTAATGTTGATCTGTATATATTTTGCGCTGCAGTTTAATATTTCAAAAGTTTATACGCTATTGCCATACATATGTTTTAATGAGATCGTGATACGAGCCTTTGTCAAATGGACTCCCTACTTAACTGTTCAATATTTTTTGATTGTTGTATTCTTAATTTTACTTACTTCAACCAAGCTTAAAAGAACTAATCACAGTAAAGCTTTTGTCTTTTTACTGATCTTTGTTTTTATCGAGATTGTAAACGGAGTAAGAGCCGAAAGAACTGAAGTGTTTCGTCAACTGCTTATTAATTCTATTGCACTTTTTGTCGTTGTTTTTTGGGCTTCAATAACCGTGTTAACACCGCAACTATTTACAAGATTATTCCAGCCTATAAAGAATGCATCAATTTATTTAGCTGCTATAATATTGGTGGCTCATTTAAAAGGTAATGTGGAATATATTGGTTTTTCCAGCAGAGAAGCTTCTAATGGTTTGGCGCCGGTGCAGCTAAGTGGTTATTTGGGAATGGGTTGTGTTTTTTTCTTTTTCTCCATAATGGATCGTTTCTCAAAGAATAGGTGGTTGAATATCGCCGCACTTGCATTTTGTGCTATCAATATGATCCTTACTTTTTCTAGAGGCGGATTATACTTTCTTGTGCTCGTAGTAATGATCTATATGTGGTTTAACCGGCAGAGAATGGGCCAGTATTTTAAGTTTGTTTTTTTTATACCTGTTGCATATTTAGCATATACATTGGTAACTACGCAGACGGAAGGGAAAATCGAAGCCAGATATAAACAAGCAGGAGCATCAAATAGAGAGATACTTATTAATGCCGGGATAGAAATCTTCACTGATAAACCCGTGTTTGGCGTAGGCACAGGAAATTTTTCTGTAGAGGTAAAAAGAAGAAATCTTTTTATGGAAGAATCCGGTGCTCATAATGAATTTATTCGAGCCGCAGCTGAGCATGGTCTTTTTGGTATTTTTTTTTATTGGGGATTTTTCTTTTTATTGATAATAGAAGTGATCAATCGAAGAACCTTTGAGAAACATTATGGAATTTATCTAGTCGCTCTTTTCTGCCTGATATCCGTTCATAACGGATTAAAAATAAGTATTCAACCCTTGATTTTGATGATGGCAGTGGGTATGCCTTCCTTAATAAAAAGAAAGAAAGCAGATGCTGTTAATAGAATCCAGTACGCATAAAGATGTTTATGCAATCGCCGAATGTTATATGCGATGCTTTCCTGCGTCATTGTCAACGCGTCTTGGAAAAAAATATCTTGCGAAATCTTTGTCCTGGTTTTTCTCTGCAGACAATCGGTTTATGATTCATATTGCCGAGAATGACAGAATTATTGGTTTTTGCGGAGGACATGCAGCTGTGAAAGTGGGAGATGGCTCAAGCAGTGGGATGCTTCAATACGCTTTCAATGAAGCAGTAATATCACTTTTAAGAAAACCATTGCTTTTATTTCATCAGGAAGTAAGAAGGTATTATCCTTTCATCTGGAAAAATATCTTACAGAAAATTCTAAGGCGGAAATATAGCTCAAGTGGAACATCAACATTTCATCCTGTTGTAGGTTTGGTTGTTATTGGAGTTGATCCGAACCATCAGGGTAAAGGCCTATCAAAATTGCTACTTAAGGAATTTGAAAAGGCTGCAATGCGGTTCAAACGGAATGAGCTTATTCTATCAGTTAGAAAAAATAATGCTCAGGCTATAAACGCTTACAAAGCATCAAATTGGCAGATATCTAAGGAAGACAAGGAAAATTTTATAATGCAGAAGCATCTATGATTTTTTTTCAGCAAAAAGTATATCCTTATTTGCCCGTGCAATTGCAAAATTTTGCCATTTCAGTTTTTGGCTATCACTGGCAAAGAAGAAGGTTCGGAGGAATTTTCAAACAGGAGCTTGTTGAATTTAAAAAGCGAGAATCATTCAGTAAGCAACAGTGGGAACTATACCAGGTTCAGCAATTACGTGATCTTTTGGTACATAGTTATAATACAGTTTCTTATTATAAACAATTATTCGACTCTAGCGGGTTAAATCCGGCTAAATTGAAAGCTTTTGAACTATCTGATCTGAAGACAATTCCCTTGCTGGAAAAAAATACATTACGACGGTTAGGAAAAACTGATCTTATTTCAAGTGAAAGGGAACCTGGAGGCACTTTTTTTTCAAGTAGTGGCAGTACAGGCACACCTGTAAATATTCTTTTTTCTTTAAAAACACACCAGAAGATTTCTGCTATTTATGAAGCTAGAGTTAGAAACTGGGCAGGAATAAAATATACTGATTCCAGGGCAATGATAGGTGGCAGGCGAATAGTTCCAACAGCAGACGCAAATCCACCGTATTACCGGTATAATTTCTTTGAAAAGCAATTATATTTTTCAGCTTACCATCTTTCAAAAACGAATGCTGAGAATTACTTTGAAGGACTCCGCAAATACAAGCCAGCTTATATTGTTGGATATGCAACATCCAATTACATCCTTGCAAAATACTTTCGTGAATCAGGCCTTGTGCCTCCAAAGATGAAAGCGGTACTAACCTCTAGCGAAAAACTGACTAATGAAATGCGAAAGGTATTAATGGATGTTTATCAGTGCAAAGTTTATGATGCATGGAGTGGTGTGGAGTGGTGGGGTCTGATATCAGAGAATGAATATGGCCAACTTTTGATAAGCCCTGATTGTGCGATAGTAGAAGTTATTAAAGGTGATGGGACTCATGCTTTACCGGGAGAGGAAGGCGAACTTGTATGTACTGGTTTTTTAAATTTCGATCAGCCCTTGATCAGGTATAGAATAGGAGATAGGGTAAAGCTCGCAAAAGATCAAACAGCAAAGTGCGGACGAAACTTTCCGGTTGTAGAAGAGATCATTGGAAGAAATGAAGAGGTCGTTGTAGGTGCAGATGGAAGACAGATGGTAAGATTTCACGGCGTTTTCCTGGATCTTCCAAATGTTATGCGAGCGCAGGTTGTACAAGATTCTCTTCACGATTTTACAGTTAATGTAGAAACAGATGGGTTAACAAACGATGAAAGAGAAAGTATCAAAAAGAGATTAGAAAGCCAACTCGGAAAGATACATCTTCAAATTAATGAAGTAAAGCAAATACCTGTGGGCAATAACGGTAAGTTTAAAGCGGTGATATCTAAGGTTAAGTCTTTATGAGTAATGTGAAAGGTATTTTGATCATTGGGTTATTTCTTTCGGAGAAAAACAGAGCTACCACCATTCGTACAGCAGCTGATCAGTTGGCTGAACTTCTTAGCAAAAATGGATATGCTGTTCTTAAAGTTTCTGATAAGATTAAAAAGGTGCAGCGTTTTTTAGAAACGATTAATGTTATTCTAAGAAGGAGAAAAGAATACAATATTGCTGTGTTGCCGATTTATGGTGGTTACAATAGCTTTATCTGGGCTGATATTAGCAGTAGAATTTTAAAATGGTTGAAAAAGAAAACAGTTCTTATTGTACATGGCGGATCAATTCCTCAGAAGATGAGATTAAATCCTGGGAGATATTATAAAATATTGAAGAGAGCCGATAAAATTGTTTGCCCGTCTGGTTTTTTACAGGAAACATTAAAGCAGCATGGATTTGAAAGTGTAGAAATTGAAAATGTGCTCAATTTGAACGAGTATATTTTTCATCCCAAAGAAAATTTTAGGCCTTGCCTTTTATGGATGCGAACTTTTGAAAAAATCTACAATCCTGAAATGGCTGTTAGAGTGGCTGCCATTCTTTCTAAAAGGTTTCCGGAATTCAAAATGGTGATGGCCGGATTTGATAATGGCTCTTTATCTTCAGTTAAACAATTAGCGAGTAATCTTGGAGTAGTTGATAAAATTGAGTTTCCTGGATACATAGATATTCAACAGAAAAATAAATATGCATCTGAATGTGATATTTATATCTGTACTAACAAAATCGATAATGCGCCTGTTTCTGTTATTGAAATGATGTGTTTAGGATTACCTGTTATCTCTGTGAATACAGGCGGGATCCCATTCTTAGTACGGCAAAACTTTAATGGATTATTGGTGGAGTTGGATAATGATCAGGAGATGGCTGATAAAATTACCAGCATTATTGAGAATTCAGCAAAAGGAAAGTCTATTGCTGAAGAAGGGTATAAATTCTCAAGGCAGTTTGGTGAAGGCCCTGTTCTTGAAAAATGGAACTATATATTTGAAACACTTAGTACTAACTGAACTGGATGAGTAAAATTCGATTTGCGATTATAGGTTGCGGAAGAATTGCGCAACGGCATGCGGAACATATCGACAACTTTGGAATACTAGTAGCTGTATGTGATGTGATAAAAGAAAAAGCTAACGATATAGCTTTAAAATATGGAGCAAGTGCTTATTATTCTGTTGACGACTTATTAGCCCAGAAAAAAGATATTGATGTAGTCACTATCTGTACTCCCAATGGTCTGCATGCAGAACATTCGATAAAATCTTTAAAAGCTGGTTTTCATGTTTTGTGTGAAAAGCCTTTAGCAATAAAGGCAAGCGATTGTGGCGAGATGATCAAAACAGCGGAAATGTATAATAGGCGCTTGTTTGCAATCAAACAAAACCGCTTTAACCCTCCTGTTGTTGCAGTAAAAGACATATTAGATAAAGGAATACTAGGCAAAATATATAGCATACAGTTGAACTGTTTTTGGAATAGGAATGCGGATTATTATAAAGATTCCTGGAAAGGAACTGCAGAATTGGACGGCGGTACCTTGTTTACCCAATTTAGCCACTTCATTGATCTTATATATTGGATGGCTGGCGATGTAAAAAGGGCTTATACGTTAACCAGGAATTTTGCTCATGAAGGTATTATCGAATTCGAAGATACAGGTGCTATTATTCTGGAGTTTAATACAGGGGCAATTGGTACGATCAATTATACTGTTAATAGCTATAATAAAAATATGGAAGGATCATTGACTCTCTTTGCTGAAAATGGGACAGTCAAGATCGGGGGTGAGTACCTGAATGAATTGGAATATCAAAATATCAAAGATTATAAAATAGAGAACCTGCCTGAAGGCAATAGAGCTAATGAATACGGCACTTATCTCGGCTCTATGTCTAATCATGATAAAGTATATGCAAACCTTATTGATGTTCTGAAAAACAATAGTTCGATCGCAGCAAGTTCCTTCGAAGCTATGAAGACAGTTGAGATCATTGAGAAAATCTATGAATCAGCAAAGCAATTGAAGTAGTCACTCATATTAAAAGCAAGGCTAAGAATATCTGATGAAAACCGTTTCTGTAATTTGCCCAACGTTAAACGAAGAACATTATATAAAGCAAACAATAGAGAGTTTTCTCAGTCAGCAACATGATAATTTTGAAATCGAGATTTTGATCATTGATGGCGGATCATCTGATGGTACAAGAGATATAGTTAAAAAATTTGCCGGGACAGACTATGGCATCAAGCTCATTGATAATCCCAAAAGAAAAACTCCTTATGCATTTAATATTGGATTAACTGCTGCGAAAGGAGAATACATTGCACTCTTAGGCGCTCATACAAAATATGATTCAAATTATATTCAAGCCTGCCTTGAAGAATTAGAAGCTTCTGGCTCTGTGGGGTGTACAGGGAGAGTAATAACCAGATCAGCTTTCGATAGATTTGGAAGCAAAGTAAGTGAGTGGGTTATGTTAAGCACATTTGGGGTTTCAAGATTATCCTTTCGTACAATGAAAGAAGGATATACGTTTTCGGTAAACTTCCCGGTGTTCAAAAAGCAGCCACTTTTAGATTTAGGAGGTTATAACGTTACCTTGGAAAGAAACCAGGATAATGATATGAATCAACGTCTTCTAAATGCAGGTCATAAGCTTTATTGCACCTGGAAAACGAAATGTTATTATCATCCCCCTGCAACTTTGAACAAACTTTTTAAACATGCATATCGAACAGGCTTTTGGAATGCAATAAGTTTAAAAGGTCATCCGGAATCTATGAGAATACATCATATCACACCTTTTGTTTTCTCAGTCACTCTAGTTGCTTTAGCTATACTAGGTTGCTTAGAAAGTATATTTCTCAACACTTTTTGGTGCTGGTATTTAATGATAGGAGTTGTGGCAGTGCATATATTGGCGGGAATATTAGCTAGTATAAGATCTTATATGTATTCATCTGATCTTCGAAAACTTTGTTTACCATTTATTTTCTTTTTGTTCCATTTTATTTATGGATGGGGAACAATCAACGGTTTCGTACGAGGAAAAACAAATGCAAAATGAAAATCCCTTTTTCTCCTCCATATATAGATGAAACGGTAAAAAGAGAAGTGATTGAATCCCTTGAAAGTGGCTGGATTACGACGGGGCCTAAAGTAAAGGCGTTAGAGCAGGAATTATGCAAATACACCTCAGCAGAAGCTGCTCTTTGTGTAAACTCAGCAACCTCTGGTTTGATGCTTGCATTGCACTGGTTTGGAATAAAACAAGGTGATGAAGTCATCATCCCTGCTTATACTTATTGTGCTACTGCTCTGGCAGTGATACATGCAGGAGGTATCCCAATATTAGTTGATATCGATGAAGATTTCAATATCTCATTACAGCATATTGAAAGAGCTATCACTAATAAAACCAAGGTGATAATTCCGGTAGATATAGCAGGATGGCCTTGTGACTATGATGAAATTTATAAAATAGTAAATAATCCAGTGATCAAAAGCAAGTTTCATCCTGAGACAGAAGCACAACTTAAACTTGGACGAGTTTTGATTCTGTCTGATGCTGCTCATTCTTTCGGAGCAGTTTATAAGGATAGTAGAACGGGGTCACTTGCAGATATTACAGTCTTTTCTTTTCATGCAGTTAAGAATATTACTACAGCTGAAGGTGGCGCGGTAGTTTTAAACTTACCGACTCTCTTTGATAACAAGCAGGTGTATAACACACTTAGATTATGGACACTAAATGGACAAACTAAAGATGCATTTACTAAAACAACCGCAGGGGGGTGGAAATATGATATCGTTTATCCCGGGTTTAAAATAAATATGCCGGACGTATGTGCTGCCATAGGGCTTGCACAAATTAGAAGATATGATCAGTTATTAGATAGTAGGAAAGAAATCTTTCATTTTTATAATGATTTCTTCTTAAAGCAACCTTGGGCTATTCAACCTCAATATGCTGTCGAAACTAGCCACTCAAGCTGCCATATTTATCCATTAAGAATAAAGAATGCCACAGAGACCGAACGTGATAAAATCATTGAAAGAATAACAGAAGAAGGTGTTGCTGTCAACGTTCATTTTATCCCGCTTCCTATGTTGACCGTATTTAAGGATAAAGGCTCACATATAACTGATTTTCCTACTGCGTACGCTATGTATTGTAATGAAATATCATTGCCTGTTTATCCTGGTCTCAACAATATTCAACTAGAATATGTCGTTAAAGCAGTTAAAGGAGCAGTAAATGAGGTTTTGAATGGATAGTACCCGTTTTTTTGATGTTCTTTTTTCATTCATAGGGCTTATCGTTCTTTTACCCCTTTTTATAATTATTGCTTTTTTTATCAAAATCACATCCAAAGGTCCGGTATTCTACGTACAATACAGGGTAGGTAAGGATGAGCAGGACTTTAAGTTAATAAAGTTTAGAAGCATGAAAGTTGACGCTGATAAAAAAAGGTCATTAACAATAGGAGGGAGAGACGACCGGATAACAGTAGTGGGATATTTCCTTAGGCGATTCAAGTTGGATGAACTTCCGCAGTTGATCAATGTTTTAAAAGGAGAAATGAGTATAGTAGGACCTCGGCCGGAACTTAGAAAATATGTGGAGCTATATTCAGTTGAGCAAAAAAAAGTCTTGAAAGTTTTACCCGGTATTACAGATAGAGCTTCTATTGCATTCCGGAATGAAAGCGACCTATTAGCTACAACTCCTGATCCTGAAAAATTTTATATTGAGAAGATTATTCCCAGAAAAATAGAGCTTAATAAGCTATATATTTCTAATAAGAGTTTAAGTGAGTATTTTAAAATTATAAAAAGAACTATATTAATTTCGCTAAAGGGATGAATAAGTGCATAAAGAATTATAAATCAGCTTATTTATTCACGTCAGTTTTGTTACTACTTAAAATGAATACCTTTTTGAACCAATACCAGTAGAGAGGTGAAAAATTTTAGAGAAAATTTACTTCAGAACCAGATTGCGCCCAAGTGGTTGATTTTTCTTTTAGACATCACCATTTGTAGCCTGTCAATAATTTTTGCAAATTGTTTACGGTTCAATTTTGATCTTCAACAATTTTCAAAGGCCAATATATATGATGATCTCTTCTTAATAACCTTCATTAATGCAATCCTGTTTTATATTTTCAAAACTTATCATGGGATAATCCGTTTTTCCGGCCTTCAGGAGGCATTCAGAAGCATCTCTGCAGTCTTTTATTCTTTCTTTATTGTATTAGTTATATGCATAGCATCTCTTCTGATATGGTCGTATTCTATCGTGCCTCTCTCTGTTTTACTTATTCATTTCTTTACTACATCATTTCTGATTTTTGGCTATAGACTACTTGTAAAGCACTTTTATATGGTTAATGTCGATCAGGAAGAAATTGTAAATGTTTTAATATACGGTGCCGAAATGAGCGGCTCTGCTTTAAAGAAAACCATAGAACAAACATCTAATAACCGTTATAAAGTAATTGCATTTATAGATGATGATGAGAAAGTTGTAGGAAAGACTATCGATAATGTTAAGATATTTAGCTTTAACCAGGTGAAAAGCCTGATTAAACCTTGGCAGATTAAAACTTTATTCTTTGCTAAGCAAGACATCGAGCTCTCCAGGAAAAATAAAATTGTTGATTACTGTCTTGAATATAATGTGAGGGTGATGAACATTCCTCCAATGCGGGAGTGGGTGCATGGTCAACTTAATTTGAGCCAGATCAAAGAGGTAAATATTGATGAATTACTTGGCCGTCCACAAATAAATTTAAATAATGAGCATGTAATCAATACCCTCCGGAATAAAAGAGTGCTTATAACTGGCGCAGCGGGCTCTATCGGGCAGGAGCTTGCAAGACAAGTGGCTTCAATCTACCCTGAATCCCTTGTGATTTGCGACCAGACCGAAACGGGTTTGTATGAACTCGAATATGAATTACAGCAGAAGTTTAATTTAGGTAATACGCTCCGTTTTTATCTGGGAGATATAAAAGATGCAGGATCAATGCATACCTTATTTAGTACGTACCAACCCCAAGTAGTGTTTCATGCAGCTGCTTACAAGCACGTGCCAATGATGGAAGCCCACCCTTCTGAAGCTATTCGGAATAATGTATTAGGTACAAAGATCCTTGCTGATTTATCAGAGCAATTTAATGTAGAAAAATTCTTGTTTATATCTACAGATAAAGCTATCAATCCAACCAATGTAATGGGTGCTTCTAAACGGATCGCTGAAATATATTGTCAAAGTCTTCAGAACTTAGATGGAATACCAACTCTTACTGCTGATAACATTCATACGCTGCCAGGACAAAAACGCAAAACGAAATTCATCACAACAAGGTTTGGGAATGTTTTAGGTTCTACTGGTTCTGTTGTACCTAGGTTTAAAGAGCAAATTTCAGATGGCGGACCTATAACAGTGACGCATCCTGATATTATTCGATATTTCATGACAATTCCAGAAGCATGCTCGCTGGTTTTGGAAGCTGTGACAATGGGAGACGGAGGTGAAGTGTTTTTGTTTGATATGGGTGAACCTATAAAGATTCTTGATCTCGCTAAGAAGATGATAAGGTTAGCAGGTTTAATACCTGGAAAGGATATTGATATCAGGTTTACAGGGTTGAGACCCGGTGAGAAACTCTATGAAGAATTATTAAACAAAGAAGAAGAAGTGATTCCAACCCATCATCGAAAAATTTTGATCGCCAGGGTTATTGAATACGATTTTGAGAGAATATTTAAAAGCATAAAACGTTTGATTGAGCTCTCCTTAGAAAACAATGATGAAGAAGTGGTGCGTCAAATGAAGCGGATCGTTCCTGAATACATCAGCAATAATTCTATATACGAAACCATTGATGGAAGCATTTATCCTTCCAGGGTTGTAAATGGATAGGTATCTCTGAATATGTTTAACTTCTTTTCTAGATCAGGAAATAAAGCTCCTGATCTTTCTTTTTTAGGTGCCGATGTGCACTCTCATCTTTTGCCAGGCTTAGATGATGGTGTACAAGACATTCATCAATCTCTGGAATTCATTTACCAGCTTGAAATAATGGGTTATTCAAAACTCATTTGTACTCCACATATTCTTGCAGATGTATATAAAAATTCCAAGAATACTATTTTGCCTAAACTGGATCTGGTACGTAGAGAGTTAAGTAAAGCAGGAAGTAAAATACAACTTGAAGCAGCAGCCGAGTATATGATCGATATCCATTTTGAAACGCTGATGCGAGATAAAAATAACCTTCTTGTTTTTGGTAAACGTTACCTTCTTGTAGAAATGAGCTATATGTTTTCCTCCCCCAATTTTGATAAGATAATTTTTGATCTTAAAATGATGGATATTCAACCTGTGCTGGCACATCCTGAGCGATACAATTATTATCACCATCAATTTGATCAATACGAACGATTAATAGATATTGGTTGTCTATTACAAGTGAACTTGCTTTCACTCTCTGGCTACTATGGTAAACCTGCAAAGAAGGTAGCTGAAAGATTGCTTAAGGCGGATATGGTGAGTTTCCTGGGTACTGATATGCATCATGAAAGACATTTGGAATCATTAAAGAATATGGTAACCAGGAAAGAGTTTCTCTCAGTAATTGAAGGACGTTCCTTCAAAAATCATTCTTTACTATAGCTTTCAGCTTTCTCAAAGACCATCGATCCACTTTTACCGAATAGCCTTACAGCTATTTCACTTCCTACACCTTCATCATTCTCCTTAAACAATATCTTCTCATTATTTACAATCACACGCCCTGAAGCACTTCTTACATTGATCGTCGCCTCATATTTACTACCCTTCGCAAAATTGATTTGAACTAAGGCAGTATTATTTTCTTCCACCCATTTGATGCGGCATTTTTTAAGCTCATCAATAACTTCTTCTGTAACATCATCATTTAATCCGGTACTAACTAATTTCATTCGCATTTTAATTCCTGAAAATGGGATCAATTGCGGGTAAGTCTCTAAGAGCTCGTTAGCGAAGCGTCTAGATTTTTCATCATTACCATCCTCATCATAAGCCACAGACATTCCTTCAAATAATCTTCCCAGGAATAATTTTTCGGCTTCCGTATCAACAGCTTCTCCGGTAAATATGTTCTCAAACAACTCCGCAGCATCTTCTTCATCTCCATCCTCCAGTTCTAGCTTTGCTTCAAACAGTCGGAAGTAGCGTTTCACATTCGCTCTCGGATCATTTTGCTGGTAGGCCTTATATTTCTTGATGAAGTACGGTACACTAAAATCTTTGATCAAAAAATATGCTTCGTCAAAAGTGGTGGTTGATTCGCTGCAAAAAAGATCATACACTAACCTGTCTCTCTCAGGGTTATTCATTAACTGGTTGACCAAAACATATTGCAACAACATCTTCTCCACTTTTAAAGATGCTATATCATAAAGTGCAGAAGGAGAGTACCACCATCCCTTATTCTGAAATTTGATCAGCTGGATCTTTTTCTCAGTCAACTGGAGCTCCAGAAGATTAATAGTTAGATCATACTGTGTTTGAGTAAGCGTAGTGCCTATATGCAGCTCTTTAAAATTAGCTGCCTTATCTAAGGCATATTCGCTGCTATCCAATTGCCCATTATACAGGTAACTTCTTGCTAAACTCAGATTATACCATCCAAATCCGGGCGTAGATCCATTTTGAGTAATAGTTGTTTTAGTAAGATTTATCGCTTGCCTCAACTTACCGGAATAGACTTCCAGCATAGGAATATAATACACTGGTTCCTGCAAATGTTTATTATATCCCCCCAAACTTCTCTGTATATATTGCTTCGCCATTCCAAAGTTTCCCAACTCTTGTTGCAGCAATCCATAGTTGTTATAAGACATAGCACCGCTTTGTTGTAACTGCTGGTAATAATATTCACTGCTATCGTAATTCTTTAAATAAGCATGAATAATCGACAGGTTATGATAGGCATATAAATTATCCGTAGAGAAACTAAAAAGATCATTTGGATTTGCAGTCTTATTCATTGCCTGGTGGCAGAATTGTATTGCCATTTTCTCATTCTCTGCAATACTGTTCTTAAGAAAGGAATATTTTTCACTGGTATAGAATCTATTTCTATGGTACGTCCATGCTTTAGCTGTAGTAAAATGTAACCGGTCTTCCGGAAATTTATACGATTCAATTTTATTGATGATCCAAATAACAGAATCAGCCATCTCGATATTTTCATATGCTTCCTTCATCGTGGCAGCGATCGTTAAAAGATCATTATACCTTCCATACACATTGAAATCAGATGGGGGAGATGCGAAGATATTTTGAATGATAGGCCTGAAATCTTTCTCAATCAGGTTAAGTGATCTCCGTAATGAGTTGATTGAATTCTTAAAACCAAGATAGTCACTGCTCTTTTCAAAGAAATACAGTCCCTGCAAAAGGTATCCAACATAATAAGTGCTATCTAGCCTGATGAACTCCCTGCTACTGTATAATGCTTCCTGGTCGTACATGTTTACGCCCATTCGTTTGGCATCGATCTCGTAACGAATTGCTTCCTTGCTCCTTTGGGCAACAAGATCTTTCGTCAAAAAAGACAAGAACAGGCAAATACAATATGCGAGAAATCGATTCATCTAACTATTCAGTTTCAGTTTACTTAATCTGTCCATCTCTTTATCCAAGATACCCGCTAGCGCTTTCTGTTTTGCTTCTTTATTTCGATAGATCAACCTGTGATCTAAAACAGGAACTGTTATTTTCTGCAGATCATCTTCGGTAACATATGTTCTTCCATTAACCAGGGCCAATGCTTTTAGACATTTGAGGAAAGTAATACCACTTCTCGTTGAAGCTCCCAAGACAATATCACTGTGCTTTCTTGTTTCCCAAATAATGTTTCTAACTGCAGTTATTATTTCTTCATGTATGAATACCTCTTCAGCCTGTTCCTGCAAAAAGAGGATCTCGTTCATGCTTAATACTTGCTGAATGTTGTTGAGATTGTTTTGTATGCCGAGATAATCTTTATAAATATCCAGTTCCGTTGCTTCATCAACATATCCGAAATAGATTTTCAGAAAGAAACGATCCAGTTGTGCTGCAGGTAAAGGGTAAGTCCCTTCCATCTCCACCGGGTTCTGTGTAGCGATAGTGAAAAACATTTTCTCAAGCGGATAAGTCACTTCACCAACCGTTATCTGGTGCTCTGCCATACACTCAAGCAAAGCGGATTGTACTTTAGGCGATGCCCTGTTGATCTCATCAGCCAGTAACACATTACAAAACAGCGGACCTCTTTTGAAAATGAATTCCTTCTTCACATCATCAAATATGTGTGAGCCGATAAGATCCATCGGCAATAGATCAGGTGTGAACTGAATTCTCTTAAACAATACGCCACCATCATCACCTCTGCCAGAAATACTATGTGCAAGCGTTTTAGCCATCACCGTTTTCCCGGTTCCTGGATTATCTTCTATCAATATATGTCCCTTAGCCAACAATGCAGTTAAGATGAATTGAATCTGGTCTCGCTTACCCCTGATAACCTTTTCGATATTCTCAGTAAGCTTCTGGATATTATGTAAAGCCTGCTCAATTTGTATTGCTTGCTCCATTTATTGATCCGTTTTTGGTTGTGTGAAGAAATGAATAGTGTTATATATGTTTAAGAATTTCGATTGTCTTCGTTTGTGAGGCACTTGCTTTTTCACCGAAGAAATGAATGGCTGATAAAAAGTATTTACCACGCTTTCTTCATAATCCGTCAATGGTTGTGTACTGTATTTTGTTTTCTGGTAAACGTTAGTAAAGGCAATTAACCTTGTACCGAATTGTGCATCGATATTCTTCGCATGATCAAAAGGCCCCTTATTATTTCTCGGGTAACCTAGCTGGTTCAAATAAAACATAGTTGCCCGATGAACATCGTAAGCTTTTTCTTTTGGTGCGCCTTCTCGTTTCGCCTTTCTATTTAAATATGCCCATATCAATGATGGCATGGCAAAAAGCAATGCAACAAAGAATGCGATCAGGCCTAAGCTGATCCAAAGTATCTGCAGCCAACTTAATGGCTTGCTCGTTTTTGTTTTTTTCGTATCGGCAGCTTCCTTCTTCTCCGGCTCCTTGATATTCACTTCATCAATAGGTACTGGGTTCGGAAGTTAGAGAGGATGCTGTTGAAA